>JBEKOK010000177.1:0-8984 GCA_049521875.1 Steroidobacteraceae bacterium
ATTGGGTCTGCGAGCGATTGAACAGCGCCTCGGCATGATGTGCCATTACCGGCGTGCTCAAGAGCGCCGCAAGCATCAGCTGTAGCGAAGTATTCATGAGCCCCTAGTGATCGTTGGACTGGTTAATGCCTGCTCCGTTCAGTCCCGGCGCGTCAGCAATTGCAAATTATGGCAGGTCTGGCAGGTCCTTAAGCCCCAGTGCTGCTGAGATTGTCATCCGAACGCCGTGGCCTGGCGGACCCATCGAAGTACCGGGGAGCGCCGCAAGCGCCTCAGGTGTAGTGCGCTGCCAAATCCCGGCGGCCACACGTGGCTCTCGCGGTGTCGTGCACGCAAAGTGTGCGTCAACTCGGTGCGCTGCACGCAAGAGCACCAATTTGTGCCAGCTGGGATTTCGAGAATTCGCGGGTAACTTTCTGTTATTTATGGAAACTGCCCGATTCGGCGAGTTCTGAAAGCGCTGGCACGAAGGTTGCTTTATACAGGTCAGCGGACGAATTTGTCTGCAACTGCCGTCCTACACATTGGGACCGACAGCAACGCTGCCTGCAATAGCGCCCGTCCACCCCCCCGCGACTGGCGCCGAATGTTGGCAGCGTTTTTTTTTGCCTGACGCCACGGGACGCGGCCGCGCTGGGCCAGTCTGCTATCGTTCGCGACCTGTCGTCGCAACGAGCAATTGTCAGGCATGCAGGCCCGCCCGAAGCGCAATTCGCGCTCCCTGACTGTATCGATCCGACATCTGGGCCTAAGACTCGGCGGACGCACCGTCCTTAAGGATTTGAGCTGGCGTATTCGCCCGGGCGAGCGCTGGGTGCTGATGGGCGCCAACGGTGCGGGCAAGACGCAGCTGCTCAAGATCCTTGCCGGCGATGTCTGGCCCACGCCCGGACCGGCGGACCAGCGTACCTATCAATGGCGCGGTGAGCGACTGAGCGAGCCCTATGGGGTCAAGGACGAGATCGCTTACCTCGGCGCCGAGCGTCAGGACCGCTATGAACACTACGAATGGAACCATCGGGCGCTCGCGGTCGTCGGCACCGCTGCGCCGGCTAAGGATCGGTGAACTGGCCAGCCGGCGCTTTCTCACGCTCTCCTATGGGCAACGCCGGCTGGTACTGCTGGCACGTGCACTCGCCTGGCATCCGGCGCTGCTGCTGCTCGATGAACCCTTCAACGGACTCGATGAAGAGAACCGGGCCCGGGCGCTCGCGATCCTCCACGGGCTTCGAACCCGGACGCTGCCCTGGGTGCTCTCGACGCACCGCACGGAGGATATTCCAGCCAGCGCTACTCATCTGGCGCGACTCGAAGGCGGGCAACTGATCGCGTGCGGCCCGATCCGCCCGCGCGACCGGCGCTCGCCGCCCGCCACGTCGCCGGTACTCGCAACGCCCGTTGCGCGCAGAAAGCGGGCGAAACCACTGCTGCTGCTTCGCAACGCCTGGGTGTGGCTTGATCAGCGCGCAGTGCTGCGCCAGCTGAATTTTGAAGTCGCGCCCGGGGACTGCTGGGTGGTACATGGCGCGAACGGCAGCGGCAAAACGACGCTGCTGCGGGCGCTGTATGGTGATCTGGGTGTGGCCAGTCAGGGCGAGCTGCGACGGAAGGGCATTGCGCCCGGCGTGCCCTTGAGCGAATTCAAGCGCCGGGTCGGCTACATTGCTCCGGAGCTGCAGAGTCTGCATGCCCTTTATCTGCCGGTGGCTGACATCGTGGTCTCGGGCCTGCACTCAAGCATCGGTGTCGATCTGCAACCTTCGCGGCGCGAGCGGCGGCTCGCATTGCAGGCGCTTGCAAAGTGCGGTGCGGCCACGCTTATCAAGCGCACTGCCCGCGAACTCTCCTACGGACAGCTGCGTCGTGTACTGTTTGCGCGCGCGCTGGTGCACGCGCCTGATATCCTGCTGCTCGATGAGCCCTACGCGGGGCTCGACGCGCCTACGCGGGCGGCATTGCGCGCGCGGGTCGCGCGTGCACATGCGAAAGGAGCCACCATCCTCATCGTCAGCCATCACCGCCAGGAATGGCCGGTGCACACGAGTCACGAACTTGAGCTCAAAGCCGGCGCAGCGGTCTATTGCGGGCCGCTTCGCCACAGGCGCGGCGGAGTTCGTGCGTGAGGTGTGCATCAATAATTGCAGTCGTGACACTCGCGCTGCTGGCCGCCTGCCACAGACCGAGCCTGCCCCAGGTGACGGTCGCAGGAGGTGATGGCAGTGGCTTGCCGCGAACCAGTCCCGAAGCCGAGCATTTTGATCCGGCAGAGCTCGATGCGGTACGAACTCTCGCGCGCCGTGAGGGTCTCGGTGCGCTGCTGGTGACGCGCCACGATCATCTGGTGCTCGAGTATTACGGTGCGGGCTGGGCGGCCTCCGATGAGCCCGATGCCGGTTCGCTCGTCCAGGTGCTGGCGGCCATGGCGGCTGGCATTGCCACCAGCAGGGGCCTCATCGGTCCGCCGGATCTGAAACCTTTTGACGCGCGCACCCTCGCCGGCGCGATTGCCCAGGCCGCACACCTGCCTTACGAGCAGTTCCTCTCGCAGCGGATCTGGCAGCCGCTACGCGCGGCTCCGGCACATTTCCTGTTGGCGCATGCGGATGAGGCAGCGCGACCGGATTGCTGCTTCGCTGCACGACTGAGTGACTGGATGCGAGTGGGCGGTGCGCTGATCGAGGATGGTCGGTATGAGGGAACGCAGGTGCTGCCCGCGGGCTGGGTGGCGCGCATGCGGTTGCCGCGCATTGGCGAGCAGGAGCGCGGTTTTGGGGTGCTGCTGGCCAATGCGGCCCGCGGCAAGGAATCCCTCGCAGCGCGTGATGCCTTCTTCGTGCGCGGTGAAGGTGCCTGGCACCTGTGGCTGGTGCCATCGCTCGATCTGGTGATCCTCACTGCCGGTGAGGACAATTCGGCCGGGCAGGCTGATGAGACCGCGCTTCCGAATCAGATCATGCGTGCCATTAACGGACCGGGCACCACTCTTCACGGCGCACCGCAACTCAAGGATCTCGTTCCTGGCCATTGAGGGGTGCGCTGCCTCGCGGCATTGATGTGGCGCATACTCGCTGCCGTCAGGCACAGAGCGATGGAGGCTCCGGCATGATCTACTCACTTGGCAGGCTGCAGCTATCCGCGGTCGGCAGCAGTTTCTACATCGCGCCGGGGGCGCAGCTGATCGGTGACGTGCGCCTGGGCGAACAGAGCAGCGTCTGGTTCAATGCCGTGCTGCGCGCCGATGATGAATGCATCGTCGTTGGCGATGGCAGTAACATTCAGGATGGCACGGTCATCCACTGCGATTACAACCTACCGACGCTGATCGGCCGTAACGTCACCGTGGGTCATCAGGTACTGCTGCATGGCTGCGAGATTGCCGATGAGTCGCTGATCGGCAACTGTGCCGTGGTGCTCGATGGCGCGCGCATCGGTCGCCACTGCGTGATCGGTGCCGGCACGCTGGTGACCCCTGGCAAGATCATTCCTGACGGCTCGGTCGTCATGGGATCACCCGGTCGCGTCGTGCGCGCCGTGGGTGAGAAGGAATTAATGATGATTTCCCACGGTGCCGAGTCCTACCAGAAACGTGCCATACGCTACCGCGCTGAACTTCAGGAACAGCTGCTCTAGGAAGCGAAGGCCGTTCCGAGCGCCAGCCGGGTTTCGAATACGATCGCTCCCTGTCCTGCGATCGTGACCAGGATGGGCTTGTCCGCAGCCACCGTTACATCGATCTGAACGCGGCCGGGTCGCTTGAGATGATGTCCCTGGGCGCCGGTAAACGTCGCGTGACCTGACGGGGCGCTGAGCAGCCGCTGATTCACCAGATACGCGCCCAGCATGCCGTGGGCATTACCGCTCACCGGATCCTCGCTGATGCCGAGCGCAGGGCAGAACATGCGGGCCTCGGTGTCGCAGCCTTTGATCTGCGAATGGCGCGTGTATAAAAAATAACCGGCGGCGTCGGCGGCTGCCGAGAGCTCCGCCAATCGCCCAAGATCCGGCTGCAGCCGCGCCAGTTGTGCGCTGTCACGCACACCCAGCAGCAAGCGCGTGCTGGCGGTTCCGGCGATCATCGCGGGGCACTGCGGATCCAATGCGTCCTCAGCCACGCCCAGCGCCGCAAGTATCGCGTTCATCAGCTGCGGCGCCGGTGCGCTGCGCAGCGGCGCGGGCGGCTGCGCTATCTGCACCAGTGGCGGAGACCCGGGGGCGATCTGTACCTGCACGATGCCCGTGTGTTGCTTCTGCCGGGGCTTGGGAGGACCACCCAAGGCCGCCAGCACCGTATGCGTCGCCACGGTCGCGTGCGCGACGAAACCGCTTTCCTTGCGCGGGGTGAAGAAGCGCATACGCAGGTCGTGATCCGCTGCATCCGGTCGCAGTACAAAGGCCGTGTCAGAGGTGTTCAGCTCGCGTGCGATCGCCTGCATCTGTTCGCTCGATAGCTCGTCCGCATCGAGCACGACACCGGCCGGGTTGCCGCACAGGGGCTCGGTGGTGAAAGCGTCAACCTGAAACAGCCTGATTCTGCTCTCCATGATGCGAGTTTAGCGCGCGCCGGCTTGAATTCCGCGGGGGACTGCTAGATAGTTTGCGCTGCAAACCTTGGGGTGGCTCTAGTGATTTAGACGGAGCCTGAGATGCCGGCCGTACCGGCGAACCCGTTGAACCTGATCCGGTTAATACCGGCGTAGGGAGCAGGTCGATGAGTCTCCGTCACTGGTGCTTGGGATACGCGCTGCTTGGCAGTGCGCTGGCTGGCGTGACTGCGGCCGCCGACTCGGACTCGCTTGAGGAGGTGGTGGTGACCGCGACGCTGCGCGACACGCGCGCCGTGGATGTGCCCTCCAGCGTGACGGTGCTGGGTCCTGCGGATCTGCACGTCGGCGGCGAGCAGCAACTGGAGGATGTCCTGATGCTGGTGCCGGACCTGAACTGGGCTGCGGGCACCGAGCGGCCGCGTTACTTCCAGCTGCGTGGCATTGGCGAGGTGGAGCAGTACCAGGGTGCGCCCAATCCATCGGTCGGCTTTCTGATTGATGACATCGATTTCTCGGGTGTCGGCGGCGTAGCGACACTGTTTGACATCGATCAGGTCGAGGTCCTCCGTGGACCCCAGGGCACGAGCTACGGCGCGAACGCGCTGGCCGGGCTGATCACCGTACACAGTCGCGATCCGGGTGATCAATTCGATCTGCACGGCGAGGCGGGCGGCGCCACCTATGGCACCGGCAGCGCGGGCCTGGCGGTCGGTGATGGCTCGCAGGACTTTGGCTGGCGCATCGCGGCACAGCAGTATCAGAGCGATGGTTTTCGCGACGACGTCTACCTGCACCAGGATTCGACCAATGGCTATGACGAAGGCACGCTGCGCGGCAAGCTGCGCTGGCAGATTACGCCTGAATTGCGCGCGGATCTGACGCTGATGTATGTGGACCTGAACGATGGCTATGACGCCTGGTCGGTCTATAACACCTACAACACCTATTCCAATGAGCCCGGCCGCGATGCACAGCGCTCGCGGGGCGTGGCGCTGCGCCTGACCGATGATGCGGTGGGCTTCGGCGAGATACGCAGTGTCACGACCGCCGCGGATTCAGCCATCAACTACTCCTACGACGGGGATTGGGGTAACGACACGCTGTGGGCGCCGTACGCTCCCAATGACTTCTTCCAGAGTGACCTGCGCGGGCGTCGCACGCAGGCCGAGGACCTGAGGTTTATTGGCGATGACGCTCACGAACTGTTCGGGCGCATGCGCTGGCTGATGGGCGCCTACGTGCTGCACATGAGCGAATCCGATCTGCTGCACACGACCTACGACTATCTGCCCAACCCGTTTGACAATTCGGTGAGCGTTTCCGGGAGCGATGTGCTGCAGAGCGAATACAGCGCGACCAATGTGGCGCTCTACGGCTCGCTCGATGAGAAATTTGGTGAGCGCTCACAGCTGAGCATGGGACTGCGCGTGGAGCAGCGAGCGGCCAACTACCGCGACGATGCCGACGCTCCGTTCCCCGAGGCGCTCGATCGCATGCTCGGTGGCAACCTGTCCTGGTCGCACCTGCTCGGGGACTCCGAGCATTTCTATGCGACGCTCGCGCGCGGCTACAAGGCGGGGGGTTTCAATATCGGCACGAGTATCGCCGCCGACCAACGACGTTTTCAGCCCGAGTACCTGTGGAATCTGGAAACCGGCATCAAGCAGCAGAGCCCTTCGCGGGCGCTGCAATGGCAGGCCGATGTGTTCTACATGCGCCGCCAGGATGAACAGGTGTACAGCTCCAATCAGCTTTATTCCTACGATCCGGTCACCTATGTGTTTTTCACGCAGAATGCCGCGCACGGGGAGAACGCCGGATTCGAAGGCGAGGCGCGCTACCAGGCAAGTAACCGACTGACGCTCTCGGGGACGCTGGCGCTGCTGCGCACGCGCTACCTGGGCTACAACTTCAATGGCGTCAACTTGAGTGGCCGCGCCCAGGCCTTCGCGCCGGGTTACCAGGCCTCGATCGCGATCGAGTACCATCTGCCCTCCGGTGCGTCGGCGCGTCTTGATGAGCAGGCGGTCGATCGCTTCTTCTATTATACGAGTGACAATCAGATTGCACCGGCCCACACGCTCACGAACCTGCGGCTGAGCTATCCCTACAAAGCATGGACGATCAGCTTGTGGGCTCACAATCTACTGGGGGATCACTATGCGCAAAATGGCTTTTACTTTGGATTAATCCCACCCTATTTTCCAAACCAAAACTTCTATCAGCTGGCAGATCCGCGCCAGATCGGATTGACGCTCAGCGTCGATCTGGGTCGCGCACACTGAGCGGCAGATCCAAACCGGGGAGCAAAGAGCATGGACATTGGCGTCGAACTGAGTCTGTACCCGCTGCGTGAGGGTTACTTGCCCGTGATCGAGCAATTCATCGCGCGACTGCAGGGCCACGCGGAGCTGCGGGTCGTGACCAACAGCATGAGCACGCAAATCTTCGGCTCCTACGAGCGCGTCATGGGCCTGCTGGGTGAGCAGATGCGCGCCACCTTTGCAGAGCATGGCAAGGCGGTGTTTGTGATGAAGGTGCTGGGGCCTCTGGCGACGAGCTCTTGATCGATCAGCTGCTGGAATCGGCGCGACATACGACGCCGCTTGAGGCGCTCGGCGTCGCGCTCGGATTTGTCTATGTCGTGCTGATCATCTACCGGCGTCGCTCGGGATGGATTGCCGGCGCCGCCAGCTCCTTCATATACGTGTACTTGTCGCTGCAGGCGAAGCTGCCGATGCAGGCGATGCTGCAGGTGTTCTACGTGATCATGGCCGCCTATGGCTGGTGGACCTGGGGACGTAACCAGCGCGAAGAGGGTGGCCGCATCAAGCGCTGGCCGTGGTGGGCGCACGTCGCAGGCTGGACGGTGGTTGGATTGGTGAGCGCAGCGACTGCGCGCTGGCTCGGTGCGAATACCAACGATGGCTGGCCGCTGCTGGATTCGCTGACCACCTGGACCAGCGTGCTGGCCACCTGGATGGTGGCCCGCTCCCTGCTCGAGAACTGGTTCTACTGGATGGTCGGGGACTCGATCTCTGTGTTTCTGTTCGCCTCCCAGGGTCTGGTAACGACTTCAGTCCTGTTCCTCAGTTATCTCGTAATGGCCGTTTTGGGATATCGCTCATGGCTCAAGTTGCAGCGGGCGCAAGCCCAGGCCAGCGCCTAGCGCACCCAACGGCGGCCGCGCTCGCCTGCGTGCCCGGGCTCGAGGGCGGCCAGAAGCCGCGGCTAGTGGCGCCGCTCGAAGGCGGGACGGTCAATCAGCTGTGGCGCGTTGACAGCGGGACGGGGCGCTTTGTCCTGCGGATCGATGGCCCGCAGGCGCGTCGACCGGGCGTGGACCGCGGCCGTGAATTCCTGCTGCATGCGCAGGCGGCGAGGGCCGGCGTGGCACCTGCGATCATTGCCGGGGATGCGAACAGCGGCATCATGATCAGCGAATACATCGACGGTCGGCGCTGGGAGGCGAGCGACTGTCTCGATCGCAGTGCACTGCACCGCCTCGGTGAGCGGCTGGCGCATCTGCACCAGCTTACGGCACGGACTGCGTCATTTGAGCCGCTGCGGATCGCCGAGGCCTACGTGAGCGTAGCGCCGGCGCTCGATGAACCGCTCGCTGCGGCCGTTGCCGGACTCGTGAGCGCCGTCGCGGCCGCCCAGGAGCGCTTTGCCGAGGATGCCGCCGGGCGAGTGATCATTCATGGCGACCTGAACCACCTGAACCTCATCGATGCCGAGCGCTTGTGGTTGATTGACTGGGAATATGCCCAGGTGGCCGACCCGTTATTCGATCTGGGGTGCCTGCTGGCCTACTACCCCGGGGCCCAGGCGCAAGCCGATGAATTGCTGGCCGCTTCTGGACTAGGCGCGCGTGCGCAGCGCGGACGTCTGGTGATCGCGACCTTCCTCTACCAGGCGCTGAGCTGGCTGTGGCACGTCGCGCGCGCGGAGCCACCCCCAGGCGCACTGCCGCGTCTGGATTGAAGCCGCCCACTGGTGTCCCGGGCGCGGGGTCGGCAAACTAGCACGCTTTTCCTCGCAGCCCCCTAGGAGTCTTGGCGATGCCGGTGATTAAGGTTGTCGATTTGAACGGATCAGAACAGCAGGTCGATGTCGCCGTGGGCGGTGTCCTGATGGAGCCGCTGCGCGATCTGGACGCCGGCATCTCCGCGATCTGTGGTGGCATGTGCTCGTGCGCCACCTGCCATGTGTATGTGGACCCCGAATGGGTCGGCAAGCTACCGGCCGCGATGTCGGATGAAACGGACATGCTGCGCGATCTGTCCACGCGTCGTGACAACTCGCGCCTCTCCTGCCAGATCCAGCTCACCGCAGCAGTCGATGGGCTGCGCGTGACGATCGCCCCCGAAGAGTAGGCCGACCAACCGTATGAATTGGACTTACTTCATTCTTGGACTGGCCGCTGCTGTTGCCTGC
>JBEKOK010000178.1:0-7863 GCA_049521875.1 Steroidobacteraceae bacterium
GGCCTTGAACTCGGAGCGCACGTAGTTTGCGACCTGCTGCGCCGAGACCGTGTCGGTGAAGAAGCCCAGGCGCAATCCGTACCAGCGCCGACCATCGCGGTTGCCCTCGGCCCCATAGAGCGTGTAGGCGCTGAAAATCGCGAGTGGCGGAATATTGGATTGATCAATGGGCTGCACCGACCAGTGCAGCTGCACAGCAAACAGCGTCGGCTCGGGACGCGCGGTCGGACGGGCAGCGCCCGGTGCCGCCGCGCCCTGCTCGAGCACGCGCAGGGTCTGCGAGGCGCTCAGTGATTTAGGATCGTAGGTTTCGGCGGCGGCGGTGCGCGGCGGCGGAACACTGGGCGCAGGAGCGCGCGGCGCAGGAGCCATCGGCGCCGCAGCACGTGGCGCTGCAATCGCCGCTGGTTTGGGTTCATCCAGCGATGCGATCGCTGCACGCACACTGTCGAGCGACTGTGCGGCGGCGCTGCTTGCAGTCGCCTCCCGCGTGACCGGTGGCGCAAGCACTGGCAGCGCGAGCAGCGTCGGGGCCTGCGTCGAGTCGATCTTCAGCGGCGTCTCGGCAGCCTTCGCGCTGACGCGCGACACCGGCAGATCCTCGACCAGACTGAGCACCATGGGGCGCTCCGCGGCATCTGTCGCCGGGGCCGCTGTCCGCGGCGCAGCTGCAGGTGCCGCGGGCGCGGTCTCGTGGGCAGGGGGGGTTGTGACAGCCACCGGACCGGCCACCACGGGCGGCGGGGCAACGTCCGGCAGCGCGGCATGCAGTTTCTGGCCCGGCGCAACGCCGGCCCAGGCCGCCGGGTAAATCTCGCGCACCAGCTCGAGCAGCTTCTCGGCTTCTTCCTGCGAATTGAAATAGCCCATGTGCAGCCGGAATCGCTCGCGCCCGTCCTCGCGACGGCGCGAAACGAAGAACTTGAAGCGCTTCAGTTCCGGTAACGTGGGTGGCGTCAGCCCCATCGGGCTCGTGGACGCACTGAGGTTAATGACAAATTGCAACGCGTTTGTGCCGCGCGGCAAATTATTGCCGGCGCTAGGCACTAGTTCGCCCGAGGCCGGAATTGCTGACTGCATGCGCTGTTCCCCGATAGCCCCAATCCAACGTAATGCTTCGGGGTGGCGCTTCGGGGAGACACGGGCGGCAGCGTGCGCTGCGCAATCGTGGCAACCCCGCTATCCCTAGATGCCAGGACCGGAAGCTTTGCGTCCCTGCCTTGCGACAGGTTTGCCAAAAGAAAATTTCCCGAGGCCAGTGTGCCACTACTGGCAGGCGGGTCAAGCCGAGGTTCCGAGAGTCAGATCACATCTGGGCGGGGATGCGTATGCTGCCGCGCGGTATTGTTAAATCAGCTGGCGGCGCGCTCCGGCGGGCCGCTGCCAGTGCCGGCGGCCGCGCTTCAGCCGAGCGCCTGGTCGGAGTTCGGAGCCGCCGCGATGCGCGCCGAGAGCAATTCGGTGGTATCCGGCGCGCTGCGTGGGTGCGCGAGGAAAAAGCCCTGGGCGAGATCGCAGTTGCGCTCGCGCAGAAAATCCATCTGATCACTGGTCTCGACGCCTTCGGCAACCACCTGCTTGCCGAGCGCGTGCGCCATCTTGATGATGGTCTCGGCGAGCGTCGCCGCGGTAACGCTGTGCGGAATCTCTTCAATGAATGAGCGATCAATCTTGATCGCCTGCACCGGATGCTGGCGCAGGTAGCCGAGCGAGGAGTAGCCGGTGCCAAAATCATCGAGCGAGAGGCGCACGCCGAGCGCCGCCAGGCGCCGCAGCGAGGCGCGCGCATCCTCATCAGCAAACACCGACTCGGTCAGTTCGATCTCGAGCATCTCCGGTGGTACGCCGACGCGATCGAGGGCCCGTCGCACCAGCGTCGGAAACTCCTGCTGGCGCAGCTGGTAAACCGAGACGTTGAGCGCCAGGCGCTCGGGCGCGATACCCTGCTCGCGCCAGATCGCCAGCTGGTTGCAGGCGGTCTCGAGCACCCAGGCACCGATATCGACAATCAGTCCGCTCTGCTCGGCCGCCGGCACGAAGTCGCCCGGATAGCGCATCGGTTCGCGTGGCGGCTGCCAGCGCAGCAGCGCCTCGAGTCCGACCAGCGATCCGGTGCGTACATCAAACTGCGGCTGGTAGTAGAGCGAGAACTCGCGCTTGCGCAGCGCCTTGAAGAGGCCACTCTCTGCCGCGACGCTCGGCATGCGCTCCATCTTGCGGTCGAAGAAGGCCGCGCGTGAACGCCCGCCGGCCTTGGCCTGGTACATCGCCAGGTCGGCATTGCGCATCAGCTCCTCGATCGTCCCGCCATCGTCCGGGAACAGCGTGATGCCGATGCTGGCGCACACCTGATGATCGCGGCCGGCGACGCTGACCGGCATCTCGAGACTCTGAATGATGCGCGCAGCCACGCGCTGCGCACCCTCGGGTGCGCCCACACCGCGCAGGATCACCGTGAATTCATCGCCACCCAGACGCGCGACCGTATCGCCGTCCTTGACGCAGGCGCGCAGGCGCTGCGCGACCACGGTCAGTACCTGGTCTCCCGCCGTGTGCCCGACGCTGTCATTGACGCGCTTGAAGTGATCCAGATCGACATACAGCAGTGCCCCGCGCAGGACGCCGACACTGGCGCTGGCCAGTTCCTGGGCGAGCCGATCGCGGAACAGCAAGCGGTTGGGGAGCGAGGTGAGCGCATCAAAATGTGCCTGTCGGTACAGCAGTTCATCGCGGGCGCGGTTCGAAAGTGCCACGCCGAGCCGCGCCGCGCATTCGGTGCCGTAGCTGGCCAGCTCCGGGGGAACTTCGGGCGCGCTGTGGTAGCCGACCGCGAGAATCGCCACCACCTGCTCGGAGGCCTGCAACTTGACCGGCCAGAGCCAGAAGAACTCCGCGCCCAGCTGCAGCAGCGGCTCGAGGAAGCTGTGGCGCACCGGTTCACTGCGCAGCACCGTGAGCCCGGAGGCGTGCGAGGCGAGATTCTCAACCAGCTCCGAGTCCATGCTGATACGTGTCACCGCGCCCTCGGTGGTCCCGCCCGCGGCCACGTAAACGCGCGCCTGCGTCGGTGCATCCTGATCGAGTAGCGCCAGCGCCGCGGCGTGGCAACCGGTAATGCGACGCACCCGCGACAGCACCGCATCCAGGGAGTGTTCCAGATCACCCGATTCGAGCAGCAGCCGGTCAATCTCGTTGAGGTTTTCCAGCGCCCGCACGCGCTCGCCCATCAGCGCGACCGCGCGATTGAATTCCGCCACGACGCGACGTGGCGTGTCGTTGGCGCTGCCCAGCGGTACCGGTTCGTAGCGCCCTTCGCCCAGATCGCGCAGCGAGCGGCGCAGTGCCAGCAGCATCGGTTCCCAGCAATCCTGCAGATACCAGGCCGCGGCCATCGCGAGCATCAAACTCAGGCCGATCAGGTAGGCAAGATCGCCAGCGACGCGCGTGAGGCCATAGGAGCCGGGGTGCCAGGAGGTGAAGCTGACCACAGTCCACGCATCGCTGTTCAGATGCAGTGCAGTCGGAATAACGCGCGTCAACGCACCGCGCCACTCCTGCCCGCCGACCTGCCAGGAACGCTGGCCGAGCTGGTTGACGTCGCTCGCCGCGCCGTCGTGTTCCTGGATCAGCACCGGCAGCAAGTTCTTGTTCACTGGCGCGCTGGCACGCAGCACATTGCCCACACCATCGAGCACGATCATGTCCGAATGACTGCCGGGAATGTCCGCCATGTCCTGCCAGAGCCACTCGCCGGTGATCTCGAAGAAGGCGATCATCGGCACGCCGGCCGCGGTCGTGTTGTGAATCAGGTAGAGCCCGGCCGTCGGGCCGCGCGGCGCGCTGCGCAGCAGCGTCTGCCCGGCATCCAGAGCCCGCCGCTCGAAGCTGCTCAGCGCGACCGGCCAGCGTGGACTGCTAGGAGAAGCGCTGCCGAGAACCACGCCGCCGATGGCATCTGAGCGCAGCACGCGCTGTTGCAGTACCGTGCCCCCGGCGCCGGCATCGACACTGGTCACGGCTTGCACGGTCAGGCCGGCGGCCATCAGCCGCGCACGAATCTGCGCCGCGACGCTCTGGCTGCGGGCGCCCACGAGCTGCAGAGTCTGGGCATCGGCATTGGTGTTGAGCGCCTGCGCGCCCGACCAGACACCGCCGGCAAGCAGCGCAACGGCCATCGCGCCGGTGACCAGCAGCAGCCTCCAGATCATCGATTTGGGACGAGCAGAGTCTGTCAGCGACATTGGGGACGTGGCGATCCGGCTGCGGGTAGCCCAATTTAACGATAGTCGGTCGCGATCAACGCCGACCAGGTCACCAATTGCGGCGCTCGACTATCCCAGTGTCGACTGCGTCACACTTGGGACGCGTCGTCACCGCTGCCCGCGAGTTTGCAGATCTCGGCGTAGGTATAGCGATGCGTGCCGCGCCGTCCGGAAAGCACGGCGCCGGCCATCGCGGCGGCCACCTGGTGGGCGCTGACCGGGCGATAGGGTTTGAGCTTGCCGATCATCAGCGGACTGACCAGGGGCGCCAGCAGGCGCGCGATGCCTTCGGCCGCGCGCAGTTCGCGCCGTGATCCGAGCAGCAGGCTCGGCTGAAAGATATGCGTCGTCGGGAAGCGCAGCGCCTGCAGCGCAATCTCGGTCTCGCCCTTGACGTGCAGATAGAAGTTCTTGGCGGCTATGTCCGCGCCGATCGCCGACACCACTGCCAGGCTGACGGCGCCATTCGCGCGCGCATAACGCGCGAAACGCACGACCAGATCGCAGTCCACGGCCCGGAATGCTTCGCGCGAACCGGCCTGCTTGAGCGTGCTGCCGAGGCAGCAGTAGGCATCGGTGCAGGCCAGCGAGGCGAGTTCCTTCTCCAGATTCTCAAAGCGCAGGATGCGGTTGGCGAGCCGCGGGTGATCCAGCCGCAGCGGCCGGCGCGAGAGCGCCACGACGCGCTCATAGGCACCGCTCTGGAGCAGCAGTGGCAGCAGGTGCGAACCCACCAGTCCACTGCCGCCGACAATCCAGGCGATGCGTTTACTGACCTCAGCCATGCCCTTGAGCTTACGGGGGCCATTGCTCACCGCACAAGCGACCGGCAATCACAATTCCAGTCGCAGCTGCCCTCCGGGTGAGTGCGATCGGAACAATTCGGTACACAACGGTGGTGCCGGGCCCGAGGGTAGCCCCAGGCGCCGGCTGGCCAGCGCGAAGCGCGATCGCAGCAGTTCAGCCCAGGCACCACTCCCCTTCATGCGTTGCCCGAAGCGCGCATCGTAGTCCCGGCCACCATGTGCCGATTGCACCAGTGACATGACGTGCGCAGCGCGCTCGGGCAGATGGGCTGCCAGCCATTCGCGAAACAGCGGCGCGACCTCGAGTGGCAGCCGCAGCAGCACGTAACCGGCCCGCTTCGCGCCGTTGGCCACCGCCGCCTCCAGCAGCTGCTCGACCTCGGCGTCATTGACCATCGGGATGATCGGTGCAATCAGCACTCCGCACGGCACGCCCGCTGCCGTGAGCTCGCGCAGCACCCGCAGGCGCGCGACTGGCGCCGCGGTGCGCGGCTCGAGCGTGCGTTTGAGCTCGTTATCCAGGCTCGTCAGGCTGACGTAGACACGCACCAGCTGCTCGCGGGCCAGCTGCGCCAGCAGGTCGACATCGCGCAGGATCAGCGCGCTCTTGGTCAGAATCGTGACCGGATGGTGGGTTTCGACAAACACCTGCAGCAGCGAACGCGTCACTTCGAGGCGTCGCTCGATCGGCTGGTACGGATCGGTGTTGGCCCCGAGTGTAATCGGCTCGCAGCGGTAGCTTGGGTGCGCAAGTTCCTGGCGCAGCAGGTCGGCCGCCCCGACCTTGTAGAACAGGTGCGTCTCGAAGTCCCGCCCCGGGGACAGGTCCAGGTAGGCGTGCGTGGGACGGGCAAAGCAGTAGATGCAGCCGTGTTCGCAACCCCGGTAGGGATTGATCGACTGGGAGAACGGCACGTCGGGTGAATCGTTGCGCGAGATGACCGTGCGGGCGGCGTCCGGCAGCACGTGGGTCGCAAGCGAGTGGCCGGTGTCTTCGGTGTACCAGCCATCATCGAGCGCATCGACGGCCGTGCGCACGAAGCGCGGCTGTGGGCTGCTCAGTGCGCCGCGGCCCTTGATTGGGGTTCCCATGACGGCTACTGTATATAACTACAGCTTCAACGCAAGTCCTTCATCCGGCGTAGCGGCGGGAACAGTGCGAGCCACAGCCCGACGACTCCGAGTGTCGCGAGCCCCCCGAATACGACCGCCGGCACGGTACCGAACCAGCGCGCGGTGACACCCGATTCAAACCCGCCCAGCTCGTTGGAAGCTCCAATGAACATCGAAGTGACCGCGTTGACCCGGCCGCGGATCGCATCGGGGGTGTTCAGTTGCGCGACGATTCCGCGCACGTAGACACTGACCATGTCGCCAGCGCCGGTAACGAACAGCGCCGCAAACGAGAGCAGGAAAACGTGTGAGAGGCCGAATACCACGGTCGCCACGCCAAATACCGCCACACCACCGAACATCCACAGCCCCGCGTGCGAGCGGATGGGATAGAGCGCCAGCGCGATGCCGGTAATCGCCGCCCCGGCGCCCGGCGCGGTTCGCAGCAGACCAAAAGCCACCGATCCGGCGTGCAGAATGTCGCGTGCAAATACCGGCAGCAGTGCGGCCGCGCCGCCGAACAGCACCGCGAACAGATCCAGCGAGATCAGGCCGAGCAGCACGCGGTTGTGCAGCACGAACTTCAGTCCCTCGACGAAACGATGACCGCTGCCCACCTCCGGCTCAGAGGCGCTGCGGGTCGCAGCGCGCACCGGGCGGATGCCCAGGATCAGCGTGGCGGTCAGCAGATAGAGCGAGATGCAGGTGGCATACACGATTTTTGCGCCGAGCAGGAACAGCAGGCCGCCCAGTGTCGGACCGGCGATGACCGCGATCTGGAACAGCAGCGAATTGAGCGCCATCGCCCGCGGCAGATCCTCGCGCGGTACCAGGGCCGGCAGGATCGACTGCACCGCCGGTGACCAGAACGCGCGCGCCGCGCCGAAGATGCCAATGGCCAGGTACATGGGCCACAGCACGTGCGTGCCCGCGAGCGTCAGCCCGAGCAGCGTCGCCACGCACACCACCTCGAACAGGCAGGCCAGCACCGCGACTACGCGCCGGTCATGGTGGTCGGCCACATGACCGCCGACCAGCACCAGCGCGACGAATGGCACGAACTCGCTCAAGCCCACCAGGCCGAGCGCGAGCGGATCGCGGGAGATCGCATACACCTGCCAGCCGACCGCGATGCTGAGCATCTCCCAGCCGATGATGGCCGAGACGCGACCGATGGCGAAGCGGGCAAATTCCTTGTGCCGCAGCATCGCCAGCGTGGCGGCGCGGCCGCCTGTGCTCAAACGCGCTCCACGGGCCTGCGTATGCTGTGCCACTCGCGCCAAACCGCCAGCAGTACTCCCAGGATGGCCGGACCAATAAACAGCCCGACCAGCCCGAACGCTGCGAGGCCCCCGAGTACCCCAAACAGCACGATCAGGAACGGCGCGCGCGTCGCGTTGCTGATGAAGATTGAACGCACCAGGTAATCGAGCCAGCTGAGCACCAGCAGACACCACAGCGAGAGCATCGTGGCCGCGAAGGTCTTGCCTACGGCCACGAGCCAGATCACGATCGCGGTCCATACCACCATCGCGCCAAACGGTATCAGCGCGGCCATCGCCGTCACGGCCGCCGCCATGACCGGTGTGCGAACCCCGGCGATCCAGTAGGCCACTCCACCCAGCACGCCCTGTACCAGCGCCGACAGCACCAGGCTGATCAGCACCGCCTTGACGGTCTGT
>JBEKOK010000179.1:0-7849 GCA_049521875.1 Steroidobacteraceae bacterium
CTCCGGGTTCTGATCTCTTGAATTGCTGTGCTTTCGTGGCGTCGAGCGCCACCGGCAAGTCTCGCCGTAACCTATTGCAAGTAGCGGGCCAGCATGCGACCGAGGAGCAGCTCGGGCACGCGAGGCCCGCAGTCATCACATCGGCCGAATATTTAAGTGATTTCTCATTGCACGGCGCTCAATCGTCCAGATCACCACACAAGCGCCTGCTGCCCGGGCAACAACGGCGAGCGCGGCTGCTGATTATTGGACAGACCCGCTTGCGAGCTCGTTATGGCTGGTCGGTCAGCACCGACACGTGCGTGATGCCGGCGTGCTCCACCTCGGCCATCACTTTGGCCACCGTCCCGTACGGCACGCGCTCATCGGCCCTCAGGTGCAGCGAGAGCTCGGCATTAGCCGCCTTGAGTGCGATCAATTGAGCCTCCAGCTGATCACTGCTGACAACCTGGTTGTCCAGATAGATCTGGGCCTGCTCATCGACTGTGACGGTCACCGCCTTCTGCTGCTCGGGAGGCGTCGTGGGAACCGTTTTTGGTAGGTTGATATGAACCGCATTGGCCAATACCGGAATGGTCAGGATGAACGAAACCAGCAGCACCAGCATCACATCAACGAGCGGTGTAATATTGATGTCACTGAGGACGCTGTCATCCTCTTGCGTTGAAAAGGCCATGGCAATGCTCCCGGATCGGCCTAGGAGGCCTTGGTAGACACGACGGCAAGCTCGTGCGGATGCGAATCGTGATGACTGTCGTGACGATGCGCCCGCTTGGCATCGCTCACCCGGACCGATCGGTCGAGGCGATAGGTCGCGCGTTGGGCAAGGTTCAGGAAGTCGTGCGCGAAATCATCGAACTCCGCAGTGCGTGACTTGAGCTTTCGGAGGAAAAAGTTATAGGCCAGGACTGCGGGAACCGCAACGGCGATGCCAATGCCGGTGGCCACCAGCGCCTCGCCGATCGGCCCCGCGACCACATCAATGGAGACATTGCCCAGGGCACCGATGCGGCGCATGGCGTTCATGATTCCCCAGACCGTGCCAAAGAGTCCGACAAACGGTGCCGTGCTTCCCACCGTCGCGAGCACGGCGAGCCCCGATTCGAGCGCGCGCCGCTCGCGCTGAATCTGCTGTCTGAGGTTCCGCTCCAGGAGCTCTTGCCGATCCCAGCTGTGCTCCAGATCCTGCTCATCAGCGCCCTGCCCCGAGGGGCGAAGTGCATCAAACCCTGCGCTGGCGAGTCGAGCCAGGGCACTCGGATCGGCCTTGAGGTCCGAAGCCACCTGAAGATTCGCGGACGCCCAGAAGGACTTGGCGTAGCGCCGATTGCTGCGCCCCACCCTGAATTGCTGAATGCCTTTAATGATAATCAGCGCCCAGGTAGCGGCCGAAAAGGCCGCTAAGATCCAGAGCGTAATGGCGACGGCAGGAATCGATGCGGTGTTAATCACGATGAAGCCTCACTGGTCTAACTTGAATTCGATGGGTACGGTGGCCCAGCCGTCGATCGGCACATCGCCCCGTTTGGAGGGCGAGAACAGCCACTTCTTGACAGTGACCGTGGCAGCGTCATCCAGTGCCTTGGCGCCGCTGGATGTCACGACTTCCACACTGGCAGCCGTACCGTTGCTTAGAACACGGACCCGCAAGAGGACTGTCCCCTGCAGGCCGAGTCGCGAAGCCACCGCCGGATACGCCGGCGGGGGATTATTCAGATAGCCGGCGCGTCCAAAGGCCGGTGTGACGGGCACTGGTGCCGGGGGCGCCGACACGATCGGCGCAACAGCGATGGGAGGCTCCTCGGTGACTGCGGCCGGCTGCGGATTGGCATCGGGCACCGCTTCCTGGATGTTCGGCAGCACTTGGGCAGGACGCTGAAGTTTCGGCGGCGGCGGCTTCGGCGGCTCAAGCTTCGGCGGAGGCTTGGGTCGCTCCAGCTCAAAAGTCAGCTCGCGCTTGACGGGCGCGGTACCCTGGGTCGGTCGATGGTTGATCGCAAGCCACGCCAGCACCGCGTGTGCCGCGATGGCGAGCACCACGAACACCCAGGCGCCGACATTCAGGCGGCCACTGACGCGCGCTCCCAATCCTCCTGCGGCTGCGATGGGGATGGCGCTCAACGGGATCGGTGCACTCGGCCTGATGCTGATGCGCCTCAGGGCTGATTTCGAATGAGCGCGTGCTCGACTCAAGGCACTCGCACCCAGCGGTTGTGCAAAGGAACTCATCGAGACGCTCGGTTGAACGCGGTGGACAACATGGGCGCTTTGCAAACTCCAGCCTTGAACTACACGAGGTGAGGAGCAAGAACTGCGCCAGCAACGGCAATCCGACCAGCAATCGCGTTAAGTGGTTGATGCCACACGTAGCGCGCGACCCTAAGTCTGCGCGCTAGCCCGCGATAGGCGCACCCTCGCCTGCGCCGGCTGCTTGATCTGCAGCAACTGTTTGCCCTTCCTGCTGCGCCACCACCAGTTTGCCTGTGTCAAGCGTTGAGCCCGCAGCGGCCCATGCGAGTCCGCTCACTGCCTCGCGCTCGGTTCGACAAGTGGCCTGTGCGTCGAATTCAGCAACCGCTGCGCGTAGCTGTCGCCTGGGCAACACGAGCGGCATGACGCTGGGTCGCGGTGAGCATTGATATCAGATCGCTAAATGCGCTGATAACGGCGCAGGAAACCCGGGATTCCCGCGGGAAAATTGATAGATGCGCCTCAACGGCGACGCAGGTCTGGCATGCGCGCTTCATGCCTTGGCATGTTCTCTGCACTGCACAGCGCAAGCTTCAGCTGTCCTGAAGCGGCCACTCATTGCCAACGGAGAATCTACGGGATGTCAGCCTCTAAGCATGTTATCGACCTGCGCACACGCGATTCAGACTCGAGCAAGCGACTAGGATGCGCGCTCGTTTGCGGGGTCGCGCTGATGCTGGCAGCCACAGCGGGGCGATCCGCGGACGGCGCCGACCAGGGCGCTGACGCCGGCACTTCCGCGCCGACACAGAATGCCGAAACCACGGCGCTCGATAAGGTGACCGTGAGATCCAGTCGCCCCGCCGCCGAGGTTGTTCAGGCCCAGCAGGACATCCCCAAGTCCGTGTCGGTCGTCACCGGATCGGAGCTCGAATCGCTCGATGCCTTGAACATCACCGAGATCTTCCAGCGCATCGGCAATATCCAGTGGAATTTCGGCAACCCGATGACGGGAAGCCTCTCCATCCGCGGTGTCACCAATCCCGCCACGGGCACGACCGTTGACCCAAGCCTGGGCGTCGTCGTAGACGGGGTGACTTATGCTTTCCTGCCGCTGACCACGCAGCTCGACTACGTCGATGTGGCGACCGTCTCGGTGACGCGCGGACCCCAGGGCTCAACGGGTGGCCAGAACAACAGCCTTGGCACCATCACCGTGACGAATAACGCGCCAACATTTACGCCCGAGGCCCATGCACAGTTGATTCTAGGTGAGCTCAATGCCGTGGTCGGCCAAGCCGCCGTTGGTGGCCCAGTCATTGATGATCTGCTGGCCTGGCGCGCCACGTTTTACCGTGATCAACAGCAGGGTGCCTATAACAACGGCTATCTGGATAACAAAGGCCGCGTCAGTTGGGACAATGCGGACCGAACGCTTGGGCGGTTGCAGTTTCTCTTAACGCCACGGGATGACCTGAGCATCCTCGCCAGCGTCACCAGTAAACCCAAGGGTGTTGAATTTACCAACGGACTCACGCAATACACCCAGGAGCCTTACACCTACGCCAACGGCGCGCCCACCTATATCCCCAATGGGCCCGGTGCGACCAATACGGCCCAGAACAAGCTGCTGCGTGGCTACTTCGTAGCGGCGGACCCCAATGCCTATGCCAACTACCTCGGCACCCCGGTGCTTGAGGCTGAAGATAAGGGCATCGAAAACGGCGAGTACGGCGGCCTGATCCACGTGACCTGGGATCTAGCGAATGCCACGGTCAATTCAGTAAGCGCGTATGAAAACTCGTTCTTCCAGGCCTCTAACGGAACCACCGAGTGGGATGTCACCTCGGACGGCGGCGTCTATGCACTCTACCGGCAGGAAAGTGAGGAACTGAGCATCCAGTCCAAACCCGGCGGGTTCCTGGATTACAAGACCGGCCTCTTCTACCTGCAATCGAGCTCTTTTCAGGACTCGAGAAGCCGCTTTGGGTCCGATGCCGGCGCCTACGATTCAAACTGGAATCAATACGCCGCGCTCGCGCCGATCGGCTTTGGCGGCAACGCGACCGACGGCGATGGGCTATCGCTGCTGGAAAACTCCCTGGATCGGGTTTACCAGGAAGCCGATACGTGGACGGAAAATCGCACCGCGGCGCTCTTCGGCAGCATCGACTGGCATTTGAGCCAACCGCTGACACTGACCACTGGCCTTCGATTCACCAGGGAAGACCGCCAGACGACACAGTTCAAAGGTGTGACCGACAACGGTTTTGGCGCCGATTTGAATCCGCTCGCCTACGGAGGATTTGGCAGCACGGGGACCGGTGCGCTGCTGGGCACTGATACACCCGAGCAGATTGCGCTGGCCAACCAGGTGGCCGAGCAGTATTTTGGCGTCGCTACCTATAGTGATCTGACGGCGGCGCAGCTGGCGCAGGTTGCCGCAGCCAAGGCGATTCGTTCGGCAAACGCCTTCAATCAGCTCTACCCTGTCTTTGCCGCTCAGCCCTACCAAGGCACGCTGCCTACCGGGAATATCGCCCTGAGCTACAAATTCAGTCCAGACCTGACCTCCTACCTCTCCTGGCAGCACGGGGCGAAAGCCGGCATCTCCCAGGTCAGCGGCGTGGATATCAACGGCAATCCGATTTCAAGACTTGTCAATCCCGAGACCTCGAATGATTGGGAGCTGGGCCTGAAAGGCGGGTACTTCCACGACACGCTGATCGTGAACGCGGATATCTACCTCGACTACATCAGCGATTATCAGCAAACGGTCACGATTCTTGATCCGGTGCTCTCGGCCCAGAACGGAACCAACACCTACACGTCCATCACAGGTAATGCCCCAGGTGTCGAGCTGCAGGGCCTGGAAGTCGATGCGGTCTACACGGGCGTCAAGTACCTGACCCTCCGCTTCGCCGGGGACTACAGCAACGCGTTCTACGATAAAAACATCCTGATCGCGAAGCCCGTAGAAGATGGCAATCAGACGCCAGCTTTCTATAACGCCAAGGGTCTGACGCTGTACGATGCCCCGCACTTCTCGGGCAATCTCTCAGGCGAATACGCCATTCCGATCTCCAGTTCGCGCGTTTTCCATACCAACTTTAACTATCACTACACCGGCCCTGAGAATGCCGATCCGTCGCATTCCGAATACGCATGGGTGAAAGGCTATGGCCTGCTTGATCTTGGTGTGGGCGTCGGCCGGCGCGATCGGAAGTTTGATGTCAATCTCCTGGTCAAGAATGCTCTGAATACAGGCTACAACGAGTCCCAGACCTGGGCATCCTACATCCCAGGAATTCCGCGCTGGTTCGGTGTCGCAGTGGCGGCAACCCTCTGAAGCGCAGCGCACCTGCCACCAATTGCAGGTCAGAGGCCCCTCACCGACCGCTGCGCTCGCACGTTTCACGACACGTGACGTGCGAGTGCAGTTCTCCCCGGAGTCGTCCCTTGGTCTCAGCTCCGTTTAACACCAAACCCGTCGGGTCGATACTCGAACACGCTATCGCAAGACTTGGTGCCCATGCTCGGACTGTGCTCGTGACGGCAGCACTCCTGATGATGTCCTTAGATGCGGTGGCCCATCATTCCTACACCGACTTTGACCGCTCCCGGACGCTGACCATCGCCGGGACGGTTCTTAAAATGGACTGGACCAATCCGCACGTACATCTTTGGATTCAGGCGCCCGATGCCGCGGCGGCCGGTGGGTCGGCGCTCTATGGCCTGGAAGCCGGAAGCGTGGGCATGCTGAGCCGCTTTGGCTGGAACAGGTCGACGTTTCAGGTGGGGGAGAAAATCTCGGTGGACTTCTACCCGCTACTGGACGGCCAGCACGCTGGAGCGTTCATCCGGGCCCGGCATGCGGACCAGAGCGTGACAAGTGGCGATCTGGCTGGCGTCAATTATTTCTCTCGCTGAACATAGAGTCTGCTGGGAGCTATGCCGATCTTCGGCCATTCACAATCTAGACAGCGATGACTCACCTCTGGCCTGAAGGCAACGACGGGATCACTTGATTGGGGTACCAGAAGGTCAAGTGGCAACCCTCACAAATCTCATCGATCACTCCTCCGGCCTTCACGAGCGCCACCGGGTCCTTGGCATCCACGGCTGCTAGGGCCTGAAGACCCGCATCGCGAAGCGCTTGCGCAAAGCCATCAAAGGCCGCCGGGTTGCCGGCAATGCGGTCGGCAATCTCATCTGAATCGAGCGCCCCTTGTGCTTCTGCGGCAAAGGGCTTGATCCCGACGAGGCGGTGCGGAATCTGAAGCAGGTTGGTCGCCTCCACTAGGGTCAGATTGGCCTTTCGTACCGCGGCCCACTCCTCAGGGCTCCGGGGTTGAAGCTCCTCAATCCCGCGCTTCGTCACCTCCGTCTCCACCGCGTCCCAGATTCCGTCCGCCGAAGGATCAATTTCCGTCTGCATCAGTTCCTGCAGCGAGGCCACCGGACGCAGTGCCGGCGTGGCAGACAATTTCGAACCTGACTCACTCGCCGAACAACCGCACAAGGTGCCTGCCATGAGACCAAAGGGCAGCAGCCACCGGGCGGGACTGGCGCGGGCTCTTGCGGGTGCGCATGTGGGCAGGGAATCCAAGTGTGGCGTCTTCATGGCGTTATTGAATGCAATCGCAATGCCAGAGAGCGTGGCCGTCGGCCAATGCATGGCACCTTCGAAGCAAGGCGCGGGCTTCATAGCAATCTGAGCTGCGCCCCGGCCCGTCGCCGGTCCACAAACTGTTGGTTAGGCAGCAACTAGGTCTTATAGCTGCTGACTGGAATGCATCTCGCAAGCGCTCGATTCGACACTGCGGGCCCCGATGTACCCGCCTTAAGCCCGTTCCCCGTCTATTTCCTCCAGCTGAGCGGCCCTTCGCCCGCGCTGGAGGCTTGGCACGGGGGGTGCAACGCCGACACCTGCGATTTGCTTTATTCAACCTTCAAACAACCTTCGGTGAACCCTCATGAAACGATTGGCCCTGCTCTTAGTCACCTCGCTCATCGCAGTATCCGGTATCGCCCAGGCAGCAGCGGACGGCGCCGGATCCACTGGTACACCTGCTTCCAAGGCACATGTTCTGTCGAACGAGGAACTCGACAAGCTACTTGCACAGCCCGGAAAGGTTCTGGTGATCGATGTGCGCCGCCCGGATGAGATCAGCACTATCGGAGGCCTGCCGGTGTACTTGAGCATCCAGCTCAAAGATCTTGAGAACCGTCTGGACTGGATCCCGAAAGACCGGATTTTGGTAACGTTCTCGAACCACGCTGGAAGAGCCAGTAAGGCAGCGGAGCTGCTGACAAGCAAAGGCTTTAACGTCGCTGGCGCCGCAGGGGCCGAGACCTACGAGAAGGCCGGTGGAACCTTAGCGCACATCGCCATCCCACCGCCCAACACAGCGCAGAACGCGGGACAGACTGCCTCTGCCAAGGACTAAACCCCCCGCGTGGGCGGTGGCGGGGAGGCCGCCACCGCCCCAATTTGAGCGCAGCACAGCAATTAATCGCCGATCGGTCCATCCCGCCAGCGCGGTAACATTCGATGCAAAAGGCCCGTGAATATGGGGGATTTCTGCATTCCGCGCGGGTGACATTCTGGCCACATGCCTGAGAGTTCGTAGAACAAATTAATAGGTATAAGACTAAG
>JBEKOK010000180.1:0-12901 GCA_049521875.1 Steroidobacteraceae bacterium
ATGAACGGGTACTGCTCGACAATGGCGGCCGTCGCCAAGTCGGTCACGACCCGATCCAGGAGCTTGCGGCCGATATCCTGGTGCACCAACTCTCGGCCCCGGAACCTCAAGGTTACCTTGGCCTTATCTCCCTCGGACAGGAAGCGGATCAGACTGCGCAGTTTGACCTGGTAGTCCGCCTCTTCCGTTCCCGGGCGAAACTTAACTTCTTTGACCTGCTGCTGCTTTTGCTTGCGCTTGGCAGAGTGGGCCTTCTTGTTGGCCTCGAAGAGGAACTTGCCGTAGTCCATCACCCGCACGACCGGCGGTTCCGCCGTGGGTGAGACTTCAACGAGATCCAACTCTGCGCTGAGTGCCAGCGTTAATGCTTCCTGGCGACTCATCACTCCGGCCTGCGCGCCGTCCGCTGCGATCACTCGCACTGTCGGCGAGGTAATGTCTTCATTGCGCCGGACGCGCTTGGTTGAAATAGCTATGCGTTAATCCTCCAAAGTTCGGCGTCCGCGGCTTTCGAGCTCGAGAGTCAGCCGTTCCAGGAACGTCTGCGGACTCATCGTGCCCAGGTCTTTGCCGCCGCGGGTACGCACGGAAAGCAGCTGCGCCGCAACCTCCTTATCCCCTGCGACCAACAGGTAAGGAACGCGTTGCAGCGTGTGCTCGCGAATCTTAAAGCCGACTTTCTCATTTCGCAAGTCGCTCTCGGCCAGAACCCCATGATTTTGCAAGAATTCCGTAGTCTGCCGTACGTAGTCGTGCTGGCGGTCGGTAATACTCATGACCACGCACTGTACCGGGGCGAGCCAGGTCGGCAGCCGGCCGGCGTAATGCTCCAGCAGAATGCCCAGGAATCGCTCCAGGGAGCCGAAAATGGCCCTATGGAGCATGACCGGGGTCTGTTTCTGGCTGTGTTCGTCGATGTAATGGGCCCCGAGCCGGCCGGGCAGGTTCAGATCCACCTGCAGCGTCCCGCACTGCCAGTCGCGCCCGATGGCATCGCGCAGCACGAACTCGAGCTTGGGCCCATAAAAGGCCCCCTCGCCCGGATTCAGGGTGTATTCAATGCCGGCCGCACTGGAGGCGTCCTTCAGTGCCGCTTCGGCGCGATCCCAGACCTCATCGGCCCCGACGCGCTTGGCCGGCCGGTCTGAGAACTTAATGCGCACGTCATCGAATCCGAAGCCCTTGTAGATATCCAGGATCAGCTTCGTGATTGCCACAGACTCGCTGGTGATCTGCTGCTCGGTCAAAAACACGTGCGCATCATCCTGCGTAAAGGCGCGCACGCGCATCAGGCCATGCAGAGCACCTGAGGGTTCATAGCGATGCACCTTGCCGAACTCGGCGTAGCGGATCGGCAGGCTGCGGTAGCTGTGGATCCCCTGCTTGAATATCTGCACATGCCCCGGGCAGTTCATCGGCTTGATCGCATACACGCGCTCATCGGGGGTGATGCTGGTGTACATGTTCTCGCCGAACTTCTCCCAGTGACCCGAGGCCTCCCACAGGCTCCGATCCATCAGTTCCGGCGCGTTCACTTCCAGGAAACCCGCAGCCGTCTGCCGTTCGCGCATGTAATTGATCAGCGTCTGGAACACACGCCAGCCCTTGGGATGCCAGAACACGGCGCCTGGGGCTTCCTCCTGCATGTGGAACAGGTCGAGCTCGCGGCCGATCTTGCGATGATCGCGCTTCTCGGCTTCTTCCAGTCGCGTGAGATAGGCGGCCAGTTGCTTCTCATCGGGCCACGCGGTGCCGTAGATCCGCTGCAGCATTGCGTTGCGTGAATCCCCGCGCCAATAGGCACCCGCCACCTTCATCAACTTGAAGGCCTTGAGTTTGCCGGTCGAAGGCACGTGCGGGCCACGGCACAGATCGACCCACTCGCCCTGGCCATAGAGACTGATCGGCTCGCTGGCCGGAATCGCGCCGATAATTTCCGCCTTGTAGAGCTCGCCCTGGTTACGGAAGAAGGCCACGGCCTCATCGCGCGAGAGCACGCGCCGCTCGACGGTGAGATCCGCGCGCGCGAGTTCCTTCATGCGCTGCTCGATCGCCGCCAGATCCTCGGTCGTGAACGGGCGCGAGTAAGCAAAATCATAGTAGAAGCCATCTTCGATCACCGGACCAATCGTGACCTGGGCTTCGGGGTAGAGCTGCTTGACGGCCTGTGCCAGCAGATGCGCAGTCGAATGGCGGATGATCTCGAGGCCGGCCGGATCCCGGTCGGTGATGATGCTGACCGTGGCATCGTGGTCAATCACGCTCGAGGTGTCGACCAGGCGGCCGTCCACGCGTCCGCCGAGCGCGGCGCGCGCCAGGCCGGGCCCGATGTTGGCGGCAAGTTCGGCGACCGTCACGGCCTGCTCAAAGCGCCGCTGGCTGCCATCGATTAGCGTAATGACCGGCACACCCTGCTCCGTTCTAAAGCAAAGCGCCCGCGGCCGGTGGGGGCCGCGGGCGCATTCGACATCTGGTAGGCGCGAGTGGGATCGAACCACCGACCACCACCATGTCAAGGTGATGCTCTACCACTGAGCTACGCGCCTACGGACCGGACCCGATCCAGAGCACTATAGGCTCTAAGGTGTCGTTCCGGGGGACGCGAAAGATACCGGAGAGGCGCGCTAGTGGCAAGCTAAAGCGCGGATTTGAAACGGGTTTCATCCGGATCGGGCGCCCCGTCACGCATCTCGAGCTCGAGCCTTCGCAGACCGTCAATCCGATCGCGCAGCGCCGCCGCCTGCTCGAATTCGAGGTTGTGGGCATGGGCATACATCTGGGTCTCGAGCTTCTTGATCTCCCGGCCCAGATCCACGAGGTTCTTGGGCACGGCCACGGTACTGGGGCGGCGCGAGCCACGTCCGGTTGGCGCCGCGCCGCTGGGCCGCGCGCCCTCCATGATGTCGGCGACCGGCTTGCTGACGCTGCGCGGCTCGATGCCGTGTTCGCGGTTGTATTCGATCTGGCGGTTGCGACGCCGTTCGGTCTCCGAGATCGCCTTCTCCATCGACTTGGTCACGGTATCGGCATACAGGATCGCCCGGCCGTGCAGGTTGCGCGCAGCGCGACCCATCGTCTGGATCAGCGAGCCGGCCGAGCGCAGGAACCCTTCCTTGTCGGCATCGAGAATCGCCACCAGCGCGACCTCGGGCATATCCAGGCCCTCGCGCAGCAGATTGATGCCCACCAGCACGTCGAACACGCCCAGGCGCAGATCGCGGATGATCTCCACCCGCTCCACGGTCTCAATGTCGGAGTGCAGGTAGCGCACGCGCACGCGGTGTTCCTCCAGGTACTCGGTCAGATCCTCGGCCATGCGCTTGGTCAGTGTCGTGATCAGCACCCGATCCCCGGCCGCCACGCAGAGGTTGATCTCCGAGAGCACATCATCGACCTGGGTACGGGCCGGACGGACCTCGATCTGCGGGTCGATCAGGCCCGTCGGGCGCACGACCTGCTCGACCAGCTGCGATTGCAGACGGGCCTCGTAGTGGCTCGGGGTCGCCGAGACAAAGATCATCTGCGGTGCCAGGCGCTCCCATTCCTCGAATTTGAGTGGCCGGTTATCGAGCGCCGAGGGCAGGCGGAATCCGTACTGCACCAGCGTCTCCTTGCGCGAGCGATCTCCTTTGTACATCGCGCCAAGCTGCGGAATCGTCTGATGGCTCTCATCGATCACCATCAGGGCATTCGCCGGCAGGTAATCGAACAGGCACGGTGGCGGCTCCCCCTGCTCGCGGCCGGAGAGGTAGCGCGAGTAGTTCTCGATGCCCGAGCAGTAGCCGACCTCCTTGATCATCTCCAAGTCAAACTGCGTGCGCTGCTCCAGGCGCTGGGCTTCGACCAGTTTGCTGTCGGCATACAGCTCGGCCAGCCGTCCGCGCAGCTCCTCGCGGATCAGATCGAGCGCTGTCACCAGCCGGTCGCGGGGCGTCACGTAGTGGGTGCCGGGATAGACCGTGAAGCGCGGGATGCGCTGGATGACCTTGCCCAGCAGTGGATCGAACAGCGACAGATTCTCGATCGTGTCTTCGTCGAGCTCGACACGAATCGCATCCCGGCCTGATTCGGCCGGGAAAATATCGATCACATCGCCACGCACGCGGAAAGTGCCGGCCTGCAGATCGATATCATTGCGCGTGTACTGCATCTCGGCCAGGCGTCGCAGCAGCCGGCGCTGATCGATCCGTTCGCCGCGTACCAGGTGCAGGATCATCGCCAGATAGGCCTGCGGGTCACCGAGGCCGTAGATACAGGAGACCGTGGCGACGATGATTGCATCGGAGCGCTCGAGCAGCGCTTTGGTAGCTGAGAGGCGCATCTGCTCGATGTGCTCGTTGGTCGAGGCGTCCTTCTCTATATAGGTGTCGCTCGAGGGCACGTACGCCTCGGGCTGGTAGTAGTCGTAGTAGGAAACAAAGTACTCGACCGCGTTGCGCGGAAAGAAATCGCGCAACTCACCGTACAGCTGGGCGGCAAGCGTCTTGTTGTGCGCCAGCACCAGCGTCGGGCGCTGCACCTTCTCAATGACATTTGCGATCGTGAAGGTCTTGCCTGAGCCGGTGACGCCGAGCAGCGTCTGGTGCGCGAGCCCGGACTCGAGTCCGTCCACCAGTTTGGCGATCGCCTGGGGCTGATCGCCGGCCGGCTGGTAGTCGGTCACCAATTCAAAAGGGCGTTGATCCACGGCGAGGCCTCAGGGGCAGTACGAATGGTTCCGGGCGGTCCAATCCCGTAATATAACTGTCTCCCGACCCCCGTTCCTAACCGGAGATACTTGTGACTCTAGCTCTCGCCCGGCGCGTGCAGCGCGTCAAGCCCTCGCCCACACTCGCGGTCACGGCCCTTGCGGCCAAACTCAAGGCCGAGGGCAAGGACATCATTGGCCTGGGCGCCGGTGAGCCGGATTTCGATACGCCGGTGCACATTGCCGATGCGGGCGTAGCGGCGATCCGCTCAGGCTTCACGCGCTATACCAATGTGGATGGCATTCCGGAGTTGAAGGACGCGATCATCGCGAAGTTCAAGCGCGACAACGGCATCAGCTATGAGCGCAACCAGATTCTGGTCTCGACCGGAGCCAAGCAGACGATTTTCAATCTTTGCATGGCCGTGCATCATCCCGGCGCCCTACTGGGTCTCCTACCCCGACATGGCGATGCTGGCCGATGGCATCCCGGTCATGCCGAGCGCGGGCCCAGATCAGGATTACAAGATCACGCCGAAGCAGCTGGCGGCGGCCGTCACGCCGAAGACCCGTCTGTTTCTGCTCAACAGCCCGAGCAACCCGACTGGCGCCGCCTACACGCACTCTGAATTGCGTGCACTGGCTGACGTGCTGGTCGAGCATCCGCGGATTCTGATTGGCACTGATGACATGTACGAGAAAATCTATTGGGGTAGCGAGCCGTTCGCGAGCCTGCTGACGGTCGCACCGGAACTGTACGATCGCACCGTGACGATCAACGGCGTCTCCAAGGCCTATGCAATGACCGGTTGGCGCATCGGCTACTGCGGCGGACCGAAGGAAATCGTCACCGCGATGGGCACCATCCAGGGCCAGTCAACTTCGAATGCTGCCAGCATGTGCCAGAAGGCCGCGACGGCCGCGCTCAATGGCGATCAGGAGTGCGTCAAGGTGATGGTCAAGGCGTTCAAAGAGCGCCACGACTACTTCGTTGCGGCACTGAATAGCCTGCCGGGCGTGTCCTGCCGCCCCGGCGCTGGCACGTTTTACGCATTTGCCGATATCCGCAAGGCTATGGCAAACCTGGGACTCAAGGACGATTCGGCGTTTGCCGAGTACCTGATCCACAAGGCCGGCGTGGCCGTGGTGGCGGGTTCAGGCTTTGGTGCCCCTGGGCATATGCGCCTATCCTTCGCCTGCAGCCAGCAGACGCTGGAGAAGGCCATCGAGCGGATGCGGGCTGCGCTCAGCCAGGCCGACGCGGCCTAGGAGATCGAGGGCACAAGTCCTTGACGGCACGGCGGCGTGCCTAGAGAATCACGCCGCCCGCGCCAGCCGTGGGTCGTGTACCTGGCTAGTCGCCGTACACCTTTCATCCGGTTCCCCGGTAGCTCAGTTGGTAGAGCGTCGGACTGTTAATCCGTTGGTCGTTGGTTCGAGTCCAACCCGGGGAGCCAATTCCGAGAAATTTGTCGCCACCTCTGCACCCAAATTAGCGGAGCACTCGAATGGCAGCCCGACCCCTGATCGTTTTTGATGTCAACGAGACCCTGCTGGATCTCGAGACCATGGTCCCGACTTTCCAGAGCATTTTTGGCGACAAGGAGGCCATGCGTCTCTGGTTCGCCAATCTCATCATGTACTCGGCCGCGCTGACAGTCGCGGGCTGCTACGTGCCCTTCACCGATATCGGTGCGGCCGTGATGAAAATGCTCGCCCAGACCAGGGGCATCCGGATCAGCGATAAGGATAAAGCCGAGCTGACCGAGAAATTCTCCACGATGCCACCGCACGCTGAGGTCCCGGCGGCCCTAAGGAAACTGCGCGAAGCCGGGTTCCGCTTGTTTACGCTCACTGACAATCTGCTTGAGGTGCAGACGCGCCAGTTGCAGCATGGCGGCATTGCGGATTTGTTTGAGCGACGCTTCAGTGCCGATGGCGTCAAGCACCATAAGCCATCGCCTCAGGCCTACGCCTACGTGGAGCGCGAACTGGGCGCAAAGCCCTCGCAACTGTGTCTGATCGCCTGCCATACCTGGGATACGCTCGGCGCGGTCGCCGCCGGCTGGCAAGGCGCGCTGATCAAGCGCGTTGGAAACGATGTGCTGGACGTGGGTCCGCAGCCGCATCTGGTCGGACGAGATCTCAACGACGTTGCCGACCAGTTAATCGCGCGCCACTAGCAAGGCTCCGTAAAGCGGCCGGCGTGGTCAGTGCAATCCCTTGCGGCTCCCGCTCGGTCCGGGCGACTCGGGGTCCGTTTCACTCAGGCCTTTTGCGCTCGTAGGCGTGAGCGCACGATCTCGCTCCAGAGCGTCGATGGCAGTCAGGCGCGCCGCAAATTCATCCGGACTGTTAATCGCACTGCGCGGCAGGTAGACGCAAAGCGACGTGCCATTCGTAGAACTGGCCAGTTCGAGTTCGCCGCCGCGCGCCCGGAAGCGCTCCTCGATGCCAAGCAGCCCGAGCGCTCCGCTCTTGCGGCGATCATCGCGCTGCATGCCAAGACCGTCATCGCTGATGCGCATCTGCACACGCTGCTGATCTGCGCTCAGCAGGATGTGGATGGAGCGTGCGCGCGCGTGGCGGATGACGTTGGTGATTGCCTCCTGCGCCGCCCGGTAAAAGTTGACGCATGCGGCAAGTGAAAGCGGAGGAAAGTCGGCGGCCGCATGGACCTGGATGGTGAGGCCGGCCACCTTGCTGCGTTCGCCGGCCAGCTGCTGGAGTGATTCGAGCAGGCTCAGTTGCTCGATATCGGCTGGTCGCAGATCCTTGTTCAGCTCCCTCAGACTGGCGACCGCTGTAGCGAGCTTCGTGGCCGTCAGCCGCAGTCGCTCGCGCGGATCAGTGCCTACATCCAGGCTTTGAGTCGCCATATCCAGGTTTAATTTGACTACCAGCAGGTCCTGCGCCAGCCCCTCGTGCAACATGATCGAGAGGCGCCGCCGCTCCTGCTCGTGCACGCCGTCGATGTGCCAGGCGAGCTCCTGCAGCTTGCGATTCGCTGCGGTCAGCTCGCTGATGTCCTCAAGCGTCGTGATGAAGTGGCTGTCCTGACCGTCGGCTTTGCGGACCATAGCCGAGCGCCCCACCAGCCAACCTTCCTGGCCCGTGATGTGGTGACGGAACTGCAGCCGAGTAGGTTCGGAGTAGCCGCTCTCGAGCGTACGCTCGCGCCAGTCCAGGAATGTTTTCCAGTCAACGCGCGGGAACAGCCCCTTCCAGCTCCTGCCGACGGTCTCCTCGGGTGGTAGCCCCGTCAATTCGTGGAAGCGTGGATTGCAGTAGCGATGCCCGCCATCCAGATCCGTGACGATGATGCCGACGCGCGCCAGCGTTGCCATCTCGCGAAAGCGTGCCTCGCTGATGCGCAGTTTCTCCTCCAGCGCGCGGATCTTGGTGATGTCCACGACCATCGTGTAGATGCCATCCACGCGATCATCGCGCCATGCGGGTACATAGGTGACCATGCTGTTGCGCTGCGTGCCATCAGCATGTTGGTCAGTGAGCTCAAACTGAGTGATCTCACCCTTGCGTGCGGCCTGAATGTACGGTTCGCGCTGCCGGTAGCCCTGCTCGCTCAGGAACTCCCAGCTGCTCTTGCCTTTGAGTACCTCCGGCTGCGTGCCCAGATACTCAGCGTAGGCGCGGTTGGCAAAGCGATTGATGTGGTCCTTATCCCAGTAGGCGACCATGGCCGGAATGTTGTTCAGGATCTCGTCGCGTTGGTTATGTGCCGCACGCAGCTGGTTTTCGAGTGCCTTGCGCTCCGAGATGTCATAGGACATGCCATAAAAGCCCTGCACATGACCGGCTTCGTCGAAATCCGGCACCAGCTGGACCTCGAAGTATCGCGTGCCATCAAGCTCCTCCCAAACGCGCTCGAAGGTTACGGGCTCGCCCCGTAGCACCCGCTCATAAGCCGGCGCGGCCTGGCCGTAGCGTGCCTCACCGAGAATCTCGCGCATTGTGCGCCCGATGAGACGATCGAGATCTCCGAAGAGCCTGCCAAAGCTGCGGTTGGCCAGCTGCAGCTGGCCGTCCGCATTGGCGTAGCTCATCGCGACCGGAATACTGTCGGCAATTACCCGCAGGCGCTGCTCAGAGCGCTGGATGATTTCCTCGGCGCAGCGGCGCGCGCTCACGTCGGCCAGCGTACCGCAACGGATCTGCGGCACGCCGCTCGGATCGGTCTGCACGGCGCGTCCTCGTGAAGCAACCCAGATCCACTTGCCACCCGTCGGGCGGATCCGGTACTCGATGTCGAGCAATTGATGCGAGTCCCCGCCCAATTTGGCGAAGGCCTCACGTACACGACGTATGTCCTGCGGGTGGATCAGGCTGATCCAATGCGCCTGAGTGATGCTGCCCTCGGCCTTCTGGACGCCAAGAATTTCCTGCGCGCGCGGACTGAGGCTAACTTGTCCTGAATGCAGATCCAGCTCCCAACTGCCGAGATCCGCACTCTCGAGCACACGTTCGAGCCGCGCCCGTTGCAGCGCAAGCCGCTCTCGTCCTGTGCGTTGCGCCTGGTAACCCAGCACCAGCAGCACCCCAGTGCCAACGATTAGCACGCTCAGCGGCGCAAGCCCGATATTGAAGTGTGAGTGTGGCAGCTGCAGTCCGCCGTAGAGCGCGCTGGCGGCGATGCCCGCCAGCAGTGCAGCGCCCGTGACCGCGCTGAGGCGCAGCCGGCGCGGCTGGAACTTCTTGGACCTCAGCGGCGTCACGGCGGCTGCACGCCCGCAATGGAGCGCTGGACGAGGGGCGCAGCCCCTGCCATCACACCGCATTCGGTGGAGGAGAATTGCTTACAGTCACGCACGTAGGCGGGTGCTCAGGCGATCAGGTGGCGCAATTCTAGGGGCCCGGGTTCCGGCGGCCTGAGAGGCATGCGTCATGGGACTGCGGGCCGCGTCACAAAAGCTCGCGCGCAGACTCCGTCAGGCCTGATCGAGCGCCCATCAGGCCTCGCGTTTGCGTGTTGGTCCGGCGATTTCCGCTCAATTATATTTTTAACTAACAATAAGTTAGCGGACCATTTACATGTTGTTTATTACTAACATGCGCATTGTAAAATCCTGCCCGCTAATGATCCGAATTCTGCAGTCCTAAGGCCGCGCTTGGCGCGCACAACTTGCCTGCTGGGCACTGGTACGCGCTGTACGCACAGGCCGCGAATGGCACCTCCTGTCGCTGTGGTGCGCTGGCTCGGCACGAATGACCACAGCTGCCAAAGGCTGCCAAGTTTTGTCAATGCGACCGCGGGGCGGCGTATTCTCGCGGAAAATGAGCCACATGCAGAGCAATACCGAGATCACAGGCGAGAGCGCACAAGGCAGCGCGCCCATGTCGGTGCTGCTGATCGATGATGATCGGGAGCTGTGCCGCATGCTGGCCGAGTACCTCGCACCGGAGGGTTTCAAGATCTCGGCCGTACACGATGGCGATGAGGGCCTGTACCTGCTGGGCCGGCATCACTTCGACTTGATCGTGCTCGACGTCATGCTGCCGAGGCTGAGTGGTCTCGATGTGCTGCGCCAATTGCGCCAGAAACTCACGACCCCAGTGCTGATGCTGACCGCGCGCGGCGAGGAAGTCGATCGCGTGGTGGGACTGGAACTCGGGGCCGATGACTACCTGCCCAAACCCTTTAACCCGCGCGAGCTGGTGGCGCGCATGCGGGCCATCCTGCGACGCAGCCTGATGCTCGAGCCCCAGGCCGGTCGGCGCGATCACATCGAGGCCGGACCCGTGAGCCTGCATTTTTCCAGCCGCACGGCCAGCGCCCGTGGCCAGACTGTCAACCTGACAGGCGTTGAGTTTCGCGTGCTCGAGGTGCTGATGCAGCAGGTCGGCGTGGTCGTTTCCCGCGAGCAGCTCACGCGCCAGGTCCTGAGTCGCAGACTCACCCCTTACGATCGCAGCATCGATACCCATATCAGCAACATCCGGCGCAAGCTTGCCGCCGTGGCTGATGAGGTCTCGATCATCAACGTGCGCCGCTCCGGCTACGTCTTCACGGTCGCCGACACGCCCGCACCCGTGGCCTGAGGCGCGCCGGCGCCACAAGCCAGTGCCCTAGCGATGCGTAATCTGTATCTGCGGTTTTTCCTGGCCTTCTGGAGCGCCATGCTGCTGGTGCTCACGTTCACCATTTTTGGCGTCAACTGGGTCGACAGCGAGCATTACGAGAAGCAGCGTGAGCGCCAGGAAGAACTCGCGCGCCAGGCCTCAGTCGTCCTGGCCGGCGGCGGCGTGAACGCGCTACGCTCCTGGCTGGCGGATGAGCTGCCGATGATTTCCCCGGATCGCATGTATGTGCTCGATGAGCACTCGCATGACCTGCTCGACCGCTCGGTGCCAGAGCCGGTGCTGGCAAGCCTCGGCAAGCGCCCGTATCCGAACGCCGCTGCCGGCAAGAACCAGCGCGGCCCCGACTACATGCTGCTCTCGCAGCTGGTCGGGGCGAACAACGATCGCTATGCCCTGTCCTTCATCCGCGATCGCGGCGGCCGCTTCGGCTTCCTGAAGACCATTTCGACGGTCGCACTGATCGGCACGCTGCTGGCTGCGACTTTCGTCTGCTTCCTGCTGGCGCGCTTCCTCAGCGCCCCGATCCAGCATTTGCGCGCCGCCACCCGCTCAATCGCGAGCGGCAACCTGAGCGTGCATGTCAAAGGGGCGGTAGGTAATCGACGTGATGAGCTTGCGATGCTGGCGGTGGATTTCGATGCGATGGCGGCGCGGCTGCGCACGCTGCTCGAGGGCCGCCAGCAGCTGCTGCGCGATGTGTCCCACGAACTACGCTCACCGCTGGCCCGTCTGCAGATCGCGCTTGGTCTCGCTCGCCGTCCGGGGGCCGATCTGACGCAGGAGCTGGACCGCATCGAGCGCGAGGCCCAGCGCCTCGATGAAATGATCGGCGAGATCCTCAGTCTCTCGCGCCTGGATGATCCGACGCCCCAGGTTGCCACGGAGCCGGTGCCGATCGAGGAACTGCTCGAGGTGGTGTGCGAGAACGCCCGCGTCGAAGGGGATGCGCGCGGCATTCGGGTCGCGCTCGAGGCCGCCGAAGGCATGCAGGTCATCGGGGATCGCGAGCAGCTTTACCGGGCAGTCGAAAACGTCGTGCGCAATGCCGTGCGCTATTCGCCGGATAAGGGTCTGGTGACGGTCAAGGCCGCTCTCAGTGGTGAGGCCGTGCTGATCCGCGTGCAGGATCAGGGTCCGGGCGTTCCGGTCGCACTGCTGCAGAGAATCTTTGAGCCGTTTTTCCGCGTCAGTGATGCACGCGATCGGGACTCGGGCGGCAACGGCATTGGTCTGGCCATCACCGCGCGAGTGGTTGCGCTGCAGGGCGGTACCGTCCGGGCCGCGAATGATCCGGACGGCGGACTGATCATGGAAATCCGTTTGCCGCTGGTGCGCCCGAGCGAGGCTGCTCGGGGAAATCCGCGCACCTAGTACCGGCCTGAACGGCCCTCATCACCTGCTACTTCGGATTCACAGACAGCACCAGAGCTCCGGTATAGGTGCCCGCGTGCAGCATCGTGTCGTGCCCATCAACGCTGAGCGCTAGCTGCGACCCCTTCGGCGCGCTGATGCGCGCTCCCGTGCCAATCGTGAGGGACGTGAGATACGAGGTCTTAGTCACCGTCCAGCCTGCATTGGCGCCGAGCACTACCTCGAGTCCGTTATCGCCCTCGCCCTTACCGAAGGTGTGTGCCATCTTGCCAATCAGGTTGTAGGTCTTTGGCGTCGGCTTGCCGTCAGCCGGAGCCGAGGTCGCAGTACTGATCGCGCCGCGCAGGCTCCCGTGCTCCAGGCTGACACTCATCGGGGCAAGCGTCGTCATCGAGTCCACGATATCGCCCGTCAGCGCTACATTGCTGAACGAAGCCTTGATCATCTTGGGGCCGGTGACGACCGGATCGGCGCCAAAGACACTCGGCGCACCGCCAGCCGGCGGACCGCCCGGACCTGGAGGCCCGCCTGGTGCGGACGGGCCACCTGCGCCCGGTGGCATGCCGCCCGGCGGGATGCCGCCGCCCGCATGGGGATCATCGTTGATGATGGCCTCCAGCAGGATGCCGTTGGCTGCTTCGAGACTTGCATGGTTGACCACGATCGTCGGGTAGCTGCTCTTGACCTGAATGACCGCTTCCTTGGTGTGAAAGGCACTGCCACGGTCGATCGTGAGCGTGCCAC
>JBEKOK010000181.1:0-7750 GCA_049521875.1 Steroidobacteraceae bacterium
GAGCTTGCGGCATTACGCAAGGAATTGAATCTGCTGCGGGAGTCGGACTCGTGATCGGCAGCTTCGTCGCGAGTGTCAAGTTTACTGCCTCGCGGCGCGACCGTGAGGCGTGCCGGATAAAGGCTTTGCTTGATCTTTGGACCCCGGCCAAGACGCTGCCGGACGACCTTGCGCTCTAATTGCCGGGTGGACATGGCCTGGAAATGCCCCGTGCCCGGTTGGCCGCAAAGGTTCACCAGCGCGGTCCTCGCCCCCTTTGAGCTCAACTTGCGCAGCGTCTGCTATCAGTTGTAGTCCGTGGTGGCGGCTGGGGACGCTAAAGCCCTCGCCAGGGTCCCCTCTCCCATCGGCCATGTACCGTCGCTTGCCCGGCTGCCGCACTTCCCATCGAAATGTGACACTACCCCGATGGTCGCCACGGGAAACCTCAGACCCGGGACGCCAAGAGATCACAGGGTCGACAGAAACGGCTCCGAACGAGCCCGGCGATCGGCAATACTTGATAGCATATAGCTTGGTCTGGCACGCTTCGCGAGTGGCGTATTGATCCTCTAATACCAAAGCGGCAGCGTACAAATTAGCGATTGCACGGCCAGGAAGCGGCCAGACGGACTCATGAGCCAGTTTGCCCAATTATCGCCGGACCTGGTCCGCAACGTCCTCAATGCGGCTCCGGACGCAACGGTCATTATCGATGCGTCCGGGCGCATCGTCTTTGCGAACGAGCAGGCCTTTGAGCTCTTTGGCTACAACGAATCGGAGCTTGCCGGGCAACCGGTCGAGCTTTTCTTACCTGAGCGATTTCAAACCCGGCATATCACGCACCGACTGGCTTACTCGGATACCCGCCGAAGACGGCCAATGGGCACAGGTCTGGATCTGTTCGCCCGTCGCCGTGACGGATCTGAGTTCCCGGTCGAGATCAGTCTAAGCCCGATCGCCGACGGAGGTGTAGCGCTGGTCGCAGCTGCAATCAGGGATGTGACTGATAGACAGCTTGCAAGGCTGGCACTGGAGAACGCGCGCGCGGCGGCTGATCATGCCAACTTGGCCAAGAGTCGGTTTCTGGCCACTGCGAGTCACGACCTCCGTCAACCGCTACAGACGCTTGCGCTGCTCAACGGAACTCTCGAGCGGCTCACGACGGACCCCGACGTGCGCGAGGCGATAGATCAACAAGAGCACGCGATTGGTGCCATGAGCCGGTTGCTCAACGCGTTACTCGACATCAGTAAGCTCGAATCCGGCGCGATTCAGCCAGAAATCACGGACTTCAAGGTTGCTGCACTTTTCGAGGAACTGCGCTCCGAGTTTGCCGCTCTCGCAGCGAACAAGGGTCTGTCTCTGGCAGTGGATTTGTGTAACGACACGATACGTACCGATCCGGCCCTGCTTGGGCAGGTCCTAAGAAATCTGGTATCCAACGCCATAAAATACACGCGGCAAGGCTGTGTTCGCTTGCGCTGCCTGCATGACGCAGCCTTTGTACGCCTAGAAGTCCTGGACACCGGCATCGGCATTCCTGCCGACCAGCTGGCGTATATTTATGATGAGTTCTTCCAAGTTGGAGTTTCGCCTAATACAGTGCGCGACGGTTATGGCCTGGGGCTGAGTATCGTGCAACGCGTGGCACGGCTCCTGAGATTGAAGGTCGACGTCTCCTCCGAGCCCGGAAAGGGATCGACATTCTCCGTGTGTGTGCCTGTGAGCGAAGCTGCGAACGGCGGAGCCTCTTCGCAGGCAGCTCGCAGTACCATGAAGCGCTCGGCCACTCGAGCGCCACACGTCTTGCTTGTAGATGACGACACCGCAGTGCGCGGAGCGACGCGCTTATTGCTGAGAGTTGCGGGCTATCAGGTGACCGCGGCGGCATCACTTGCCGAGGCCACCGAGCGAGCCCATGCGCTGCCAGATATCGAACTTGTGATTACCGATTACCATCTGGCTGACAACGAGACCGGTATCGATGTCATCGAATCCGTGCGCGAAATCCGGGGCCAGGACCTTCGCGTTATTCTGGTCACCGGTGACACGTCGTCCGCCATCAAGGACCTGCCGATTGGTACCGCCACACGCATCGCCAGCAAACCAATTCATGCCGACGACTTGCTTCGGCTGCTTGCCGAACTGCTAGGCGACGCTGCCCCGACAACATGACTCTGGGCATCTAGCGCGGCCAATGGCCCGGTGATGCCCATCCAGCGCAGGACACGCTGCCAATGGGCTAGGTAGTCGCGCAATTACCCGGCCGATTGCTGAGGCGCGGTTTTAACCGCTGCTGATCCGGGCCGCAGCAGCAGGCGGATCTGCTCAATGTGGGGCGATCCTTACCACGCCCTCTCCCCTCTTGGAGCGTCACAAAACCCAGGACCACCTCTCGCCGCGCGCCGACAATCCCCAAGGGCCGCCATTCGCGCTCCGCCAGCCCGTTGCGGAAACTCCGTATGGTGACTCCGGGGAACGGCTCCTAGCATCCGTAACCGAGGCTTCTGCTAATCCGTTACACATTCTTGAATGGAGCGCCCCATGGCCAAGACAATGAAAGCTGCGGTCGTAAGGGAATTTGGCCAACCGCTGCGGATTGAGGATGTTCCAATTCCAACTCCGGGCGTAGGAGAGGTGCTGGTCAAGATCATTGCCACCGGCGTCTGCCACACTGACCTGCATGCCGCCGACGGGGACTGGCCTGTCAAGCCATCCCCACCATTCATACCGGGTCACGAGGGTGCGGGCATTGTCGCCGCCGTTGGTCCGGGGGTCGTCAATCTCAAGGAAGGCGACCCCGTTGGGATTGCCTGGCTACACGATGCCTGCGGCTGCTGCGAACATTGCATCACTGGCTGGGAGACTTTGTGCGAGACCCAGCACATGTCCGGCTACACCGTCAACGGTACATTCGCGGAGTACGCGATTGGTTCTGCCAACTACGTGGCACGCCTGCCGGAGCGACCGAATTTTGCCGCACTGGCCCCCATTCTTTGCGCCGGTGTGACCACGTACAAGGGCATCAAGGAGACGGAGGCCAGACCCGGCGAGTGGATCGCAATCTCCGGCATAGGTGGCCTCGGACACGTCGCGATTCAGTATGCGAAGGCGATGGGATTACATGTCGTGGCGCTGGATGTTACCGAAGAGAAGTTGCAACTCGCGCGTACCCTCGGCGCGGACCTTGCCCTGAATGCAATGGCGTCCGATGTCGCTGCGCAGGTTGTTCGTCACACGGGCGGCGGCACCCACGGCGTGCTCGTCACGGCAGTCTCGCCACCGGCATTTGCTCAAGCTCTGCAGCTGGTCCGACGCAAAGGCACGATCAGTCTTGTCGGCCTACCGCCGGGGACGTTTGCTACGCCGATATTCGACGTCGTGCTAAAGCGCATCACACTGAGGGGTTCCATTGTCGGCACCCGTCAGGACCTGGCCGAAGCCTTGAGCTTTGCTGCCGATGGCAAAGTCACCGCACACATCCACCACGCCGCACTTGAGGATATCAACGGAGTTTTCAGCAGCCTGAAGGCTGGAAAGATCGACGGTCGGATCGTGCTCGACATCGAGCGCCCTTCGCTGGCCGCCGTCGCATGATCTGCAGACCTGAAAACTTGCAACTACGGATCTATCCCCGACCTGTTTGAGTGAATGATGTACAACTCGGCTATGGGCATTCAGTCGGAGCGCCGTGGTACCAGCATATGACCGCAATCCTGGAAAATAGCGTGCAGCCGGCCGGCACACACTTGCAGCCGCTCCCGCCGCCGCAAAATCTCATGACAAGTCCACTGATGTCGGCGCTGTGGGCACGTCGATCAACGCGCGCGTACTCCGGTGCGCAGCTGGAACCGCAGGTATTATCCGATTTGCTGTGGGCTGCCTGCGGCGTAAACCGACGGGCGACAATGGACCGTACCGTGCCTTATTGGCGCCACCGAATGGTGCTGGATGTCTACGTGGCGACGGCCGGCGGCGTCTGGATTTACGATCCCGAGCATCATGGCCTGCTTCAGCACCAGACGATCGACATTCGGGCCGAAACGGGCACGCAGGACTTCGTTTCCACGGCGCCCGTAAATCTAATCTACGTCGCCCACGGTGAACGGATGGGTGACTTGATGGGCGTCGAGCGCCGCCTCTACGCGTCGGTGGATACGGCATTCATTGGTCAGAACGTCTATCTTTTCTGTGCCACACAAGGTCTCGCAACCGTATTCCGTGGTGCCCTGGACACAGAGGCCTTAGGAAGAACCCTTGGGTTGGGCACGGATCAGTTCGTAACATTCGCCCAGACGGTTGGATATCCACAGCTCTGACGCCCACAGAGCACAGCTAGCGTATGGCTAGTATTTGGGCCGCTTCCATGAACGACCGAAGTTCCCACGTCCGAGAGCCCATTACTGGGCGACGGACCTCAAGCTTGGGCTCCGCATCAAGATCCCTTCGAGAACGCACAGTGCCCTGCAAACGTTTGAGGTGAAAGGCGGGTAGCCACCAAGCCGGGACCCCTCACTAGTGAGCATGAACTGGCTTGACTCGTTCAACGCGCAATTTTTCCCAAACTGCGAATCGTCTCGTATCAATTTGCGAACGTCCATCCGGGTCTACATCGTGTGGGCGAGCGCTGAGGTAGAAGTCGGCTAGCGGAGTCTGATCTTCGCGGCTCTCTATGGACATGACGCACCGCTCGAAGCCCTGCTCGACGCGCAGTTTCGGCAGCTCGGCAATTGGAGGCATTCAGGCGCCATTGCCCAACCTTCAGTGTAGGTAGGATTGCGTACCCCGCTAGGTGCTGGTTAGGTATACGGGGTGGCAAGTCCCAATGGCGGCAAATAATGCTGAAGATCATGCTTCATCCAGTGAATCTGCGCATCCTGCCGTCGTAGCGTACTTAATCCGTCGTTGTCGCTTTCAGGGTTTGCACTGGCCTTATCGCAAGGAACTCGTCCATGTCCGCGAATTTTCGTCCGTACCCGGAACTCAGAACGCTGCTACACATGCAGACGCAGCTCTTGAACGTATCGCGTCTGGCAACCATCGGCGAGATGACCAGTGGCATAGCGCACGAAGTAAATCAGCCGTTGTGCGCTGTCGCTAACTACGCGCAGGCTTGTGCACGGCTTCTGGCTCTCCCGAACCCGGATATCACCAGCATTCGTGAGGCATTGGACAACATCACCTCGCAGGCGCTTCGCGCAGCCGAAGTGATTAGACGACTGCGCAGTTTGGCCCAATCAGGAGATCCGCGTCAGCAGATCACAGATATCAACGCGCTGCTGGTCCAGCTCGGTGAACTGCTTCAATCCGAGGCCAAGTACCATAAGGTGCAGTACGTGCTCGAACCGGGCCCGCAACTGCCTCCGGTCTGCGTCGATCAAGCCCAAATCCAGCAACTCGTGCTCAACCTGGTGCACAATGCTCTGGAGGCACTCGCAGAAGTGCCGCCTGAGTCACGCAAGATAGCGGTTCGAACCTCTGGCAATGACAGAGGTGAGGTTGAAATTGCCGTCAGCGACAACGGCCCCGGCATATCCGCGGCCATGCTTCCGCATCTCTTTACCCCGTTTTACACTTCAAAGCGCGCCGGCACCGGCCTCGGACTCGCCATGAGTCGCACGCTTGCGCAGGCGAACTCGGGAACACTCCATTACCATCCGGCCTCGCCTACCGGCTCATGCTTCGTAGTAACCCTGCCAGCCAAGTCGATGCCAATTCATTCTTCTGAATGCCGGCGCGCCGTGCTTACGGAAAATACCTAGTGTTGTTCGGAAGCTCGCACGCGAAATACGCATAGATACGGATCGTGCGACGGCCCCAGTCAATACACCATTGGCACAAGGGTAAAGTGATTTAACACGAGGAGAATCGCCGTGCGCCACATCCAACGAATTCTGGTTGCCATTAAGGATCCCAGGGCGAACTCTACTCCCGCTTTGGTCAAGGCCGGCCAACTGGCACGCGCCACCGGGGCTCAGGTGGAGCTCTTTCACGGGATCACTGAGCCGCTCTTCGTCGACGGTTACGGGATCGCTGGAAAAGGTCTGACTGCGATCGAGCACTCCGATAGTGCCAAGGTTCTGGTTCATCTGGAAAAGATGGCTGAACGTCTGCGGCGCACCCATACCAAGGTCAGCATCGCGACTGAATGGGACTACCCCTCCTACGAGGCAATTGTGAGGCGTGCCGTCAAGACAAAGGCTGACCTGATCGTTGCCGATCAACACGCAGGACGCCATACAGTGGCAGGCCTACTTCACTTGGCTGACTGGGAACTCCTGCGTTTGAGTCCCATCCCCGTCTTGCTCACCAAATCACCGGGGACCTACAAGCGACCGGTGGTGTTGGCAGCGCTGGATCCCGGACATACTTTCTCAAAGCCGGCGAACCTCGATCAGGGCATTCTCCGCGCGGGTGCAACCATCACACGAGCTCTTCGAGGAACGCTGCATGGCTTGCATGCCTATCCACTGTTTCCCTTGGTCTATGAATCCGATGTCGTCATCGACAAGAAAGCTGTCGATCGCGTGGAGAAAGCGGCTGCGGCAACGGCGCGAAAGGCGTTGGATCGTGCAATAGGGAGTACCAGAATCACCAAGACGAATCGCCACGTCATCGGCGCGGACCCGGCGAGCGCGATTGCGCAGACGGCCCGAAAATTGAAGAGCGCCATTGTCGTTATGGGTGCCGTGTCGCGCTCTGGCCTCAAGAGCCTGTTTATCGGTAATACCGCCGAAAAAGTCCTCGATCTGTTGGATTGCGACATCCTGGTCATAAAGCCCGAGCGTTTTGTCGGTCGCGTGTCGCACTTACCTCGTGGCGTCAAACTCGTCACCCTGCCGTCGGCCCCATTCCCGGTGTAGACCCACGCTCCAGGTATCAGCGACCCACAGTAACAACGGGCACGGCGGTATCTACGTACCATTTCGGGTTACTCCCACGGCATAATGGCTCCCAGAAATGAACCAACCGCGACCTGTCAGTGCTGACCCTGCCGAGGAATTACAGGCGCTGCTCGATGCCTCGGTCGACGGGATTGTTGTCATTGATCAGCGTGGCAACATGGTGGTGTTTAATCGGGCCGCAGAACGGCTTTTTGGCTATGCGGCCGATGAAATCCGGGGCGCGAATGTCAGCCTGCTGATGACCGAATCCGATCGCGCCCATCACGATCAGTCTCTGGCGCGCTACCAGGAAACCAAGGTGCCGCACATCATCGGCATCGGCCGCGAGGTTCAGGCCCGCCGCAAGGATGGCAGCGTATTTCCCGCCTTTCTGTCCATTGGCGCTATTGAGAGTAAGGGGCCGAGTCGTTTCGTCGGCTTCATCCAGGATATTTCCCTTAGGCACCAGGCCGAGGCAAAGAGCCACAGGCTTCAGGAGCAGTTGGTTCGGGTGTCACGTCTCGCTATTGCCGGTGAGATGTCCGCCGGAATCGCCCACGAACTCAACCAGCCCTTGGCCGCTGCCGCGACATACGCTCAGGCATGCGATCGGCTGTTGGGCTTACCCAATCCTGATATCGATGAAGTGCGAGACGCCCTCCGGCAGATTACAGCGCAGACCGAGCGGGCAGCCGGAATTATCCGCCGCCTGCGAAGTCTCACCAGCAGCGACAGGCGAGTTCGTGAATCAACTGACATCAACCTGATGATCGGGGCGCTGACTGACCTGATACTGGCCGATGCCAAGACGCACAAAATACAGTATCTGCTCGACATGGGGCGGTCCATACCGCCAGTTGAAATCGATTGCGCACAGCTTCAGC
>JBEKOK010000182.1:0-7739 GCA_049521875.1 Steroidobacteraceae bacterium
GATCCTGGGCGGCGCGCTGCGCTTGCTCGCGGTGGCGCCGGATGATGTGCCATCGCGCCCCACGGATGGATTGCTGGTAACCCCCAAGATGGCGCGGCGATGAATGCGGTCGCTGCCAACGGCTGGCGGCCGCTCAAAGCACTGCTGGGCGGCATGGCCGAAGTACCTGAGTCGCTGGAGGTTTCGGATCTGACGCTCGATAGCCGGCAGGTGAGCGCCGGATCGGCGTTCCTCGCCTTGCGCGGACACTCGCGTCATGGCGTCGATTTTGCAGCCGAGGCGGCGAGCCGCGGCGCGCGCGTGGTGCTGTGGGAACCGGCTCCGGGCGTGAAGGGTCCGGAGCTTCCGGCCGGCGTGCTCGCGGTTGCCGTGCCGGGCCTGTCCGAGCAGGTGGGCTACATCGCCGATCGCTTCTTCGATGCGCCCTCGGCCAAACTCGCGGTGACCGGCGTTACCGGTACCAACGGCAAAACGACCTGCGCGTGGCTGCTGGCCGAAGCGCTGCTGCGCTGTGGCCGCCCGTGCGCCTACCTCGGCACACTCGGTGCCGGCATGCCCGGTGCGCTGAGCGCCGGCACCCTTACAACGCCCGATCCGATCAGCGTGCATCGGCAACTGGCGGCACTCTACAGCGCCGGCGCGGCGGCGATTGCGATGGAGGTCTCCTCGCACGCTCTCGATCAGGGCCGCTGTGCCGGCGTGCGCTTCCAGACGGCAGCATTCACCAATCTGAGCCGCGATCATCTGGACTATCACGGTGACATGGCCAGTTACGGCGCCGCCAAGGCGCGTCTGTTTGAATGGCCGACACTGCTGGTGCGCGTCATCAATTGCGATGATGAATTCGGTGCCGAGCTCGCCGCCGCAACGCGTGCCACCGGCGTGCTGGTCAGAACCACGCGACGCACGCGCGCGCCGCTGCGCGGTGACTCGCAGTTCGTACATGCTGCCGAGACGAGCCTGCTGCCGACCGGCATTGAAATATCGGTAGTCACCAGCTGGGGTGCGGCGCAGCTGCGCAGCCCGCTGCTTGGGGAATTCAACGCGGATAATCTGCTGACCGTGCTCGGCGTGCTGCTGGCGACCGGCGTGCCGCTGGCGCTGGCCTGCGAGGCGCTGGGCGGCTGCACCGCGCCACCGGGTCGGATGCAGATCAGTGGTGGCGGGCATCTGCCGGTCGTGATCGTCGATTACGCCCACACCCCGGATGCGCTGAGCCAGGCCCTGCGCGCCGTGCGCGCGCACTTCTCCGGTCGCGTGCTGTGCGTCTTTGGCTGTGGCGGGGAGCGGGACAACGGCAAGCGCCCGCAGATGGGTGCGATCGCCGAAGAGCTGGCCGATGAGGTCATCCTCACCGACGATAACCCGCGCGGTGAAGAGCCGGCGCAGATCATCGCGGCAATCCGCGCCGGCATGCGCGCGCCGGAGCGGGCTGTGGTGATTGAAGATCGCGCCGCGGCCATCCGTGCCGCGCTCGCCCGCTCCGACGGCGGCGAGGTCGTGCTCGTGGCTGGCAAGGGTCACGAGGATTATCAGCTGATTGGCGCCGAGCGGCGTGCCTTCAGCGATCTGAACGTTGTGCGCAGCGCGCTCGCCAGCCGGAGTGCGGCGTGAAGCGGACGCTCTCGGAACTGGCACTGGCCTGCCACGGCGTGCTCAAGGGCAGCGATGCCCCGTTTGGCGCGGTGGTGATCGACAGCCGCAAGCTCGCTGCGGGTGATCTGTTCATCGCGCTGGCCGGCGAGCGTACCGACGGACATGAATTTCTGGGCGCCGCCGCAGCGGTCGGCGCCGCCGGTGCCCTGGTCAGTCAGGATCGTGAGACGACACTGCCGCTGGTAACGGTCCCCAATGTCGAGCAGGCGCTGAGCGCCGCGGGTCGCCACTGGCGCAGCGTCCATCAGGGACCGCTGATCGGCGTTGCCGGCAGCAACGGCAAGACCACCGTCAAGGAAATGCTCGCCAGCATCCTCGCGCAGCAGGGCGAGTGCCTGGCCACGCGTGGCAACCTGAACAATCATCTCGGCGTACCGCTGACGCTGCTGGGGCTCAAAGGCACCGAGCGCACCGCCGTGATCGAGATCGGCGCCAATCGTGCCGGCGAAGTGGCGGCGCTGATGAAGATTGCCCGGCCGACCGTGGGCCTGATCACCAACGCCGGCGCCGAGCACCTGGAGGGTTTTGGCACGCTCGAGGGTGTGGCGCGCGCCGAAGGCGAAATGGTGGCCGGCCTCGATGCGAGCGCGCTCGCAATCATCAACGCCGATGATCCGTTTGCGCCGCTGTGGCGGAGCATGACGCCAGCGCGTGTCGTGACCTTCGGTCTGTCCCCGGTGGCCAACGTACGTGCGGTGGGCGTGCGCATGGAGGTCAGCGAGCGTGGCTTCGCCACGCACTTCAAGCTCCATGCCCCCGGCGGCACGGTGCCGATTGAACTGGCGCTCGCCGGCACCCACAACGTTCGCAACGCACTGGCCGCTGCGGCTGCAGCCCTCGGAGCCGGCGCGACGCTCGAGCATGTGGCACGCGGTCTGGCGGCGATGCGCGCGGTCAGTGGACGGCTGAAATTCCTGCGCGGCCAGTCCGGCGCCTGGATCGTCGATGACTCCTACAACGCCAATCCAAGTTCGGTGCAGGCAGCAATCGAAGTGCTCGCCGGGCTTTCCGGGCGTCGCTGGCTGGTCTTTGGCGACATGGCGGAACTCGGCCCGGGTGGCCCTGAGAGCCATCGTGAGATCGGACGACTCGCGCGTGCGCGCGGCATCGAACGCCTCTACACCTTCGGCGCGCTGGCGGCGCTGGCCGCCGATACGTTTGGCGCCGGTGCCGAGCGCTATGCGGACATGCAGCTGCTGATCGGCGCGCTGGCGCCGGCACTGAAGCCCGACGTGCGGCTGCTGATCAAGGGTTCGCGCTGCAATCGACTCGAGCGCGTGGTTTCCGCAGTAGGCAGTGCGCCAGACGCGCGCCGGGCAGGGTAGAACTCGCATGTTGTATTGGGCAGCTCGCCACCTGGCCGCATTCCATTCGGTGTTCAACGTCTTCTCCTACCTGACGTTGCGCTCGATCCTGGCCACGATGTCAGCGCTGGCCATCGCACTGATGATCGGCCCCGGCATGATCGCGCGCCTCTCGCGACGCCAGATCGGGCAGGTGGTGCGCAACGATGGTCCCAAATCGCATCTGCCCAAAGCAGGCACGCCGACGATGGGCGGCGCGCTGATCATTGTCGCGATCGTCATCGCGACACTGCTGTGGGCGGATCTGGCCAATCGCTTCGTGTGGATTGCGCTCGCCGTGACGATCGGTTTCGGCCTGATCGGTTTCTACGATGATTATCTGAAGCTCGTGGTCGGCAACTCGCGCGGTCTGATCGCGCGCTGGAAATATTTCTGGCAGTCGCTCGTGGGGCTGGTCTGCGCCTGGACGCTGTTCCATGTCGCCCGCTCGAGTCCCGAGACCACCTTCTACGTGCCGTTCTTCAAGACCGTGGCACTGCAGCTGGGCGTCGTGGGCTTCACGCTGCTGGGCTACCTGATGATCGTCGGCATGAGCAATGCGGTAAACCTGACCGATGGGCTCGATGGCCTGGCGATCCTGCCGGCCGTGATGGTGGCCGGTGCGCTCGGCATCTTCGCCTATGCCAGTGGCAACGAGGTGTTTGCCAGGTATCTGGCTATTCCGGCGCTGCCGGGCTCAGGGGAGCTCGCGATCTTTTGCAGTGCCATCGTCGGGGCGGGACTTGGGTTCCTGTGGTTCAACTCCTATCCCGCGCAAGTGTTCATGGGTGATGTGGGCGCGCTGGCGCTCGGCGCAGCACTCGGCTTTGTCGCGATGGTGGTTCGCCAGGAAATCGTGGCGCTGATCATGGGTGGCATCTTCGTGCTCGAGACCGCCTCGGTCGTACTGCAGGTCGCCTCCTTCAAACTCACCGGCAAGCGGATCTTCCGCATGGCGCCGATCCACCATCACTTCGAACTCAAGGGCTGGGCCGAGCCCAAGGTCATCGTGCGCTTCTGGATCATCAGCCTGCTGCTGGTGCTGGCCGGGCTGGCCACGCTGAAACTGCGATGAGCGCTTTACCACCCAATCTGCGTCGCGCTGTAGTCGTGGGTCTCGGCAAGACCGGACTGTCGGCGGTGCGTTACCTGCGCGCGCATGGCGTGGAGGTTAGCGTGACGGACAGCCGCGCCGAGCCACCGGGTCTTGCTGAGCTGCGTGCCATCGATCAAAACATCCCGGTGCGCTGCGAGCGCTTCGACCCGACGCTGCTGGCGAATGCACAGCTCGTGGTGATCTCTCCCGGAGTCGCGGCGCTCGGTGAATTCTTTGATGCCGCGCGCGCCCGTGGACTGCCCATCGTCGGTGACATCGAGCTCTTCGCGCGCGCCGCGACCGCACCCATTGCCGGCATCACGGGCACCAACGGCAAGAGCACTGTCACGACGCTGCTCGGGCGCATGGCCGCGCGCGCCGGGCGGCGTGTGCGCACCGGTGGCAACCTGGGAGAACCGGCGCTGGCGCTGCTGGATCCTGAGGCGCAGTTGTACGTGCTCGAGCTTTCCAGCTACCAGCTCGAGAGCACCGACTCGCTGCAACTGGCCGCCGCCGCGGTGCTCAATGTCAGTCCGGATCATCTGGATCGCTATGCCGACACCGAGGAGTATGCCGCGGCGAAGGCGCGGATCTACCGTCGCTGCGGGACCGCCATTGTCAATGCCGATGACGCGCGTGTGCGCGCGATGGTCGGCGCCGATCAGCCGCAACTGCGCTTTTCGCTCGAGCCCGGCGCGCCGGTCGAATTTGGCCTGATCGAGCGCGGGGCCGAACTCTACCTGGCCCGTAATGGACGGCCGCTGCTGGCGGCGTCGGAATTAAAGCTCCCAGGCCGCCACAATCTGGCCAACGCGCTCGCGGCGCTTGCCCTGGGTGAGGCGCTCGGACTGCCAACCCCGGCGCTGCTGCAGGAGCTGCGCGAATTCACGGGTCTCGCGCATCGCACGCAGTGGATTGCCGATGTCGCGGGCGTTCACTACATCGATGACTCGAAGGGCACGAACGTCGGCGCCACGATTGCGGCGGTCGCCGGGTTCCCCGGCCCGCTGCTACTGATCGCTGGCGGTGATGGCAAGGGCCAGGATTTCGCGCCGCTGCGCGACGCGCTGCAGGCCAAGGTCCGCTATGCGCTGCTGATCGGTCGCGACGCGAAGATCCTGGGCCAGGTGCTGGAGGGCACCTGCGCGCTCGAGTACTGCGCGAGCCTTGAATCGGCCGTGCTCGCCGCGGCGCGCGTGGCCCGAGCTGGCGATACGGTGCTGCTCTCGCCCGCCTGCGCGAGCCTCGACATGTTCCGTGACTATGCGCACCGCGGTGCCGTGTTTGCCGCCGCCGTGCGCGGGTTGAGCGCATGAGCGAAAACGTCGCCACACTCCCGCGCAATGCCAGCACGCCGCTGGTGCGGCTCGATCCGATCGTGCTGATCCTGACCGCCGCGATCGTGCTGCTCGGCCTGGTCATGGTGACCTCGGCCTCGATCACCATGGCGGCACGCGAGCTTGACGAGCCCTTTGCCTATCTGGTGAAGGAGCTTGAACTCGTCGCCGGCGGCGTCTTGCTTGGCATCCTGGCGTTCTGCATTCCGACCGCCAAGCTCGAGCGCCTCGCCTGGCCGTGCCTGATCTTGGCCGGTGCGCTGCTGCTTGCCGTACTGATACCGGGGCTCGGTCACGTCACGCATGGCAGCCGCCGCTGGCTGCGCATCGGGCCACTCAATTTCCAGGTCTCGGAACTGGCGCGCGTGCTGATCCTGATCTACATCGCGCACTACTGCGTGCGCTTCGAGACGGCGCTGCGCAGCGGCTGGGCGGGCCTGCTGCGACCACTGATGCTGCTCGGCGCAGCTGCGGGGCTGCTGATCCTCGAGCCGGATCTCGGCGCCGCCACGGTGCTGTTCGTGACCGGCTTTGGCCTGCTGTTCCTTGCCGGTGCGCAGCTGCGCTGGGTGCTCGCGACGCTGGTGCTGGGGTCCGGCGCCCTGACTGTGTTGACGATGTTCTCCAGTTACCGAATGCGCCGGATCATTTCCTTTCTCAATCCCTGGGCCGATCCGTACGGCTCGGGCTTCCAGTTGACCCAGTCGCTGATCGCGATCGGCCGCGGCCAGTGGTTTGGTGTGGGTCTTGGCGCGAGCGTGCAGAAGCTGTTCTATCTGCCTGAGGCGCACAACGATTTCATCTTTGCCGTGCTGGCCGAGGAGCTCGGGCTCGCCGGTGTCGTGGTGACGCTGGGACTGTTTCTCGCACTGACCGCGCGGGTCTTCATCATCGCCAAGCGCGCGCAGGCTGCGGGGTTGAAATTCCAGTCCTATCTTGCAGCCGGCTTCGGACTGTGGCTCGCCGTGCAGGCGTTCGTGAACATCGGCGTGAACATGGGAGTGCTGCCGACCAAGGGCCTGACGCTGCCCCTGATGAGTTACGGGCGCAGCAGCATGGTCGTCGCGCTGGCCTGGCTTGGCATCGTACTGCGCGTGCATCACGACACGCTCTGCAGCGGTCGCGCCAATGTGCGGGAGCGTGCGGCATGAGCGCCCGCACGGCACTGATCATGGCCGGCGGCACCGGCGGCCATGTGTTCCCGGCGCTGGCGCTGGCACGCGAACTGCGGGCCCAGTCCTGGGACGTGGTGTGGCTTGGCACGCGCCGCGGCATGGAGGCGCGTCTCGTGCCGGCCGAACAGATTCCGATCGAGTGGCTCACGGTCAGCGGGCTGCGGGGTAAGGGCGCGCTCGCCTGGTTGCTGGCGCCGCTGCGACTGCTGGGCGCGCTGCGCGAAGCGCTCGGTGCGATTCGCCGTCACCGGCCCAATGTGGTTGTCGGCCTGGGTGGCTTTGTTTCCGGCCCGGGCGGACTGGCCGCATGGCTGCTGCGCCGGCCGCTGCTGATCCATGAGCAGAATGCAATTGCCGGCTTCACCAACCGGTGCCTCGCGCGACTCGCGCGCCGCGTGCTGGTGGCGTTCCCCGATGCCTTTGGCCCCGGCGTGGTCACTACGCTGATCGGCAATCCGGTGCGGCGCGAGATCAGCGAGCTGCCGCCGCCGGCTGAGCGCTTCGCGCTCCATTCAGGTCCGATCCGGATCCTGATCATTGGCGGCAGCCAGGGCGCCGCGCGCCTGAACGCCATCGTGCCCTTTGCGCTCGCGCGGCTGGCAGCGAGCCTCGCGATCGATATCCAGCATCAGTCGGGGGAGCGCTGGATCGAGACCGCGCAACGCACCTACGGCGAAGCAGGCGTCAACGCCCGCGTGCAGCCATTCATCGCCGACATGGCCGAAGCCTATAGCTGGGCCGATCTGGTGATCTGCCGCGCCGGGGCGCTGACGATTTCCGAGCTCGCAGCCGCCGGCTTGGGCGCAATCCTGGTGCCGTTTCCGGCGGCGGTCGATGATCACCAGACCCGTAACGCCGCGTACCTGGTCAACGAGGGCGCGGCGCTGATGATTCCGGAGCGCGATCTGTCGGTCGAGCGTCTGGTGAGCGTGCTGGCGCCGCTGTGCGCCGGCCGTGGACGCCTGCTGGCGATGGCCGAACGGGCGCGACTGCTGGCGCGAAGCGGGGCGACCAAGGCGCTGGCACAGGCCTGCGATGAGCTTGCGATGGGTGTGCCATGACCAATCGCATGCGGCGCATCGAGCACATCCACTTTGTCGGCATCGGTGGCAGTGGCATGAGCGGCATTGCT
>JBEKOK010000183.1:0-7732 GCA_049521875.1 Steroidobacteraceae bacterium
CGGCGCGCCGCCCAGCGGATCCACAATCGGCAGCAGGGCGCCCACCGCCAGCATGACGATGGATCCAAAGTGAATGAAATCGGTCATCAGGACGCCGCTAAACATTTCTCACTCGCAATAGCAGTCAGGAATAATCCGGCTCGGGTTCAAGTGTCTGCCGGCGGTGCCGGGCGTTGCGGCTCCGGCTTCTGCGCCTCGTCGACAGGTCGCAGACTGATCGCGGCCGCAACATCCCAGGCATTGTGGATCCCGATAAACAGCAGCACCAGCAACAATACGGCGATCGCATATAAACTAACTAACGGCGAGCACTGGAGCAGGACGGCAGAGGCCAGCAGTCCGGCATAGACGATGCCCGGAAATATCACATGCCAGAGCCAGTCCTCGATTACCGGAACGTAGCGGCCATCCAGCCGGCGCATACTCACGCCACTGATGATGGCATAGAAGATGCCGCCGGCACCGACGAGGCCCAGGCCAACACCCAGGCTCAACAGATTCTGCCCCGGCATACTCAGGTAAGCCGACAATCCCAACACCGTGCAAAAATATAGAATCGTGGGGGTCACGAAAGCGCGCAGGCCGGCGACCGACATGCGACGCGCATCGGCAGCGAGTGCAATGACTACGAACGTCAGACCGGTCAGGCCCGCGGCCGACGAGCCCACGATGACGTAGTAATTATCCCAGCCCTTGATGATCGCCATGCCCATCACCGAACCCATCTCCCCACCGCGTCAGCGTCAGCACGCCTTGATGAATAGGGCGCGGACCGATGCCGCATCGATCCAGTACTTGGGATCGCAGGCATTGCTCCACGACTGCCGTGCAAAATACCACAGGTAGTGAGCCGGCAACGGCCCGCGCACGGCGGGTATCGACATGTAGCGCAATGCGCGATCCTCGGACCTCAGGCCACTGCTTCGCTCAGCACCTGCGCCGCGATCTCATACGATCGCAGGCGGGCGCTGTGGTCGTAGATCTGGGAGGCCAGCATCAGCTCATCAGCGCCGGTACGTGCGATGAATTCGTGCAAGGTTTTCTGCACCAATGCCGGCGGACCGATCGCCGAGCAGGCCAACACCTGATCCAGGATCGCCCGCTCCTGCGGGCCGATACGCTCCATGTACCCGTCGAGCGGCGGCGGCAGCGTCGAAGGCCTGCCCGTGCGCAGATTGACAAAGGCCTGCTGCACTGAGGTGGCCAGCAACTTCGCCTCCTCCAGGCTATCGGCCGCGTAGCACTGGAAGCCCAGCATCACGTATGGCCGCGCGAGCTGCGCCGAAGGACGGAATTGCGCCCGGTAGATCGCGATCGCCTGCATCAGCTGCGCTGGCGCGAAGTGCGATGCAAAGGCATAGGGCAGGCCCAGGTGTGCTGCAAGCTGCGCGCCAAACAAGCTCGAGCCCAGGATCCACAGCGGCACCTTCGTGCCGGTGCCCGGCACCGCGCGCACTGCCTGGCGCGGTGCATCGGACAGTAGGTCGGCCAGCTCCTGCACATCCATTGGAAATTCATCGGCATCGGAATTGAGATTGCGCCGCAGCGCTCGCGCCGTGATCTGATCCGACCCTGGCGCACGTCCCAGCCCGAGATCAATGCGTCCCGGGTACAGCGATTCCAGCGTGCCGAACTGCTCGGCGATCACCAGCGGTGAGTGATTGGGAAGCATGATGCCACCAGCACCCACGCGCAGTGTCGTGGTACCGCCGGCCACGTGCCCGATCAGCACCGCCGTAGCGGCACTTGCAATGCCCGGCATACCGTGGTGCTCGGCGAGCCAGAAGCGCCGGTAGCCCCAGCGCTCGGCATGGCGGGCCAGATCCAGCGTATTGCGAAAGGATTGTGCTGCATCACTGCCCTGGTTGATGGGCGAGAGATCGAGCACTGAATAGGGAATCATTAATGCAATATGGGGCCAGGTGCGAAAAACTCAACGCGCCGCGTCGGCTCGGCACTATTTCAAGGCCATCAGCGCAAATTCCTCGAACAGGATCTGGGCCGCGAGCTGACTGGTGTTGGTCGTCGGATCGTACTGCGGCGCCACTTCAACGACATCGGCACCGACGATGTTCAGACCCTGCAGACCGCGCAGCAACGCCAGTCCTTCGCGCGCCTCCAGCCCGCCGGGCTCGGGTGTCCCGGTGCCAGGGGCGTACGCCGGATCAAAGCCATCGACATCGACTGTTACATAGATGGGCTGGTCGCCGGCCACGGCGCGCGCTTTCTGGATCACGGCCTCGACCCCCATGCGCATGAAATCCTCCATGTAGATCACGGTCATGCCGGAGGCGTGCGAGAACTCCCAGTACATATTCGAGGAACCACGGATGCCAATCTGGATGGTGCGTTCCGGATCCAGGACTCCATCAAGGACGGCAAGCCGGAACGGCCCGCCGTGGTGAAACTTCGAGCCGTCGTAGGCCCCCATCGTGTCGCAGTGCGCATCAATGTGCACCAAGCCGAGCGGCGCATCCTTGCCCAGCGCTTTGAGGATCGGATAGGTAATGGAGTGGTCACCACCGACCGACAGCGGGCGCACGCCCTGTGCCTTCAGTGCCAGATAGTACTGCTCGATATCCTCGAGTGACTGCTCGAGGCTGTAGCGGCTGCGAAATGGCACATCTCCGACATCCGCTGCGCGCGCGCGACTCTTGGGTACGCCATGCATGGTCGGATGGTAGGGACCGATACGCTCGATGGTGCGCACTGCGCGCGGGCCAAAACGCGCGCCACTGCGATTGGAAACGCCCAGGTCCATCGGAACGCCGACTACTGCAATGTCCAGATCTGCCCCACTGGCCGCAAGCGGCAGTCCCAAAAACGTGGGCACCCCGGAATAAGGCAGCGAGCGCTTGCCCTCGGGCGACTTGACGTCGCGGGCCGCCTGCGTGAGCACCGGATCATCGCCGTCGAAGGCGTCCCGATCCGCGTAGCGCTCTCGCAACCGTTTGAGCTTGTCCTGGTCCAAGTCCTTTGCTCCGCCACATCGCCGGGTCATCAACTCGCGAACCGCGCCGCGCGCGGCGGGTCAGCCCGGGTAGGTGAGTAGTATGACCTCGAAACCGCGAGTTTGGGGCTAGATCGATCTGCGGCTCTGCGACTGACGCGCTCCAGTGCATTCTGCTGCGCTGATCGGCCGCGCGCAGCGCAGCGCCTGCTGGATTTGTGGTAATTTGAGGCGACGGCAGAGAGGTTTTGAGTCCGGGCCACGCGAGCAAGCGAGCAACCTGCTGATGATTTCCCAACGCCAGACCGTGCTGTGCGCGTTGCTCGCCCTGCTCTACGCGACTACGGCCATGGCCAAGAACCTGGTGGTTGGCGATCCGGCACCGGATTTCACGGCAACGACGCTCGATGGCAAGAAGCTCACACTGGCCGATTTCAAGGGTCAGGTGCTAATCATTAACTTTTGGGCCACCTGGTGCACGCCTTGCAAGAAGGAATTGCCGCTGCTGAACGCCTACTACGTTCTGCAGCAGGTGCATGGACTGCGGGTCCTGACTGTCACTACGGAGAACTCCGCACCCATCAACCTGCTCAGGCCGGTGGCGGCCGCAGTTAGCTTTCCGATGGTGCGGTATCTGCGGGGACCCTATCAGGTGATGACGGGGGTACCCACCAACTACGTCATCGACCGGCACGGTGTGCTGGCGTATGCCGGCGCGGGCGCGTTCGACCTGAATGATCTGAACCAGATCCTGGTACCGTTGCTAAAGCAGTCGATCACAGATGCGTCACCGGTTCTCGCACCCACGGAATCGGGACCCGCTGAGCCGCAGTCGCCCGCACCCTGAAAACGATCCTCGTGAAAGCCACAGGACCGGCGCAACCAAGGATCACCATTTGCGCGGGAGCGCAACGCTGCGAATCTCACTATGCCCGGATAAGATGAACCCGGATATGTCCTCGCCCAAGACGCAAAAGCAGTTGCTCCTGATTGGCGCCTCTCGCGGACTCGGCCATGCATTGGCCGAGCAGTATCTACAGCGCGGCTGGCACGTGGTGGCTACCCAGCGTTCCGAGTCAAACTCCAAGCTTCCTGCGCTGGTGGAGATTTACGGCAAGCAGCTAGAAATTGAAACCGTCGACATTGTCTACCCTGAGCAGGTCGCTGCATTGCATCGACGGCTGAGGCAGAGAACCTTCGACATGTTGTTCGTCAACGCCGGCGTCAAGAACGATGATCTCGAAACCATTGCCACGGTATCGACCGATGAGTTCATTCGCGTCATGGTGACCAATGCGTTGAGTCCCATGCGGGTCGTCGAAACGCTTCAGGACAGAGTAGCCGCCGATGGGACGATAGCCATCATGTCCTCGGGGCAGGGCAGCGTCGCGAACAACACCAATGGCAACTACGAGGTGTATCGCGGCAGCAAGGCGGCGCTCAACACATTCATGCGTAGCTTTGCTGCCCGCCACGCCGGTGACTCGCGGACGCTGTTATTGCTGGCGCCCGGCTGGGTCCGAACCGACATGGGCGGCCCAAATGGGCGCCTGAGCATCGACGAGAGCATTCCCAAGCTGGCCAATACGATCGATGCACAGGCAGGCCGCAGCGGCTTGCAGTACCTAGATTATCTGGGACAGACCGTGCCGTGGTGACTCGACACGCCAGGAATCAGTGCCCGCGAGCAAACGCCCGTGCACTCAAATTGCAGTGACGCATATTGTGGGCGCGGCAACGCACTCGCCGGCACCTCGAACGCGCGGTCAAGCACCAACGCGAGTTCGGGGCTCGTCGCGAAAACTGGCCGCGACTAGCGGTACCCGCCTTCACTTGGTGAATAAATAATCCAGATCAGGTGCGCACCGGTGAGATCCCCGGCCGAGCCGCCGGCAAAAATCAGGCGCCCCTGGCCCTTGTAGACGAGCTCGTAGCGATAGCGGTCACTGCCAAAGTAGAACGGGATGAATGCCTTGCCCGTGATGTAGGCCCCCTGGTCGGTGGGTTGGCCCGCAGTATCAGTCACCTGTCGCAGCGGCATACCGATCTGAAGCTTCGAGAATGGGCTTCCGGGTATCACGACACCCGTGATTTCCCCGTCCCAGTCACCCAGGCCTTTCACTTTCTGCCCGTAGCCCGATTCAACCTTGGTCGCATCGATCACCACACCATTGGCGTCCATGCCAGGTCCGACCTTCGAAGTCGCCGGTGCCGCTGCCGCCGGCGCATTGTCAGGCTTCGCGGCACCGCCTCCGCCCATACCCGCGCAACCCGCAAGCGTCAGACCCAACATTGCTATTCCAGCTGTGGCCGTAATGTGCATACGCATGGTGTTTTCCTGGGTATTTGGGAGGCGATCGTTCTGATGACGGTCCGGAGCCCGATGCGTCATTTTAAAATGCTCCGGCCGCGCCGTGAATCGAATCTACACGAGTTCGAAGAACCATCGCAATACATCCGGAACCTCAGTGCGAATACCCTGCGGCGCCCGATATTGTGCTCGGTGCGGCGCGCCTGCAGCGCGGGTCATCAGCTTAGGATGCTGCAAAGCAGCAGGTGACGGGTTACCGTTGATTCAGCGCCGATGCGGCGTGATTGCCCAACCATTGGGTGAGCTTCTCGGCGCTCAGTGCCGGGGCAAAGAGGTAGCCCTGCGCAAAATCACAGCCCATCTGGGCCAGCATCTGCAGCGTGGCCTCATCTTCGACGCCTTCGGCCACGATTTTCAGGTTGAACTGCCGGGCCAGCGAGATGATCGTCTCCACCAGCCGCTGGTCGCCTTCATCGGTGCCCATTCGCATCACAAAGGACTTGTCGATCTTCAGCTCATCAGCCGGGATTTTCTTGAAGTAGCTGAGCGAGGAATAGCCGGTACCAAAATCATCGATCGACACGCGCACCCCGAGTTCCCGCAAGCCGTGCAGGCGCGCGATCGCCTGGTCCAGATCGGCGATCAGGGCGCCCTCGGTGATCTCGAGCGTCAGCGTACTGGGCGTGACATTCCACGAGGAGAGCGCACTACGCACCATCTCGACGAATTCGGGGTGATGCAGCATACCGGGGGTAATGTTGACGGCGACCGGCAGGCCACCCAGTGCGCTCATCTGTGGCAGCGCGTTGCTCAGTCCATACCAAGTCGCTTCCTGAATGAGTCCCGCTTCCTCGGCCAGCGGAATGAAGATGTCCGGGGTGGCGACCGGTCGGCCTTCACACAGCCAGCGCATCAGAGCCTCGACGCCAGCTACGCGCCTATCCGCGATGCAGATCTTGGGCTGATAGAAAACCTGCAATTCTCCCGCGCGCAGCGCTTCGGCAAAGCGGTCTCCGAGCACCCACGGATCGACAAGCTCCGCGGCGCCGCTGTCATCGAATACGCGCACGCGCCCGCCGCCCCGGCGCACGGTGGTTCCGGCCAGCTGGGCCTTGCGCAGCAGTTCCTCGGCGTTCTCGCCCTGGCTGGGATAGAGCGCGACGCCGACGGTCAGTTCCGGCGCGATGACGACCGCGGCATCGGTAATGGTATCGGCGGCCGCGCGCATCAGGCGCTCGCCAGCGAGCACCGCGTGCCCGCGATTGTGGACCGGATGCACCAGTACACAGAAGCAGCCTTCGCCGAACCGCAGCACCTGCCCGCGTGCGCCCAAGACCGAGCCAAACTGCACTGCAAGTTGCTGCAGCAGCGCGCTGCTGGCTTCAAACCCGAGCCGCCCGCGCAGTGCCGGCAGATCCACCACGTCAACCAGCAGCAGCGCCAACGTGCCCTTGGCGGCCGCGAGCGCTGCCACCAGAGCGGGCAGCAACTCACCGTGGGACAGACTGCGCGACTCCGTAGCCACCCGATCGCGGGCTGCGGCGTTCAGAGGAAATACTCTTTGGGATCGATGCCGTAGGCGCCGTGCTCAAGGCCGCGGGTAATCCACAGGCTTGGCTCGGCTGTGCTGGTCCCTTCGCCGCTGGTCAGCAGATTCAGGCTGGTGAATTCCTCGCGAACCTTCTTCTGGGCATCCAGGACCAGCATCACCTCGGGTCGCAGGCGCCGGAAGCGGTTCTGGGCAATCACCACCCCCACTTCACCGGTATTGAGTTCGACCAGCGTGCCGGTGGGAAACACACCCACCGCCTGGATGAACAGCTCCACCAGCTCCGGGGCAAAGGCGCTGCCGCCGAGGTGCTTGAGCTCGCGCACCGCATCGTAGGTCGACTTTGGTTTTGCGTAGCTGCGCTCGGAGATCATCGCATCGTAGGTATCCACAATGCCGGCGATGCGCCCCACCAGGGGAATCGCATCGCCCTTAAGCGCATTGGGATAGCCTGAACCATCGATGCGTTCATGATGGGTCGCAACCATGCTCAGAACCTGGACATCCACGCCGGGGTTTGATTTGAGCAGCGCAATGCCCTGCTCGACGTGCGCACGGATGAGCTGCCATTCCTGCGGGCTGGGCGCGCCCGCCTTGCGCAGCAGGTCGGTTGACAGCCGTGTCTTGCCAATATCGAGCAGCATTGCACCGGTGCCGATGGTCTTGAGCGTGTCCTTGTCGAGACCCAAGTGGCGCCCGAAGGCCAGCGCCCACACCGACACGGCCAGCGAATGACTGTAGAGGTAGTCGTCCTTGCTCTTCATCCGCGACAGCCAGCCGAGGGCATCGCGATTGCGAAACACGCTGTCGACCATCGGTCCAACCACGGTCTCGAGCTGCGGCATGTCCAGTCCGCCACCCTTACGCAGGTGGTCGAACACCGCGCCCACCGCACGGCGCGCCTCCTTATAGGTGGATTCGG
>JBEKOK010000184.1:0-7629 GCA_049521875.1 Steroidobacteraceae bacterium
GGCATCAATTCACTCCTTCATTAATTTGGGGGCTCGCCACGCTAAGCAGGCGCGGCAAGTTCGTCTTCTTGGTCAATAGGATCAGGATATTAAGGTGCGCGGCCGATTGCACGGAGACTTTTCATGGGGAGGCTATATACAGGAGGTGGAGGTGGCTTTCGGCAGGCGCAAGGCGCACTCCTTAAACTCTCCACTACCGGCGGGACGGGGAATCACCCTCCGCTTTGCCAGCCCTTACTCGGTATACGCGGCAATCAGCGCGTGTGCTGCCTTGGCGGCACTTTGTACCGGACCATGGCTGCCCGGAAAGGTCAGGCGCGTCAGATAGCTGCCCTCCCACAAGAGCATCAGCGCATCACCCAGCGCGTCTGCGTCGCGCGCTTTCATTTCCTGAGCAAACTGACGAAAACGCCGGCGTAGCTCAGCCTTGAACTTCTCGACTACCGGGCGTGCCGGATGGTCGGGTTCCGTGATTTCCACCGCCGCATTGGCCAGTGCGCAGCCGCGTGAACCGTCTTTGCAGGTGGTCGTCATCAGCACCGCGAAGAGCGCTTCGACCTGCAAGCGCGGATTGCCGGCGTGTGATGCGACGGTGTCATCCCACCATCGCCAGCTGTCGCGCTCTTCGCCCCGCAGGTACTCGGCCACGAGCTCGTCTTTGGAGGGAAAACTCCGGTAAAAGCTCATCTTGTTTGAACCGGCCTCGGTCGCGATGGTATCCACCCCGACGGCCCGGATTCCCCGACGATAGAACAGATCGGTGGCAGTGCGCATGATGCGATCACGCACGCACAGCTTGGCTTCTACCGATTTAAGTGCTTTCTTTACAATCACTTGCGCTCTCTCATCCGGTCTTCAAAAATTCTCTCTTGACATGTGACTTACCGTTCAGTAACTTCGCCGATAGAGTAGTGACTGACCGGTAACACACGATGCACAGCATCGACGTGTTAGGGCGCCAAGTCAAGTCGGGCCCGGGCCGGCTTTACGAAGGCCCGGCGGCGTCACAAATCATCCGGATCGCTCCGGTTCAGTCAGGTCTCAACCTTCCGTTTGGAGTTACCCGTGTCCCTGAAATTTCTGGTCTCCCGCAAAATCTCCGTGTCTGTGCTCCTTGGCATTGCCGCCCTCGCCATCGTGCTCTTCATTTCCGGTACCGGGCGCTCCCGCGCGAAGCCCGCGGCCACAGCGGCGGTCAATTTACCGCAGGTGACGGTCGCGGAGGTGATCCATCGCCCGGTGCGTGAATGGCAGGAATTTACCGGCCGGCTGCAGGCGGTGAATACCGTCGAAGTCCGGCCGCGCGTCAGCGGCTACATCGACCGCGTGGTGTTCGACGATGGCGCCCGCGTCAAGAAAGGCCAGCTGCTGTTTATGATCGATCCGCGCCCGTTCCAGGCTGAAGTCGACCGGCTCGTCGCGGAGCGCGGGCGCTACATTTCGGATCTTGAACTGGCCAAAGCCAACTTCGCGCGCGCCGAGCGCCTCATTGCCGCCCACGCGATCTCGCGCGAGGAATATGAGCGGACCCAGGCCGCGGTCAGTGCCGCCGAGGGTGCGCTGGGTTCCAACGACGCCAGCTTGCAGGAAGCGCGCCTGAATCGGGAGTTCACCGAGGTACGCGCACCGATCGATGGCCACGCCTCGCGCGCGCTCATCACGGCCGGCAACCTCGTGACCGGCACCAGCGTGCTGACCACACTGGTCTCGGACGATCCCGTGTACGTCTACTTTGATGCCGACGAGCTGACCTATCTGCACTTCGCCAAAGCCCACGAGGACAGGGCGCGGCATGATCGTGCCGATGCCGATGCCTCGGCCGTGTTCATCGGACTCGAGGATGAGCAAGGCTATCCGCACGCCGGAAAGCTCAATTTCATCGACAACCAGGTCGATCCCGGCACTGGCACCATCCGTGCGCGGGCTGAGCTTGCCAATCCGGACGGCCGTTACACCCCGGGCCTGTTTGCGCGCGTGCGCCTGATCGGCGGTGAAGATCAGGATGGCGTGCTCATTGAGGATCGCGCCGTGGGCACAGATCTCTCCAAGAGTTACGTACTCACGCTGACCGCGGACAATCACATCGAATACCGCCTGGTCGAGCTGGGACCGGAAATCGATGGTCTGCGCGTCGTGAAGCATGGCCTCGCGCCGAATGAACTGATCGTCGTCGACGGCTTGCAACACGTACGACCCGGTCAGCTGGTCGCAGCAACCCGCGTCAACATGAACGCCCATGCCGACGGACTGGCGCAGGTCACTGCCCGGCCGGAAGCACCCCCGGCAACTGCGCGCGCTCGCATGGTGGCGCTCGCCGCCCCGACGGCGCATTGATCCAGACGCCCTTGTTCCTCGCCCAGGATTTCCTATGAAGCTCTCGCAATTCTTTATCGGCCGGCCGATATTCGCCGGCGTGCTCTCGGCGCTGATCCTGCTGGCGGGTCTGATTGCGCTGCCGCGGCTGCCGATCAGTGAATACCCCGAGGTCGTGCCACCGACCGTGATCGTGCGAACCAGTTACCCGGGAGCGAACCCGAAAGTCATCGCCGATACCGTGGCGAGTCCGCTCGAGCAGTCGATCAATGGCGTCGAGGGGATGCTCTACCAGTCCTCCCAGGCGACCTCCGACGGCGTGATGACCCTGACGGTCACCTTTGCGCTGAGCACCGATATCGACAAGGCACAGGTCCAGGTGCAGAACCGCGTGGCGCAGGCGCTGCCGAAACTGCCGGATGTCGTGCAGCGTCTGGGTGTCACCACCAACAAGGCCTCGCCGGATCTGACGATGGTCGTCCATCTGCTCTCGCCAGACAATCGCTACGACACGCTGTATCTGTCCAACTACGCGCTGCTTCGCGTCAAGGACGAACTGGCACGTCTGGACGGTGTTGGCGACGTGCAGGTCTTCGGTGCCGGCCAGTTCTCGATGCGCATCTGGCTGGATCCGGAAAAAGTTGCCAGCCGCGGACTCACGGCCTCCGATGTGGTGCAGGCGCTGCGCGAGCAGAACGCGCAGGTCGCTGCCGGGCAGCTCGGGGCGCCACCGCTTCAGGGCACGACAGAATTCCAGATCGCCATCAATGCCAAGGGGCGCCTGGCCAGCGAAGAGGATTTCCGCAACGTCATCATCAAGACCGGTGCCGCCGGTCAGGTCACACGCCTGAAGGACGTGGCGCGCGTGGAACTCGGCGCCGATACCTATGCGCTGCGTGCGCTGCTCGATAACAAGGCAGCCGCTGCAATCCCGATCTTCCAGCGCCCGGGCAGCAATGCAATTGCCGTCTCCGAGCACGTCCGCGCCAAGATGCAGGAGCTCAAGCGCAGCTTTCCGGCCGGCGTCGACTACCAGATTGTCTACGATCCAACCGTCTTCGTACGCGGCTCGATTCACGCCGTGGTCCACACGCTGATCGAGGCCATCCTGCTGGTGGTGCTGGTCGTCATTGTGTTCCTGCAGACCTGGCGTGCCTCGGTCATCCCGCTGATCGCGGTACCCGTATCGCTGATCGGGACCTTTGCCGTCATGCACCTGTTCGGATTCAGCCTCAATGCCCTGTCACTGTTTGGCCTGGTGCTGGCCATCGGCATCGTGGTCGACGATGCGATCGTCGTGGTCGAGAACGTCGAGCGCCATATTGCCACCGGCCTCAAGCCGATCGAGGCGACGCGCCAGGCGATGCGTGAGGTGACCGGGCCGATCATCGCTACCGCCCTGGTGCTGTGCGCGGTGTTCGTGCCGACCGCCTTTATCAGTGGCCTCACCGGCCAGTTCTACAAGCAGTTCGCCATTACGATTGCGATCAGCACCGTAATCTCAGCCTTCAACTCCCTGACCCTCTCACCGGCGCTCTCGGCGTTGCTGTTGCAGGAGCACGGCGCCGCGCCAGATCGGCTGACGCGCGTGCTCAACCGGCTGCTCGGCGGGTTCTTCCGCCCGTTCAACCGGCTGTTCGCGCGCTTCTCGACCCGCTATGTCGGCACAGTCGCGCGCGTGGTGCGCGCCGGTAGCGTGGCGCTGTTTGTCTACGGCGGCCTGATCGCGCTGGCTTACTTCAGCTTCGAGCACACGCCGACCGGATTCATCCCATCACAGGACAAGCAGTACCTGGTCGGCTTTGCGCAACTGCCTGATGCGGCGACCCTGGATCGCACCGAAGCGGTGATCCGTCGCATGAGCGATATCGCCCTCAAGCAGCCGGGGGTCGATCACGCAGTGGCCTTTCCGGGCCTGAGCATCAATGGGTTCACCAACAGTCCGAATTCCGGAATCGTGTTCGCGACGCTCAAACCCTTTGACGAGCGCAAGTCCAAGAACTTGTCCGCCGCGGCGATTGCAGCCGCGCTCAATCAGCAATACAGCCAGATTCAGCAAGCCTACATCGCCATGTTCCCGCCACCGCCAGTCATGGGCCTGGGCACCATCGGCGGCTTCCGCCTGCAAATCGAGGATCGCGGCGGGCTCGGGTTCGATGAACTGTACCGCCAGACGCAGAATCTGATCACCAAGGGCTACCAGACCCCGCAGCTCCAGGGTCTGTTCTCCAGCTACCAGGCCAGCGTGCCGCAGGTGGATGCCGACGTGGATCGCGAGAAGGCGATGTCGCAGGGTGTCTCGGTACAGGGCCTGTTCGACACGATGCAGGTGTACCTGGGTTCCCTGTACGTCAATGACTTCAATGCCTTCGGTCGCACCTATCCGGTGACAGCGCAGGCCGATCCTGGATTCAGGTTGCAGGCCGAAGACGTGCTGCGCCTGGAAACCCGCAACGCCGCCGGCCAGATGATCCCGTTGGGATCCTTCGTCACGGTCAAGCGCTCTTCCGGACCCGACCGAGTGATGCATTACAACGGCTATCCGACCGCCGAGATCAATGGTGGCCCGGCTGCCGGCGTCAGTACCGATCAGGCGCAGGCCGCCATCGAGCAGCTCGCCCAGCAGGAGTTGCCCAACGGCATGAGCTACGAGTGGACCGAGCTCACGTACCAGCAGATCCTGGCGGGCAACACCGCCGCGCTCATCTTTCCACTGGTCGTGCTGCTGGTCTTCCTGGTGCTGGCAGCCCAGTACGAGAGCCTGAGTCTGCCACTGGCGGTCATCCTGATCATGCCGATGGTGCTGCTGTCAGCGATCACCGGCGTTGAGCTGACGCACGGCGACAGCAACATCTTCACTCAGATCGGCCTGATCGTGCTGGTGGGGTTGGCCAGCAAGAATGCCATCCTCATCGTGGAGTTCGCGCGCGATCGCGAACTCGAAGGCGCCACACCGCTGCAGTCGGCACTGGATGCCGCGCGCCTAAGGCTGCGGCCGATCCTGATGACGTCCCTGGCCTTTATTATGGGTGTGGTCCCACTGGTGATCTCGAGCGGCGCGGGTGCCGAGATGCGCCACGCCATGGGCATTGCGGTGTTCTCGGGGATGCTGGGTGTCACGGTCTTTGGCCTGCTGCTGACACCACTGTTTTATGTCCTGGCCCGCAAGCTCTCGGCGCGTGTACCGAAGGGCAACCCGAGCCCTGCGGATGCCGCTGCACTCCCCGGCGAGCCAGCGCTCAGCGACAGCACCGGCTGATCGCTGGGCGCTCTGTCGCCTAATCGCCTAATTCAGATCCAAGAGTCATTATGAGAAACCTGATCGCAATCGCCACCGGCACACTGCTTGTCGCCGCCTGTGCAGTCGGTCCCAACTACCATGCGCCGGAGGCGGCGCCGGTCGTGCTCAAGAACGCCCAGTCTCCGGCCTTCGTGGCGCAGACTCCCGAAGCCTTGTGGTGGCAGGAGTTCGACGACCGCGAGCTGGATAACCTGGTGGGCCGCGCCCTGGCGAGCAATCTCGATCTGCGCGCGGCGTATGATCGGGTGCGCGCGGCCCGCGCTGTATTTGTCGAACGGAAGTTCGACTACGCGCCGCACATATCTCTTGATGGCGCCTACACGCACAGCGATGAGCAGCAGCCCGGATTTGGCTCGGACCGATATGATATTCAAAGCGACAGTGTGGGCTTTGATGCAAGCTGGGAACTTGACCTGTTCGGCCACGTTCGGCGTTCTGTACAGGCAGCGCGCGCCGATCTCGGCGCCGAACGCGCCACCTATCGCGATGCCCAGGTGACGGTGGCGGCTGAAGTCGCACGCAACTACTTTGAACTGCGGGGCGCACAACAGCGCCTCATCGTGGCGCGGCAGAATCTCGAGAGCGAAGCTCAGACGCTGCGGCTGACGCAACTGCTCGATGAGACCGGTCGCGGCTCAGAGATCGACGTCCAGCGAAGTCGTGCGCACCTGAAGGCGACCGAGGCCACGATTCCGCTGCTCGAAGCCTCTGAGAAGCAGGCCGGCTACCGGCTGGCGGTGCTGCTGGGCGAGCGTCCTGGGGTGCTCGATGCTGAGCTGGTGCCGGTTGCCGTAACGACCTACGCCAAGGCACTGCCGATCGGCGATACCAGCGAACTGCTGCGTCGCCGACCCGACGTTCGCGCCGCGGAGCGCCAGCTGGCAGCGGCCACGGCACGTGTCGGCGTGGCCACGGCCGATCTGTTCCCACGCGTCAGCGTGACCGGCTTCGTCGGCTTTCTGTCGGGCGATGTCGGCCGCCTCTTCAATACAAGCGCGCCGAACAATGCAGAGGCCTGGTCAGTCGCGCCGACAGTGAGCTGGGCCGCCTTTGACCTCGGCTCGGTGCGCGCGCGCTTGCGTGCCAGCAAAGCGCAGGCCGACGCGGCGGCAGCCAACTACGAGAAAGTGGTCTTAAGCGCGCTGGAGGACACGGAGAACAGCCTCGTGAGCTACAGCGCGCGGCAGATGCAACTGAAGAGTCTGGCCGAGCAGGCTGCGGCCTCAAAGCGTGCGGCCGACCTGGCCAACACCCAGTATCGCGAAGGCGTCGCGGATTTTCTGGTCCTGCTGGATGCCCAGCGCACGCAGCTCGATGCCGAGGACGCTGTGGCGCAGGCGGAAACAGCGGTGAACGTATCGGTGGTCGCGATCTACAAGGCGCTCGGGGGCGTCGGACAAACCAAGGATGCTGGCGATGCCCCGGCGCCAGCAGCGAATCAGCCGCTAGCGGCAATCGCGCCGGCCCCGACACGTGTTGGCCAGGGCCCTGCGCCCCTTCCGATGGGAGTACTCCAATGAAAAGCCCGAACAAAGTGCTCGCCTTCGCGAGCGTATTCCTGGCGATGCTTGCGAGCCTGCCGGCTCTGAGCTTGCTGGCCATGCCGACCCACGCGGCCTCCGCGACGGAGGCGTCGCCGAGCGGCCCGCAGGAACTGATCACCGATGTGTCCGCGCGTCTGTTCGCCGCGCTGGGCAGTAGCCGCGCGGCCCTGCGCAAGAATCCCGAGGCGATCAACCCAATTGTCGATCAGATCCTGCTGCCGCATTTTGATGCCGAATATGCCACCCAGCTGGTCCTGGCTCGACACTGGTCGGATGCGAGCGCCGAGCAGCGCCAGCGATTCATTGAGGCATTCCACTCCGCGTTGCTGCGAACCTATGGCAGCGCACTGACCAACGTCACGGCCGATCGCATGAAAGTACTGCCCTATCGCGGCGCACCGGATGCCGACCAGGCGACCGTACACACGGAAGTCACGCGAGATAGCGGGGACGTTGTCCATGTTGACTACC
>JBEKOK010000185.1:0-7611 GCA_049521875.1 Steroidobacteraceae bacterium
TTCCGGCTCAGGTCTTTGACCAGATCCGGATTTCGATCGCGAGTCCGGATAAGATTCTGTCGTGGTCCTACGGCGAGATCAAAAAGCCGGAGACCATCAATTACCGCACCTTCAAGCCGGAGCGCGACGGCTTGTTCTGCGCGCGCATCTTCGGCCCGATCAAGGATTACGAGTGCTTGTGCGGCAAGTACAAGCGCATGAAGTACAAGGGCATCATCTGCGAGAAGTGCTCGGTCGAAGTGACGCTGTCGCGGGTGCGGCGCGAGCGCATGGGCCATATCGAGCTCGCGGCGCCGGTGGCGCATATCTGGTTCTTAAAGTCGCTGCCGTCGCGCATCGGGCTTCTGCTCGACATGACGCTCAAGGACCTCGAGCGCATCCTCTATTTCGAGCACTACGTCGTGCTGGAGCCGGGTCTCACCCCGCTCAAAGACCGGCAGCTCTTGTCCGAGGACGATTACGTCAAGGCGCAGGACGAGTTCGGCGCTGACAGCTTCACCGCCATGATCGGCGCCGAAGCGATCCGCGAAATGCTGAAAGCCCTCGACCTCGAAAAGATGGCGGCGGAGCTGCGCCAGGAGATCATCGAATCGACGTCCGAGCTCAAGCCGAAGAAGCTCGCCAAGCGGCTCAAGCTGATCGAGGCCTTCACCCAATCCAAGAACAAGCCGGAGTGGATGATCCTCACCCACGTGCCGGTCATTCCGCCCGATCTGCGGCCGCTGGTGCCGCTCGACGGCGGGCGTTTCGCCACGTCCGATCTCAACGACCTCTATCGCCGCGTCATCAACCGCAACAACCGCCTGAAGCGGCTGATCGAGCTGCGCGCGCCCGACATCATCATCCGCAACGAGAAGCGGATGCTGCAGGAAGCGGTCGATGCGCTGTTCGACAACGGCCGCCGCGGCCGCGTCATCACCGGCGCCAACAAGCGACCGCTGAAGTCGCTCGCCGACATGCTCAAGGGCAAGCAGGGCCGCTTCCGGCAGAACCTGCTCGGCAAGCGCGTCGACTACTCGGGCCGTTCGGTCATCGTGGTCGGCCCGACGCTGCGCCTGCACCAGTGCGGTCTGCCCAAGAAGATGGCGCTTGAGCTGTTCAAGCCCTTCATCTTCCACAAGCTGCAGATCCGTGGCGAGGCCTCGACCATCAAGGCAGCCAAGCGCCTGGTCGAGCGCGAGGGACCGGAGGTCTGGGACATCCTCGAAGAGGTGATCCGTGAACATCCGGTGCTGCTCAACCGCGCCCCGACGCTCCATCGCCTCGGCATCCAGGCCTTCGAGCCGGTGCTGATCGAGGGCAAGGCCATCCAGCTGCATCCGCTCGTGTGCACGGCGTTCAACGCCGACTTCGACGGTGACCAGATGGCGGTGCACGTGCCGCTGTCGCTCGAGGCACAGCTCGAAGCGCGCGCGCTGATGATGAGCTCGAACAACATTCTCTCGCCCGCCAATGGCGATCCGATCATCGTGCCCTCACAGGACGTGGTCCTGGGTCTCTATTACCTGACCCGTGAAAAAGTCGGCGCGACCGGCGAAGGCATGATGTTCAGCGATGTGCACGAAGCGCATCGCGCGTACGAGAGCCGCACGGCCCATCTGCAGGCTCGCGTACGCGTGCGCCTGAAGGAATACTACCTGGACGAGCATGGCGAGCTGCAGCCGCGCATCCGCCACGTCAAGACGACGATCGGCCGGGCGCTGCTGTCCGAGATTCTGCCGCATGGCCTGTCGTTTGACCTGATCAACATCGACATGACCAAGAAGGCGATCTCGGCGATCATCAATGCCTGCTATCGCGCGCTCGGCCTGAAGGAAACGGTCGTGTTCGCGGACCAGCTGATGTACACCGGCTTCCACTATGCGACCCGCTCGGCGGTTTCGTTCGGAATCGATGACATCGTGATCCCGGAGCAGAAGGTCAAGCTGGTGGCAGCGGCGGAGCGCGAGGTCAAGGAAATCCAGGATCAGTACTCCTCGGGTCTCGTGACCAACGGCGAGCGCTACAACAAGGTGGTCGACATCTGGTCGCGTGCCAATGACCAGGTTGCCAAGGCGATGATGGAGCGCCTCGGCAGCGAGGAAGCGACCGACTGGCGCGGCAAGAAAGAGCGCCAGAAGTCCTTCAACTCGATCTTCATGATGGCCGATTCAGGCGCGCGCGGTAGCGCGGCCCAGATCCGCCAGCTGGCCGGCATGCGCGGCCTGATGGCCAAGCCTGACGGCTCGATCATCGAGACGCCGATCACGGCCAACTTCCGCGAAGGCCTGAACGTTCTGCAGTACTTCATCTCCACGCACGGCGCCCGCAAGGGTCTGGCCGACACGGCGCTGAAGACCGCAAACTCCGGTTACCTCACGCGTCGGCTGGTCGATGTGGCCCAGGACCTGGTGGTCACGGAGACCGATTGCGGCACGACCGACGGCCTGGCGATGGCGCCACTGGTCGAAGGTGGTGATGTGGTCGAGGGCTTGGGCGAGCGGGTACTCGGGCGCGTTAACGCGGCCGACATCCTGCACCCGGGCACCGAAGATGTGCTGATCGCAACCGGAACCCTGCTGGATGAGGCGCTGGTGCGCCTGCTCGAGCAGCAGGGCGTCGATCAGATCAGCGTGCGCTCCCCGATCACCTGCAAGACCCGCTATGGCGTCTGCAGCAACTGCTACGGTCGCGATCTGGCGCGTGGTCGCCTGATCAACATCGGCGAGGCGGTGGGTGTCATCGCGGCGCAGTCGATTGGCGAGCCGGGCACGCAGCTGACGATGCGTACGTTCCACATCGGTGGCGCGGCCTCGCGGGCGGCAGCAGCCAGCAGCGTCGAGATCCGCAACAAGGGCACGCTGCGCTTCCACCGCGTCAAGACCGTGGAGCACGAGAAGGGCCATCTGGTTGCGGTCTCGCGCAGTGGCGAAATCGGCGTGGTCGACGAGTTTGGCCGCGAGCGCGAGCGTTACAAGATCCCTTATGGCGCGACGATCAACGCGCGTGAGGGGGCCAAGGTCACCTCCAATCAGATCGTAGCCACTTGGGATCCGCACACGCATCCGGTGGTCACCGAAGTCGCAGGCTTCATCAAGTTCCAGGACTTCGTGGACGGCATGACCGTGGCCACGCAGCTCGATGAGGTCACGGGCCTCTCGAGCACGGTGGTGATGGATGCCAAGCAGCGCGGCGGCAAGGATCTGAAGCCGACCATCAAGCTGGTCAATGGCAAGGGCAAGGAAATTACCTTCGCCAATACCATCATCCCGGCCGTGTACACGCTGCCCTCGGGCGCGCTCATCAACCTGGAGGATGGTGCCAAGGTGTCGGTCGGCGACATCATCGCCCGCATCCCGCAGGAATCCTCGAAGACCCGCGACATCACGGGTGGTCTGCCGCGCGTGGCCGACCTGTTCGAGGCCCGCAAGCCCAAGGATCAGGCGATCCTCGCCGAGAAGACCGGTACGGTCAGTTTCGGCAAGGAAACCAAGGGCAAGCGCCGTCTGGTCATTACCGATGAGACGACCGAGAAGTACGAGGAGCTGATTCCCAAGTGGCGCCAGCTCAACGTCTTCGAGGGCGAGCAGGTCGAGCGCGGTGAGGTCATCGCCGATGGCGAGCCGAACCCGCACGACATTCTGCGCCTGCAGGGCGTCGAGTCACTGGCCAACTATCTGGTGCGCGAGATCCAGGATGTCTATCGCCTCCAGGGTGTGAAGATCAACGACAAGCACATCGAGGTGATCATCCGCCAGATGCTGCGCAAGACCGAGGTCACGGTGGCTGGCGAGACCGCGCTGCTGCGCGGTGAGCAGCTGGACCGCGCCCGGGCACTGGCGATCAACGATCGGGCCGAGACGGCCGGCAAGGAAGGCGCCAAGCTTCAGCCGGTATTGCTCGGCATCACCAAGGCATCGCTGGCCACCGAATCCTTCATTTCGGCGGCTTCGTTCCAGGAGACCACCCGCGTCCTTACCGAGGCTGCGGTGCGGGGTCTGAAGGACGATCTGCGCGGCCTGAAGGAAAACGTCATCGTCGGGCGGCTGATTCCGGCCGGCACGGGCTTTGCGGCCCATGCCCACCGGCGTCGCAAGCACGAGGGCCAGGAGCGTCGCAACTTCATGGACGTGGGTGGATCCGTCGCCGAGATGGACGAAACCAGCGTCGGCGAAGAAGAGAGCGCGGCGACCTAATGGGCTTTGGGACCGTAGCGGGGTCTTCACGTCCCCGCTACGGTCCGATCCCCTCCCGGCCGGGTGACCAGGACTGTTGCGTCGCAGCAGCGGCGGGGTGTGGGCGCGCAAATCGTTGACTTGGAACGGTGCGCTACCTAGAATCGCCGGCCTTTCCCGGTCCGGCCGATGCCCGCCAGACCAGAAAAAGAGTGTTTCAGCGTCGGGCCGCCCACTTTGCGGGTGGCCCGTTGCTTCTTAAGTATTGAATTAATTGGAGTTTTCATGGCCACAACAGGTCAGCTGATCCGCCAGCCTCGCCGGCAGGCGACAGAAAAGACGAAGGTACCGGCCCTGGGTGCCTCTCCCCAGAAGCGCGGGGTCTGCACACGCGTGTACACCACGACACCGAAGAAGCCCAACTCGGCCCTTCGCAAGGTCGCGCGTGTACGTCTGACCAACGGCTATGAAGTCACCAGCTACATCGGCGGTGAAGGCCACAACCTGCAGGAGCACTCGGTGGTGCTGATCCGCGGCGGCCGCGTCAAGGATCTTCCTGGCGTGCGCTATCACACGGTGCGCGGCACGCTCGATTGCGCCGGCGTTGGCAATCGCAAGCAGAGTCGCTCCAAGTACGGCGCCAAGCGGCCGAAGAAATAACGAGGTAATACCACTATGTCCCGTCGAGCAGCCGCGCCTACCCGGACCATCCTGCCGGACCCGAAATACAAGAGCGATATGCTGGCCAAGTTCATGAACGTCGTCATGGACAGCGGCAAGAAGTACGCGGCCGAGCGCATTATTTATGGCGCGCTGGACCGCATCACCGAGAAGACCGGACGCCCCGGTGCCGATGCGATCGAAGTGCTCTCGCAGGCACTCGAGAACGTGAAGCCGGTGGTCGAAGTCAAATCACGCCGTGTCGGCGGCGCGACCTACCAGGTCCCGGTCGAAGTGCGCGCCAGCCGTCGCCAGACGCTCGCGATGCGCTGGGTGATCGAAGCCGCGCGCGATCGCACCGAGAAGTCGATGGCGCACCGGCTCGCCCATGAACTGCTCGACGCCGCGGAAAACCGTGGCGCCGCCGTGCGCAAGCGTGAAGACACGCATCGCATGGCCGAGGCCAACAAGGCCTTCGCTCACTACCGCTGGTAACAGCGGCGCTGAACTGCGAATTGCAGCAACTACTCTTAAAGAGGTATCTGTCGTGGCTCGCGGCACGCCCATCGAACGCTATCGGAACATCGGCATCTCGGCGCACATTGACGCCGGGAAGACGACTACGACCGAACGCATTCTTTTCTACACGGGTGTGTCCCACAAGATTGGCGAGGTTCACGACGGCGCCGCGGTGATGGATTACATGGAGCAGGAACAGGAGCGGGGTATCACGATCACCTCGGCGGCCACGACCTGCTTCTGGAAGGGGATGGACAAGAACTTCCCCGAGCACCGCATCAACATCATCGATACGCCCGGGCACGTCGACTTCACGATCGAAGTCGAGCGCAGCCTGCGCGTGCTCGACAGCGCGGTCGCGCTGTTCTGCGCCGTCTCCGGCGTACAACCACAGTCCGAGACGGTCTGGCGGCAGATGAACCGCTACAGCGTGCCGCGCATCGCCTTCGTCAACAAGATGGACCGCGCCGGCGCGAACTTCATGCGCTGCGTCGATCAGATCCGCACGCGGCTGCGCGGCAACCCGGTCCTGATCCAGCTGCCGATCGGTGCCGAGGAGCAGTTCGAGGGCGTGGTCGATCTGATCCGCATGAAGGCGATCTACTGGGACATGGAAACCCAGGGGATGAAGTTCGAGTACCGCGAGATTCCGCCGGCGATGCAGGCCGACTGCGACGAATGGCGCCAAAAGCTCATCGAGGCGGCCGCCGAGGGCAACGAGGCACTGCTCGACAAGTACCTCGAGGGCACCGAGCTGTCCGAGGAGGAGATTCGCGCCGGCTTAAGGGCGCGCGCCTTCAAGAACGAGATTGTGCTGTGCATGTGCGGCACCGCTTTCAAGAACAAGGGCGTGCAGGCGCTGCTCGATGCGGTCATCGAGTACATGCCCTCGCCCATCGAGATGCCGCCGATCAAGGGCATGGATTCCGATGGCGAGCCGATCACGCGCACGGCCCGCGATGATGAGCCGTTCGCGGCGCTCGCCTTCAAGATCCTGACCGACCCGTTCGTCGGCAACCTGACCTTTTTTCGCGTCTACTCGGGCACGCTCAATACCGGCGATACCGTGTACGTGCCGACCAAGGATCGCACCGAGCGCATCGGGCGCCTGCTGCAGATGCACGCCAGCGAACGCACCGAGATCAAGGAAGTGCGCGCCGGCGACATCGCGGCCGCGGTCGGGCTCAAGGATGTGTTCACCGGCGATACGCTGTGTGATCGTGACCAGGTCATCACGCTTGAGAAGATGATTTTCCCGCAGCCGGTGATCTCGGTCGCGGTCGAGCCCAGGACCAAGGTGGATCAGGAGAAGATGGGCGTGGCGCTCTCGCGCCTGGCGAAGGAAGATCCTTCGTTTCGCGTGCACACGGACCAGGAATCGGGCCAGACGATCATCTCAGGGATGGGCGAGCTGCACCTCGAGATCATCGTGGATCGCATGCGGCGTGAATTCCATGTCGAGGCCAACGTCGGCAAGCCGCAGGTCGCCTACCGCGAAACGATCCGCGGCACGGTTGATTCGGAAGGCAAGTTCGTGCGCCAGTCCGGCGGCCGCGGCCAGTACGGCCACGTGTGGCTCAAGATCCAGCCCAATGAGCAGGGCAAGGGCTACGAGTTCGTCAACGGCGTGGTCGGTGGTACCGTGCCGCGCGAGTTCATCCCGGCGGTCGACAAGGGCATCAAGGAAGCGGTCGAGACTGGCGTCATTGCCGGCTACCCGGTCGTGGACGTCAAAGTCACGCTGTTCGATGGCTCCTACCATGATGTGGATTCGAACGAGATGGCCTTCAAGATCGCCGGCAGTATGGGCTTCAAGGAAGGTTTTCGCCGCGCCAAGCCGGTGCTGCTCGAGCCGATCATGAAGGTCGAAGTGGTGACCCCGGAGGATTATTCGGGCGATGTCATCGGCGACCTGAACCGCCGCCGCGGGCAGATCATGGGTATGGATGACAATCCCTCGGGCAAGATCATCACTGCCGAGGTGCCGTTGTCGGAGATGTTTGGTTACGCGACCACCGTGCGTTCGATGAGTCAGGGACGCGCCACCTTTACGATGGAATTCGGCAAGTACGTTGAAGTACCGCCGAACATCGCCGAAGGCATCATCAAACAGTAACTGCCGGAAAATCGTTTCTAGGAATTTGCAAGTTAAGGGGACGCTGTCGTGTCGAAAGAGAAATTTGAGCGTACGAAGCCGCACGTAAACGTTGGCACCATTGGTCACGTGGACCATGGCAAGACGACCTTGACGGCAGCGTTGACGAAGGTGATGGCCGAG
>JBEKOK010000186.1:0-7554 GCA_049521875.1 Steroidobacteraceae bacterium
CGGGCCGCTGGTCGAACTGGACTTGCGCACACTCTATCTCAAGGACTTGACCCTGTACGGTGCGACCGTTCTCGATGCCAATGTATTTGCCAGTCTCGTGCGCTATATCGAAGCGGGTGAGATCCGGCCGCTGGTCGCTGCGGTGCTGCCCTTGCGCGAGATCGTCACAGCCCAACAGCAGTTTCTCGCTAAGGCGCACACCGGCAAAATCGTCCTGGTGCCGTAGCGAATCGGCGGGATGCTTCAGGTGCGCCGGGCGCTAACCTCGTGGCCTGGGGCCTCCGGTTCCTCGTCGCTGATTTCTGCCGGGAAGCCCTGGCCAAGGACCTTGACGTGGCAAGCATCCTCCAGGCGCCGGATGATGTTGGGCGAATGCTCGCGTGCGCCGTAGCGCTGCAGTCCGTCCTTGAAGATATTCAGAACCAGCGGGGAGATTTCCAGCGGTACGCCGGCATCGCGTGCCAGCGTGTCGAACAATCCCACATCCTTGATCACCAGATCCATCGTGAAGTTGATGTCCCGGCTGCCATTGAGGATGACCTGCGACTCGGTCTCGTGCACGAACGAGTTACCCGAGGATATGCGGATCGCCTCATAGGCAGTGTTCATGTCCATGCCGGTGACCTTGCAGGTCGTCAACGCCTCGGCCAGGGCCGCCAGGTGCACGCTGCACAGGTAATTGGTAACCACTTTGAGCTTTGAGGCACTGCCCAGCACTCCGGTGTGCAGGATCCGCCGGCCCATCGTGGTCAGGACCGGTAGCGCGCGATAAAAGGTGTCGCGTTTGCCGCCGGCGAATATCGCAATGTTGCCGGTCGCCGCACGATGACAGCCGCCCGAGACCGGACAGTCCATCACCAGGGCGCCCCGAGCCTCGATGAGCGCGCCGAGACGGATGATTTCCGAATGATCGGTGGTGCTCATCTCAAGCCAGATCTGGCCCGGGCGCAGCGTGTCTAGAAATCCATCAGCGCCCTCGACGACCGCGGCGCTCGCGACCGGCGAGGGCAGGCAGGTGATGATCAGGTCAACCTTCTCGGCCAGGGCACGTGGCGAATCAGCCCGCTTCGCGCCGCGCGTTACAAATCCTTCAACAAGCACCGAATTCAGGTCGTGTACGGTCAGGTCCCAGCCATTGCGTAAGAGCGTGCCAGCGAGCTTGCCGCCCACATTGCCCAGTCCGATAAAGCCAATCTTCATGTCAGTGTTTCTCCGTGCCGATCTGAAGCAGGGGCGGTTGGCCGCTGACCGCAATAGGGTGCCTAGAATAACGATCCGTGTGCAGCAGCGACAGCGGCCGTCACCGGGAGGCGCGATTTGAGAGCGCAGCTCGCTCATGTTGATTTGGCATGGGCCCAGCGAGAACTTCGCGTGCGCTTGTCAGCTCGCAGTCTCTGCTTTAGTGTGCCAAGCGCAATGCGCTACAACGCCTGGAACGTATTCAAACAGGGTCTGCTGGGCCAGCGCGGCTGGACTCCGGCGTGGCGCTCGCCGGAGCCTAAAGCACGCTACGACGTGGTGATCATCGGCGGCGGCGGCCACGGACTGGCCACGGCTTATTATCTGGCCAAGGTCCATGGCATTCGCAACGTAGCGCTGCTAGAGAAGGGCTGGCTTGGGGGCGGCAATACTGGTCGCAACACGACGATCGTGCGTTCCAACTACTACTATCCGCAGAGCGCCGCGATCTACGACTTTTCTCTGCGGCTCTACGAAGGGCTGGCGCGCGAACTGAACTACAACATCATGCTCAGTCAGCGCGGCATCATCAATCTGGTGCATACGCGCCACGATCTGGAAGGCGCACGGCGCTGGGTCGGGGCGATGAACGCGAATGGCGTCGATGCTGAGCTGATGACGCCGGATGAAATCAAGCAGCGCATTCCGCTGCTGGATGTGTCGCGCAGCGCCCGCTACCCGGTCTGGGGCGGATTCCTGCAGCGCCGCGGCGGCACCGCACGTCACGATGCGGTGGCCTGGGGCTATGCGCGGGCGGCGAGCGCTCTTGGTGTGGACATCATTCAGAGCTGCGAACTGCGCGGCTTCATCATGGGCCAGAACGGGCAGATCGAAGGCGTCGAGACCACGCGCGGGCGGATTCAGGCCGAGCGCTTCGGCATGGCGGTGGCCGGCCATTCCTCGGTGGTCGCGAGGCTGGCCGGATTCCGGCTGCCGGTCACCAGCTACGCGCTGCAGGCCTTTGTCACCGAGCCGCTCAAACCGGTCATCGACTGCGTCATGATCTCCTTCGCGACCGGGATGTACCTGAGCCAATCCGACAAGGGCGGATTGGTGATCGGTGGCGGATTGGATCACTACCTCTCTTATGCGCAGCGCGGCAACATGCCGATGATCCGCAACGTGCTCGGCGCGGTCGCTGACCAGATGCCAGCGCTCGGTCGGGTGCGACTGCTCAGGCAGTGGGCGGGCATCGTCGATGTCGTGCACGATTCCAGCCCGATTCTCGGCGAGACCCCGGTTCCGAATCTGCTCATCAACTGTGGTTGGGGCACCGGCGGATTCAAGGCCATTCCGGCCGGTGGCTACATGCTCGCGCACCACCTGGCCACCGGGCGGGCGCACGAGATCGCGGCGCCCTTTGCGCTGTCGCGTTTCACCAGCGGGGCGTTGATCGACGAAGCCGCGGCCTCCGGCATTCCGCACTAAGGTTCACTCGGCGGTGCTCCACATTCCCTGTCCCTGGTGCGGCCACCGCGATGAAATGGAATTTCAGTGCGGCGGTCAGTCCCACATGGTCCGACCCGAACCTTACCCACAGGTGACCGATCCGCAATGGGGCGCCTACCTGTTCCTGCGCGATAACCCGAAGGGCTGGTTCCGGGAACGATGGGTGCACGTGCACGGCTGCCGACAGTGGTTCAACGTGATTCGCGACACCGTCACGCACCAGATCCTCCTCAGCTATCGGATCGGCGAGCAGCCCCCGGAACTGCCAGCGAGAACGGCGCCATGAGCGGCTGGCGAACCCAGGAGTCGGGGCTGATCAATCGCGCGCGGCCGCTGCGCTTTAGCTTCGATAGCCTCCAGTATGGTGGCTTCGAAGGTGACACGCTCGCCTCGGCGCTGCTGGCCAATGGTGTTCAGGTCGTGGGTCGCTCATTCAAGTATCACCGGCCCCGCGGATTGCTGGCGGCCGGGGTCGAAGAGCCCAACGCCCTGGTGCAGGTGGGCACGGGCCCCGATGCCCAGGTGAACCTGCGCGCAACCGAGGTCGAACTCTACGACGGCCTTGAGGCTCGGGCGGTGAATTGCTGGCCGAACGCGCGCCGTGATCTGGGCGCTCTGCTGCGGCCGCTCGAGCGCTTCCTGCCAGCCGGGTTCTATTACAAGAGCCTGATGTGGCCCAACTGGCGCTGGTATGAAGGCATGATCCGGCGTGCGGCGGGCCTCGGCAGGATTTCAGGACACGCGGACCCCTCGCGCTACGAGCTGCAGTACGCGCACTGCGATGTGTTGATCGTTGGCAGCGGCCCGGCAGGACTGGCCGCGGCGGCGGCGGCGGCCCAGCAGGGCGAACGCGTGCTGCTGTGTGAGCAGGAGCCGCGGCTCGGTGGGAGCCTGCTGTGGGATCGCTGCCGCGTCGAAGACCAGGAACTCTCCGGCGCGTCGGGGGCTCGCTGGATCGATGAGAAGCTTAGGCTTCTGCAGGGTCGCGACGAGGTGCTGATCAAGACCCGCACCACGGCGCTCGGCTACTTTGATCACAACGCGTTGACGCTCGTCGAACGCGTAAGTGACCACATGGGTCCGGCTGCACCCGCGCAGCGGCCGCGCCAACGGCTGTGGCAAGTGCGTGCACGCCGCGTCGTGCTGGCAACGGGTGCACTGGAGCGGCCGCTGGTGTTTCCAGGCAATGACCGGCCCGGAGTCATGCTGGCCAGCGCGGTCCGGCGCTACCTCGCGGAATATGGCGTCTGCGCAGGCCATCGGGCGCTAATCTTTACTAACAACGATTCGGCCTATGAAACCGCGCTGGCACTCAGGGCGGCGGCGGCTGAAGTTGTAGCCATTGTCGACAGTCGCGGTGCGCCGACGCCGGCACGGGTGGCGGCCGCTGCTGCGCAGGGTATCCGCGTGCTCAGTGGCAGTGTTGTCGTCGGTACCGTGGGACACCCGGGCCTGCGCCGCGTTACGGTGCGGGATGCCAGTGGCGCCATTGAGCGCTTCAGCGCCGACTTGCTGGCGATGTCCGGTGGCTTGAACCCGACGGTGCATCTCTTCTCGCAATCTGGTGGGTCGCTGCAGTGGGATTCTGAGCACGGTCAGTTCCGGCCGGGCCACTCCGTGCAGGCCGAGCACTCGCACGGCGCCGCCGCCGGCGATGCGACGCCGATCGAGCCGCTGTGGAGCGTGGTGGCGCCCGGCAAGGCGTTCGTCGATTTTCAGAATGACGTGTCATTGGCTGATATCGAACTGGCCGTACGCGAGAACTTCGCATCTGTCGAGCATCTCAAGCGCTACACCACGCTCGGAATGGCTGCCGATCAGGGCAAGACCTCTAACGTCAATGCGCTGGTCAGCCTCGGCGAATTAACAGCCCGCACGCCTGAGCTTACCGGTACGACGCGCTATCGTTTTCCCTATACGCCGGTGTGCCTGGGTGCGATCGGTGGCCGCCTGCGCGGCGAGCTGTATCGCCCGATCCGTCGCTTGCCTCTGCACGAGTGGCACGCCGCGCATGGCGCGGTATTTGAGGAATACGGCACGTGGCTGCGCCCGGCGTATTACGCACGCAGCGGGGAGTCGGCGCATGCCGCCGAGCAGCGCGAGGCACTGCACGTACGGAACGCGGTGGGCCTGTACGAGAGTTCACCGCTGGGCAAGATCATCGTCACCGGGCCCGATGCCGCGGAGTTTCTTGATCGCGTGTATGCCAACGCGATGTCGACGCTCAAGATCGGACGTCTGCGCTATGGCCTGATGCTCAATGAGCTCGGCGTCATCATCGATGACGGCGTGGCCGCGCGCCTGGCCGATGAGCGCTTTCTGGTCGGTACGACCAGCAGCGGCGCGCCGCGCATCGCGGCGATGCTGGAGGAATGGCTGCAATGCGAGTGGAGCGATCTCAAGGTCCTCGTTGCGCCCGAGACGACCTGCCACTCGGTGTTGACGCTCTCGGGCCCGAAGGCGCGTGAAGTGCTGCTCGCAGCAGGCGTCGACTTTCCGGTGGATGCAGAGGCCTTCCCGCACATGAGCTGGCGCGAGGGCTGCATCGCCCGTGTCCCGGTGCGCATCTGCCGGGTCAGCTTCACCGGCGAGATGTCGTTCGAGATCAGCCTGCCCAACGCCGCTGCGCAGCGGCTCGCGGACCACCTGATGCACATCGGTCAGCCCTTTGGCATTGATCTGGTAGGGCTCGATGCCTGGTTGCTGCTGCGGACCGAGAAGGGCTTCCTGCACGTGGGTGCCGACACCGATGGCACGACCGCTCCGAATGATGTGGGCTGGGGACATGTGCTCAAGCGCGAGCATGATTTTATCGGGCGGCGCTCGCTGACCCGCCCGGATAACTTGCGCGCCGATCGCTTCCAGCTCGTAGGACTCGAGCCGGTGGCCGGCGTCGAACTGCCAATCGGTGCCCATCTGCGTGGCGCCGCTGTGCAGGTGGGCAGCGAAGGCTACATTACCTCCGCGGCATTCAGTCCAGCGCTGGGTCGCTGGGTGGCACTGGCGATGGTGCGGGGCGGCCGCGCGCGACAGGGCGAGATCTTGCAGGTATTGGGCGATAGGCCACGCCAGGCAAAGATTGGGCCGCTCGGTGCGTACGATATCCCCGGAGAGCGTCTGCGTGCCTGAGATGCCAAGTCCCATCCCTGCACCGCGGTCACCGCACGTGCTCCAGCTGCCGACGCTGACCGTTGAGCTCTTGCCGCTGCGCATTGCGGTGCTGCGTGTGTGGAAGCCCCACGCAGAGCACTTCAACGCACTCTCAGAAGTTTTCGGAGTTGCGTGGCCCTCGGCGCCCAATCGTGTTGCCGGTACCGATTGTCGCGTGCTGTGGCTGGCGCCCGATGCTTGGGCCATCGTCGGTCCGCCGGAGGCGATGAGCGGTGAGCGGGCGGGGCGGGCGCTGGCTGAGCGGTTGCATCACGTCAGCGATGTCACTGAAGGCCGCGCGGTGTTCAGTCTGTGCGGACCGCTGGCCCGTACCGTGCTCAACAAGGCTTGCAGTCTCGATCTGCATCCGCGCCAGTTTGCGGAGGGGCAGTGCGCCCAAACCTTGCTGGCGCAGCTGCCGGTTCTGATCGAGGCGCTCGCGGTCGATGAACCGCACGCTGTTGATTATCGGCTGTATGTGGACATCAGCTATACAGCCTACCTGCGGGCGTGGTTTAGCGACGCAACGATGGAGTATTGTTGATGATTCGGCGCAGCGGCCGAGTGCTGCGAGCGGCGCCTGATTGCCATGCGGATGGCGTGCGGCGCGCATAAGCAGCGCCCGCCCGAATAATCCGCGCCCGCGGGTGGAGTGTCATCGATGCCCTCTAATGCACTGAGAATTACCAGCGCCCTGTCATTGCAGCGCGAGGGCAAGCAACTGGCCAGCCCGCGCTGGATGACGTTGCTGGCGGAGATCGGCAAGACCCGTTCGATTTCAGCCGCCGCGAAGGCCGTGGGCTTGAGCTACAAGGCTGCCTGGGATGCGGTCGAATCGATGAACAATCTGGCCAGTGCACCACTGGTGACGCGTTCCACCGGCGGTAAGGGCGGCGGCGGCACGGTACTCACGAAGGCGGGCGCGCAACTGGTGGCGACCTATCGCGTGGTCGCTAGGGAAAACGAGCGCTTTCTGAAGCGCATCAACACCCGGGCGGGGCAGCCCACGCGCGAACTGGAACTGATCGGCCGGCTCGGGATGCTCACCAGTGCCCGCAATCACTATGTGGGTGTCGTGCGGCATATCAGCCGCGGCGCGGTTAACGTTGAGGTTCAGCTGGAATTGGCCGGCGGCGAGCGCCTGGTAGCGGTGATCACGCGCGAGAGCCTCAGGACCTTGGGACTCAAATTGGGCAGCGTAACCGTCGCGCTGATCAAGGCCTCGTGGATTATCTTGGCGCGCCGTGGCGTCGATGCACCGAAGTGGTCGGCCCGCAATTGCCTGAGCGGCACGGTAAGCCGGCTGCATCGCGGCGCGGTCAATGTCGAAGTCATCGTGGCGCTTAAAGGCGGTGCCACTGTGGTCGCGGTCATCACGCGCGAGTCGCTTGAGCACCTGGCGCTCGCGCGCGGTCAGGAAGTGGACGCGATTTTCAAGGCCTCAAGCGTGATTCTGGCCGTCGCGGGCTAGCCAGCCTGAACCAGATCCTGGCCCAGGCGCCCGGGTGTCATGGGAAGGATCCGGTCCGCCAGATAATCGACCTCGTCCTGCGAGTGCGTTACGAAGATCATCGGAATGCCAATTTCCTCCTTGACCCGCTTGAGAAACGGCAGGATCTGCTCCTTGAGTCGCTGATCCAGCGAGGCCAGCGGTTCATCGAGCAGCAACAGGCGCGGTGAATAGAGCAGGGCGCGCCCCAGGGCGACCCGCTGGCG
>JBEKOK010000187.1:0-7502 GCA_049521875.1 Steroidobacteraceae bacterium
CTCAGGTTGTTCCGATGCCCTGCGCCTGCCGATGCCCCATAACACGCTCGCCCAGTGCCGTTGCGCCGCAACGCTGTCCAAAGCGCGGCGCGGATCACGCCCCAGGCGCTCGTCCGTGGTGCAACATAATCAGGCTAGACTTGCTTGGGCATCGGCCTCTCTGCGAGTCCAATCCACTGGAGCATGAAGGTCCCGCATGAGTGATCTGCCCGCAACCGAGGTGCCTGATTCGCGCGCGCCTTGCAAGCCCACGCCGCAACTGGACCGCCCGACCCGCCTGGCGTGGCTGCTGTTCATCGTGGCGAGCTGGATGCTGCTGCACCTGTATGAGGGGATCCGACACGACGCAATCATGTACAGCATGCAGGGCCTGGCCCACGTGCATCCCAAGTACTGGGCGAACGATGTCTTTCTGCGCTTCGGCTCGCAGGATCAATTCAGCCTCTTCGCCCCGCTCTACGCGCGCTTCATCGGCTGGTTCGGACTCGAGCCGGCCGCCGAACTGCTGACCGCAATCGCCGAAGTGGCTTTCTTTGTGGCCGCCTGGCGTTTGGCACGCCTGCTGCTGCCCGAGCGCCAGGCGCTGATAAGCGTGTTTCTGCTGGTGGCGCTGCCTGGCACCTACGGGAGCGTCGAGATCTTCCACGTGGTGGAGGATTTCATTACGCCGCGCCTGCTGTCCGAGGCGCTGCTGCTGGTTGCGATCTTGGGCTGGCTCACGCAACGGCGCGTGCTCGCGATGCTCTTCATGACTGGCGCGCTGCTCGTGCACCCGTTGATGGCCGCCAGCGGTGTGGCGCTGTGCTTGTGGCTGAGCGTCGTACATCCCAAGCCGCGACTCGCGTTGCTGCTGGCCCTGATTGCGCTTGGCGGCCTGGCGCTCATCGGGCTCACGCCGCGCGCTCCGCCACTGCGCTTTGATGACTATTGGTTCCAGATCAGCCCCACCGCTTTGAGCTATTTGCTGATCCACCTCTGGGACGCCTATGTCTGGGGCCTGACGCTTCCACCGCTGATCCTGCTCGCGGCCGGCAGTGCGCTGCTCGAGGCGCAGCCAGCCCGCCGCGTGGCCCAAGCCGCGCTGGGCATCGGTGTTGCCGGGATTGCTTTGACTGCGTATGGCGCCGATCTGCTGCATATCACGCTGATCGTCCAGGCTCAGCCGTGGCGCAGCATGTGGCTCAGTGTGGCGATCGCGATCATGCTGATGCCGCTGATCGTCCCGCAGCTGTGGCGGCACAATAACTATGGTCGGGCCACGGTGATGGTGCTGCTCTCCCAGTGTTTGCTGGTCGGTGAGCACTACGCGGCGCCACTGGCATTGCTCTCGCTGCTACTGCTGTGGCTTGCACTGCGCGCCGGCAGTCGTCACGGCGAACGCCAGCAGCGCCTGGCACTTTATGGCGCTGCCCTGGTGCTGGCCCTGGCACTGACGGTGCTTGTCTCGGAGCAGCTGATGGCGCTGCGCGTCAGCTACTTCCCGCATGCGCATTACGCCGCGCCGGTCTGGGCCAAGCGCCTTCGCGAGCTGACCCACTCAGGCCTGGCTGCATTCCTGGCACTCGGCGCGTTCCTGTGGGCCACCTGGCCGCGGCGCAAACCTTGGAACGCACGACTCGTGCTCGCGCTGTGCGCCGCATCCTGTTGCGCCATGGTGCCGATGACTTACGAAGCCTGGACGCAAATCACCTATGATTCGGCCGACAAGCAGCTGTTCGCGAGCTGGCGCGAGAAGATTCCGCCTAACGCTGAAGTTCTGTTTCCGGAAAATCCACTGTTCACCTGGATCCTGCTCGAGCGACCCAGCTACATGTCCGGGCCGCAGGCAACCAGTGGCCTGTTCTCACGACCCGCCGCAATGTTCATGTTTGGCAGGGCAGAGGCTCTGCGTTTGTACCTGCGATCCATCAACTATAGTGTCTGGGATCCGGATCCGCGGGGACCCGTGCCGCCGCAGCCGACGTTGGCGCTGGCCTGCCAGGTCGGGGATCTGCAATTCGTGGTATCGCGCACCGCGCTTGAAGCGACACCGATTGCCGAAGTGTCTCCGAGCGCAAAATCCGCTTACCGTGGCCTGAAGCTGTACCGATGTCCGAACATCCCGAACTAAGGTTCAGCATGCGCCAGCTGCTGCGCGAGTATTTCGCCTACGGCCTCGTATCGGCCGTCGCCTTTGGCATCGACTTTGGTTTGCTGATGCTGCTCAGCAAGCACCTGCATCTGCAGATCATCATCGCCAACACGATCTCCTTCATCAGCGGCGCCACGGTGGCCTACCTGCTGTCGGTGCGCTTCGTCTTTCACTATCACCGCCTCAGGAACCGCGCCTCGGAGTTCACTAGTTTCGTGCTGCTTGGGATCGTCGGCTACGTCGTCAACTCCGTGGTGCTCGCGACGCTCAACAACCTGCCCGGCGCGACGCTGCAGCTGGCGAAAATTGGCGCCGCCGGCTGCACCCTGACCATTAACTTTGTACTTCGCCGCCAGTTTCTGTTCGCGCCCAAGCACGGCACGCCACCCCCGCAGGAGCCGGTTGGATGAGCCGGGTCGCTCTTATCATTGGCGCTGGACCGGCCGGTCTGACCGCCGCGCACGAATTGCTGGAACGCACCGACGTGCACCCGCTGATCGTCGAAGCCGACACCCAGGTCGGTGGGATCTCCAAGACGATTAACTATCGCGGCAATCGCATGGATCTGGGCGGGCACCGCTTTTTCTCCAAGTCCGACTGGGTGATGAACTGGTGGCAGTCGATGCTGCCGGTGGCAGAGGGCGGCGCCGAAGCCTTCAACTTAAGCTACCAGGGGCAGCAGCGCGCCTTCAGTGCGCAGACTCTGGCGAGCGCAGCGCAGGAGCGTGTACTGCTGGTGCGCTCGCGCCTCTCGCGCATCTTCTACCGGCGCCGCTTCTACGATTATCCGCTCAAGCTCAATTGGCCAACGCTGCGCAACCTCGGAGCCGGCTACACCGCCGCGATTGGCATCAGCTATGCCATGGCACGCGTCGCGCCGCGCCGGCCGGAGAGGACGCTCGAGGATTTCTTTATCAATCGCTTTGGGGATCGCCTGTACCGCACGTTCTTCAAGGACTACACCGAGAAGGTCTGGGGCGTGCCGTGCGAGCAGATCGATGCCGAGTGGGGTGCGCAGCGCATCAAGGGCCTGTCGATCACCAAGGCCATCGCGCACGCGCTCAGCAAGCCGTTCCGGCGTAGCGACACGAGCCAGAAAGGCACCGAGACCAGCCTGATCGAGCGCTTCCTCTACCCGAAGCTCGGGCCCGGGCAGATGTGGGAAGTCGTTGCCGAGAAAGTGCAGGCGCGCGGCGCTGAACTGCTGATGCAGACCCGCCTCACCGATCTGAAGCGCAGCGGCGATCGCATCACGGGCGCGACGCTGACCGATGTGCTGAGCGGGGCACAGCGGCAGGTTGAGTGTGACTATCTGATTTCCACGATGCCGATCAGTGAACTTGCCGCCTGCTTGAAGCCTGAGGATCCGCAGGTGGCGCGCGCCGCAGCGGCGCTGCCGTATCGCGACTTCATGACCGCGGGCCTGCTGGTACGGCGCATGAGCGCCGGCCTCGCAACGGGCGGGGCGAGCAACGGCATGCCACCGGATAACTGGATCTACATTCAGGAGCCGGACGTGAAACTTGGCCGCCTGCAGGTCTTCAACAACTGGAGTCCGGCGCTGGTTGCCGATCCGCAGACCATCTGGCTTGGGCTCGAGTATTTCTGCGCCGCCGGGGATGAGCTATGGTCGATGCGCGATCCGGCGTTTCTCGAATTCGCCGCGGCGGAATTGGAAAAGATCGGCATGATCGCACGCGCCGATGTACTCGATGGCACCGTGGTGCGCGTGCCCAAGGCCTATCCGGCCTACTTTGGCGAGTATCGCGAGATCGGGCGCGTGCGCGCCTATCTGGATGGTTTTTCCAATCTGCTGCCGATCGGCCGCAATGGCATGCATCGCTACAATAACCAGGACCACTCGATGCTCGCAGCACGGGCTGCCGTGGACTGCATCGCCAGTGGCCAGAGCGACAAATCGGCGCTCTGGGCCATCAACAGTGAAGAGGAGTATCACGAGCAGAAAGGCGCACGCGCCGACTGATGTCCGCTCCCTGAGGCAACCCGAGCCTTGTCCTAGGGGTGGTTCTTGAATCGTGGGTCCGGCTGGGAGCCGCCCCGGATTCGCCGCACTGTCGCCGCTTCGCTACGCAGGCTGTCGAAAGTGACGCTCCGTGTCACTTCCTGACCCCAGGGGTCGATCCCTGCAGCTCTTTGGCGACGGCCCACAGGGTGCCAATAAATTAAAAAACTTTGTGAATCATGCACCTATCAGACGGGAGCGCCGATGGCATAGTCGTTGCAACCTCACTGCCCAAGGCGCTGAAGGCCCTGTTGACTCGGATGAACTTTAGAACTGCGACCGGATGGCCGGTTACCTGATTACCCAAAAGGAGCTTCTTGAAATGAAAGCGATTCAGAAAGGTTTCACCCTGATCGAGTTGATGATCGTGATTGCGATCATCGGCATCCTGGCCGCGATCGCGATCCCGGCCTACCAGAACTACGTGATCCGCTCGCAGGTCACGGAAGGCCTGAGCTTGGCTGATGCGTGGAAGACCGCCGTCGGCGAGTTCTTTGCCAACAACGGTTCGTTCCCGTCGGGCTCCAGCACGACCGGCAGCGCGACCACGATCGCGATGCAGGCTGCCTCGAGTGGCAAGTACGTCAGCGCGATTAGCGTCGTGGCCGGCGGCCAGATCCAGATTGTGTATGCGGGCCCTGAGGCGAATGCCAAGCTGTCGCCAGCCGCTACGCACACCCTGACCCTGCAGGCTGGTCTGAGCGCCAACAACGATGTGGTGTGGTACTGCGGTCTCAACAACACTGGCCAGGCCAGTCTGTCGGTGCAACCGACTTATACCGGCGTGACGACTGTCCCCGCCCAGTACCTGCCGAGCTCCTGCCACAACTAGGACTGTGTGCTGGTCCGAAAGCCGCCGAGGCGGCTATTCGGGCGGCGCGGTGCAAATTCGCTGCGAAAACGAGACGCCTGTTCATGGTGGTGATGCACCGCTCGGGCGTATCTTAAGCAGCTATGAGAGGCTCGACGCCAGCTCCAATCAGGGCCGAAGTCGGCAGGACCGTCGGTCTGGTGCTGCCCGGCGGCGGTGCGCGCGCGGCCTACCAGGTCGGCGTGCTCAAGGCGATTGCCGGGATGCTGCCCGATGCGCCCAACCCCTTCCCCGTCATGGTCGGTACCTCGGCCGGCTCGGTATCTGCGGCCGTGCTCGCCAACGAATCCTTCCGCTGGCACCAGGCCGTGCGTTCGCTTGAAGCGGTCTGGGCCAATTTTCATGTTCAGCAGGTATTCCGCGCCGATGCGCTGAGCATGGTGCGCCAGGGCATGCACTGGATGTTCTCGCTGGCCACCGGTGGCCTGCTGCTGCCGCCGCCCAAGGCGATGTTCGACAATTCCCCGTTGCGCAAGCTGCTCGAGACCAACATCGACTGGAGCCACATGCGGCACAGCATTGAATGTGGCAGCCTGCGCGCCCTGGCGCTGTGCGCCACCAGCTATGCCTCGGGGGGATCGGTGGCGTTTTTCGACGGCGCCCCGGAACTGCAGGAATGGCGACGCCAGCAGCGCTTTGGGCGCCGCGCAACCATCGGACTGGACCACCTGATGGCCAGCATGGGCGTACCGTTTCTCTTTCCGCCGGTGGCGATCAACAACGAGTACTACGGCGACGGTGCGCAGCGACAGCTCTGGCCACTCAGCCCGGCGATCCACCTGGGTGCCGACCGTATCCTGATCATTGGCGTGCGAGCGGAGGAGACCTCGGGCGTCAATCCGCGCCAGCGTACGGTCGCCAATGCGCCAACCATGGGGCAGCTGTTCGGCTACATGCTCGACACGCTGTTCATGGATCAGATCTACGCCAACGTCGAACATGTTGCGCGCCTGAACGAGATCGCCGAAGTGGCACCGGCAGCGCTTCCCGGCGTGCACAAGGTCGCAACCATGCTGATCGCACCCAGCATTGATCTGCGGGTGATTGCCACGCGCCATGTCAGGTCACTGCCCCGAAGCCTGCGGGCGCTGCTGCGCGTAATGGGCGCGCGTGGCACAGCTGGCGCGCAGCTTGCGAGCTACCTGATGTTTGAATCAGGCTTCACGCGCGAGCTGATCGATCTGGGCTTCAAGGACGCGCATGCACGGCGCGACGAATTGCTCGCTTTCCTGGGCGGTGAGGCACTGGCCCAGACCATCATGCTGCCGGCACTGCGCGCGGCAGCGGAGCGCGACTAGCAGCGCGCCGCCTTGGCGCGTCTGACCGCGGAGCGCTATGCTTCGCGGCGTCGATCCAGAATCAAAAGAGCGAATCCTGTCATCAGACCTTGCCGCACGGCATCGAGCAGATATTGACGTGTGGTGCGGGTCGACCTAAGAGGTCCGATATGAGCTATCCGAACAAAGCCGGGCGTGCGCTAGTAGTGAATTTGCCGCGGCGACAATGGCGACGCCTGCCGCTGTGGATCGCTCTGCTGGTGGCGCCCCTCACCACGTTGGCGGCCGGCGAAGCCCTGCCGCTGCCGGCTCCTCAGAGCATTCCCGCGCCACGCGATGTGCCGTATCCCGGAGTGGTGCAGCTGGCGGTTGATGCGACGGATACCGATCATCGCCTGTTCAAGGTGCACGAGGCGCTGCCGGTGAGCGGCGCGGGCGATCTGGTGCTGCTCTTTCCGCAGTGGATACCAGGCAATCATGCCCCGGACGGCGACCTGACGGCATTCACGGCGCTGACGATTCGCAACGGCGATACCAAGCTTGCCTGGACGCGCGATCCGCTGAATGTCTTCGCCTTTCACGTGCGCGTTCCCAAGGGCAGCAAACAACTGGATCTGGATTACCAGTATGTCTCAGCGAGCAAGGAGTCGATTGGGCACGTCATGGTGGCACACGGCCAGCTGATGCTCGATTGGCAGAATGTGCTGCTGTATCCGGCCGGTTATTTCGCGCGCGACATCCAGTACCAGGCGCATTTGACGCTACCCAAGGATTGGCAGTTGGCCAGCGCGCTCGAGATCGAGTCAACCGATGGCGCCGTTACGACGTTCCGCACGACGCCACTCGAGGTGCTGATCGACTCACCGGTGGAGGCGGGACGCTACCTTAAACGCTACGCGTTGACCGAGGCTGGTCAGGTGCCGGTATTCATGGACGTGATAGCCGAGCAAGCCGCGTTGACCGAGATCAAGCCAGAGATCGTGGCCCAGCACCGGGCGCTGGTTCAGCAGGCCATGAGCCTGTTTGGCTCGCATCATTTCAATCACTATGATTTTCTGTACACGGTCAACGATACGATCAGCGACGCCATTACGGTTGAACACCAGCGCTCCGGTGAGTACCAGCTGGATGCGGACTGGTTCACCGACTGGGAAGGCCACAGCGGCCGCCGCGATGATCTTGCGCATGAATTCACCCATT
>JBEKOK010000188.1:0-7470 GCA_049521875.1 Steroidobacteraceae bacterium
GCGAGCGCTGCCCGCGCCGCCGCATCGGACACCTTATCTACGGTATTAAGTAAACTCGCGCCAGTATGGCAGCACCGGTGCTTAAGTAAGGCTGCCAGCGGCCGCTAACCGGGCTGATGGATACGTTTAAGCGCAAGGCCCAAGAGACACCGCCGCCGCCGCCAGGCCGACCTGGCCCGATGGCGCCGGCGCTGCTGTGCCTGTGCGCCTCGGCGGCATTAAACGCCGGCGAGACGCACGCGACGCTTGCCGTGGCCGTGACCGTACCATCGGTCTCGAGGCTCGAGATCGTATCGCAGGCTGCCAGCGTGCAGATCACGCCACAGGATCTGCAGCGCGGCTACGTGGACTTGAGCCAGCCGACGCTGCTGAACATCTACAGCAACGCTCGCGATGGCTATGCACTCGAGGTCGTGCCGATGAGCCCGGTGATCCAGGCGATCGCGGTGCATGGTCTGGGAAGCGAAGCCGATCTTGGCGCCCAGGGCGGCCGCATTGTCGAACGCTGGGAGCGTCCCCAGGCGACCGCGCTCTCGCTGACCTTCAGGCTGGCGCTCGCCCCCGGTGCGCTGCCAGGAACCTATCCGTGGCCACTGCATCTGGCAATCGGGCCGGTGTCTGACACCCCTTGATGGCGCCAGCGTTCTGCTCGCGCTGACTAAAATGTAATCGTGACGACGATCGTGTCGGTGTAGGTGCCCGGGGCAACATTCTGCCCGGCGGGGATCCGGCCGTAGATCGTGCCAGTCGCGGTCTGCGTTGGGTTGGCCGACGTCAGATTGAGTGTTGCCCCGCCAGTCTGCGAGCCGCCGGTGCCGTTGCCGCGGATCTCCGTGTAGCCCGCGTCGTAGTACAGGTTGTAGTCGAGCACATTGGCGCCCGAGAGCAGCGTGCGGTTGGCGTAGGTGCCACTCGATCCGGTACTGAAGCTGTCCGTGAGCGTCACCGTCGCGGCGTTGCCCGACAGCAGCGTGCAGGTCGCATTCACCGTGCCGTTCTCCTCATCGGGCGTCGTCGCAAAGGGATTGTAGATGCCGAAGACCGGCCCCGTGGCTGAGACCGAACAGGTCCAGGTCGCCGCGGCGGCTGGCAGTGCCGCGAGCACCAGAACCACGCCCGTCACCAGACATGGCCTTACGCTCCGCCACGGGCTAGCTTGGGGCTTCTTGCTCATGGTCGGGCCTCGGCGCCCGCACGTTCGCTGCACAGGATCGTGCCGAGGTCTGGCTGCGGGTCGTTGGTCGGCGGTGGGGGATCCAAACGGAAACTGCACTTGTGGTTGGCCCAGCTCGCCGTCGCACTGGAGCCGTGATCGTAGCCGGTGACATACACGCGCCCATTCAGCGCGACCGGGAACAGCTCGCCATTGAACTCGACCTGTGCACCGACGGGTACGACGCTGCCATCCCTGGTGGTGAGACGGAACACGCCGGCGCGGATTTTCTTGACCGGAAACTTCAGCACCACGCCACTGCGGAAGGCCGGAGCCACTTCCATCGTGCGGGCATCAATCTCGGTGTCCAGTGGCAGCTCCAGGGGATCAATGCTGATGCGGTTGACTTCGTAGGGGCGCAGATCATGCAACAGGGCCAGGCCGCTCTGGTCGGTTTGGGTGACTTTCTGGTTGTCGATGTACACCGGTACATCGGGCAATCCGGCCACGTCCACTACAGCAAAGCTGTCGTTCACCTGGCGGGCGACCCGGACTTGGCCATCGATCCAGGTGGCCGCCCCGCTCCACTGTGCAGTCTGACCGCTGATGCCGGCATTACGGACCGCCATGGCATCCAGATCTCCCGCCGTCGTCTGCCAACGACCATCGGCGGTGTAATTGTCGTCGCTGGTCTCCCCGAGCCGGTAGCCGAATCCTGTGCCGAGCGGCGGGGACTCGACCAGCATCACATTCGCCTCGTTGGGCGGCGCGCCGGATCCGTGACCTAGCGTCCCGCCGGTGGTCACGGACTTGCGTCCACCCAGCGGGATCGTAATAAACAGGTACAAACTGGTTGCCGATTGCACGGACATTGTGCGTGTCGCATTCAGCGAGAGCGTGACTTGCTCCGGCAGCTGCTGCGCGTAGGCGGCGCTGATCGTCTTCAGCTGGGGTTGAGTGTCAAAAGTCTCATCGGCATAGGCCAGCTGCAGCGATGTGCCATGCGCGAGGTTGACGCCCACCTGGGCGAGACTGCGCTGCTTGAACTGACCGGAGCTGGTCGAGGCATCACTGATTTGCAGATAGCCGGACGAGGCCACGGCGCTGCTCACCGCGAGATTGAACCACTTGGCCTGCCAGGAATAGCCGAGGCTGCTCATCACGCCGCTGCGCCCGTTGCCCCCGCCATCAGCGAGCGTTGCGCTCACAATGCCGTAGTGACTGATGGCTGCTGACAGATCCGCGCCGGCCGCGTACGCCTGCGTGCCGAGAAACTCCCCATGTGCCTCCACGGTCAGATTCGAGCTCAGGCCTCGCTCATAGTTGGCGGAGCCAGCGAGCCCCGCGTAGCGGTCACTTTCGAGCGCGTAGTCATCGCGTGCCACGCCAAGATCGAGCTCATATGCGCTCAGTCCCGCCGCCAGCATGACCGGGCTGGAGTAGAAGGGCTGCGTGATGACCTGCTGCTGGCCGAGCGCATTGCGCACCACCAGCGTCACATCACCGCTGCCGGTGATCGAGGGCAACTGATCGACGACGAACGGCCCTGGCGGCAGCTCCTGGCTCGAGACCTTCTGGTTGTTGACGAAGACATCGACCGTCGAGGGCAACACCGCCGTGCCACTTGCCGCCAGGAGTGGTGTGGTCAACATGTCGGGCCGCAGCCCGAAATTGGTGCCCCAGTGAATGCCCCCGAAGCGAATCGCGCTGCCCCAGTTGCCAGGATCTGTGATCGAATCACCGAGCTGCAGGGTTTCAAGCTGGCCGGGGAAGTCCTTGGTAAAAGTCGTATCCAGGCGCACCACATCGGTGTCCCCATCGTTGGAGCGCGCAACCGCGGTGCTCGTCAGCACGCCAAGCGCGTTGAATAGGCCCAATTCCGTGGTCGCGCCCGTGAGATTCTGGTCCGCATAGTGCTGCGCCGAGAGCTCGTAATTGAGGAAGGCCCCGAGTGCTGCTGGTGTAATCGGCGGCCCCGCGCTGGTCGGCGCCGACACGCGTGTGGCAAGAAAGGCATCGCCGCTGACACTGATCATCGCGCGTCCGCGCGCCTCGTCATACTGCACCTTGCCGCCTGGCAACGCGCTGACCGGATAGTAGCGGCGCCCTTCGAACAGCTGCGGCGCCACCTCGGGCATTCTGAGGTGCATGCGCGCGAGGTCACGCTCATCAAGCCACAGGCCGCCGGTATCATCGCGCAGCACGATCAGCATCTCCGTGGCCGGCTGCTCGTTGACGCTAACTTCCATGACCGCCTCCTGCAGCGCCGGCGCCTCATCGGCATGCACGCCAAGACCTGCGCACAGGCACAGCAGGAGCGCGATGCCGCTCCAGAATCTGGCCCCGCCATGGTCTTTGAGCCTGCACATAGTCGCCCGCGCAGTGGCTCAGGCCCCGGCGTCGGTTACGCCAGCGCTGAAGTCGCCCCGGTCGCTGGCGCCCCGCACCTTGAGTGCGCTGTGAATCTCGCTCCCCTCGGGGGGCTTGACTATCCAGCTGACCGAGCTCTGCGGCAGCACGTAGCGCGTGACGCCTACGTGTGTCGCGCGATTCTCGCTGCCGAACTGCACATCAAAATCGGTCACGCGCGTATGGGCGTTGCCGGAATTGCTCGCGCTGATCTGCACGGTACCGTCGGCCAGCCATTTGGCAGTCCAATTGAGCTCACTATGCTCAAAGACCGGCGGCGCCACGAAGATCGGCAGGCTCAGCTGCAAGGCCACCTGCATGCCACTAAAGTCCTTGGAAGGCGGCGCGGGAATCTCGGTCAGCAACACCCGGTAGTCGAGCTCGCGCAGCGGATCGGCATCGCGCCGCAACGCAATGCGCACCACCTGCTGCCCATGCGGCGCCATCCTGAAGATCGGTGGTGTGACGAGCAGATCGTGCGTTTCATCCAGTTGTTCCTCGCCCGCCTGCTGAGTCCAGTTTTTCAGTTCGATCTGGATCGACAGCGGCGCATCATCGGCGTTCGTGATCGTCAACACCTCGAGCCGATGGCTCCCTTTCATTTCCACGCGCAGCGGCGAGACACTGAAGTTTCCCGCGCGTGACGGTGCCGCGCCGAGCAGAGCGGCGCCGCAGAGCACGGAGCAGGTTATGGAAATTCGGCGAAGACCTTGGTAGAGATTCACAATGCAGATTCCTTAAAAAAGAGTGAGTGCTGCCCGCTCAGTAGGTGAGCGTGGCAGTGACCGTGTCGGTGTAAGTGCCAGCCGCGGCCGAGAGCCGGTTGGCGGCACTGTCGAGAAACTCGCCGTAGACAGTGACCTGGACTGGTGTCGTGAAGCTGCCCGTACCGATCGTCACGGACTCCGTGGAACTGCCGCCGGTGCCGTCTCCGAACACGGTGCTGTAGCTGCTGCTGGTGTAGAGGTTGTACTGCACCTTCGCACCGCCGGGGCCCAACATCAGGCGATTAGTCATCGTGCCGCCCGAGGCGCCGGCATTCAGAGCGAGCGTTGGTGTTGCCGTACCGCTCGTGCACTGGATGGAGATGCTGGAATTGGCTTTAAGCGTTGCGCCATTGCCGGGAATGTAGGTCCCGAAATTGATTGCCGTGGCGCTCATCTGGCAGACGGCCTGCACGGTCGCCGATACCGTGAAACTACCCGTGGCCGTGCCGGCTGCCAGCGGCGCACTGAGCGCAACTGACAGCACAAGCGGCAGCGCCCGCCGCAGCCAGCCTGCGGCCCGCTTCGCTGCCGAAGCGGCGGTGAGGCAGCGGGGCGGCCCCGAAGGCCGCCCCGTTATGCCCGTCAGCAGAGTCCGTTCAGCAAGACAGAGGAATCGCAGCACCGATCGCATGGCAGCAGTATCAAGCGAGCGCGGCTGACTTCTGATTCCCTTGCGATCAGAACGTCAGCGTCGCGACCACGGTGTCCGTGTAGCTACCGGCCGCAAGCACCTGGTTGTTGGTGTTGTCCGGAACGATGATGTACACCGGCACCGCCTTGGGTACGGCAATCGTCGAGCCGGTCACGGCGACCGTGACACCGGTCGTGCCATTGCCCAGAATCGAACCACCCGTGGCAGCGGTGTACAGGTTGTACTGGAGCGAGTTACCGGCAAGCGTCGCAAGACGCTGCGCGATCGTGCCGGTCAGACCGTTGCCGAAGGAAATCGTCGGCGTGTTGGTATCCGGCGAGCAAGCAACGGTCAGGGCCGAGGCGTTGCTGGCAGTTACCTGGCCGGCGCCCGGGACGTAGGTCGCAGCGACCGTACCGCCGGTGAAGACGCAGTTGGTGTTGACGGTGACATTGACGGCAATGTTCGCCGTCGTGGTGCTGGACTTGGCAACGCCGGCGCCTATCAGGACGCTGGCCGCCATTGTTGCGATAATGATCTTGTTCATCAGGGGGTCTCCTAAAAAATCAGTTCCAGGGGTCGCGCAGGCCGCTTGCCCGTGCCGATCCAGCCCTCTTAACAGGCTCGCGGAGTCGGCGTGAGCAGGCTTCAGCTGCCGTGCTGGCTGAATTTTGACTATGTGAAACACGTCTGGTGTGACCCTTGTCCCAGATCACATTTTGCGGGCTCAAGTTATGCGGCAAACTGCCGATAACCCCGCAATTTTTTTGGTCGCGAGGCCGCGGTCAGATCAGTGAGGACTGACGCCTTGGCCTTGAGGAGGGCTTAGGTGGGCATCACAACCGAGGAAGGGGCGCAGCGTGCCGCGCCGGGGCCGGGGCTGGCGCACAACTGGCGCACGCTTTTTACAAAATGATTTCGGTAGCCGGTGCGCGCAGGTTGTAATGCGAGCTCATCGCGCGGCCGTAGGCCCCTGCATTGGCGATCAACACCACATCGCCGGCGCTGCTCGGGGCCATGAGGCGCTCGTGCCCGAGGAAATCGCCGGATTCGCAGATCGGTCCGACGACGTTCACCAGTTCGGTCGCCGGCTCCTCGAGGCGCGTGAGATTCACCATTTCGTGAACTGCACCATACAGGGCCGGCCGGATCAGCGAATTCATGCCGGTGGCTACGCCCACGTAACGCAGCGGCTCCTTGATCTTGGTCTGCGTAACGCGCGCCAGCAGTACACCGGCGGCAGCGACCAGGTAGCGGCCAGGCTCGATCCACCAGCTCACGCCGGGCAACCCCTGACGGACGCTGAGCAGGGCCGTATCGAGGCGCGCCAGATCCAGTCCCGGCTGCTCGTGATTCTCTGGGACCCCCAGGCCGCCACCCACGTCGATGACCCGGACGTCGGGGAAGCGTTGCTGGATGCTCCCGAGGACACTGGCGGTTTCGGCCCAGCTGGCGGCATCGAATACACCGCTGCCGGTGTGCGCATGCAGGCCGACGATGCGCAGCTGCAGCTTGGCGCCGAGCGTGCGCAGCTCATCGATCTCGCCAAGCGGCACCCCAAACTTGGAGTGCGCGCCGGCAGTGCGCACGTGCTGGTGGTGACCGCGCCCCGTGCCGGTGTCGATGCGCACGAAGATCGCGCGACCGCGGAACAGCTCCGGCCAGCTGCGCAATATGAACAAATTATCGATCGTCAGCTGCAAGCCGGCTTCGAGTGCCCAGGCATATTCTTCGCGCGCTGCGAAATTCGGCGTGAACAGCAGCTGCGAGCGCTCGATCTGCGGCAGCGTCGCCAGCACGCGCTCGACTTCCCCGGGCGAGACGCACTCAAAGCCAATGCCTTCCTCGGCCAGCGCTTTCAAGATGTGCGCGTTCGGGTTGGCCTTCATCGCATACAGCACGCGATCGACCGACTTCAGCGCCTTGAGTCCACGGGCTGCCTGGCGCACCACGGCGAGGTCATACACATAGGCACAATCATGTTCTGCCCCGACCTTGAGCAGCTCCGCGCGGCGCGTGCGCCACCAGGGCTGCAGGCGCTCGCCCGCTGCGACTGGCACCGCAAACAGCTGCTCCCAGGTCGGCCCCAGCACCGTATCGCCTGGCACCGGCCGGATCAGCAGATCGTGCAGCTCCTGTGCAAGACGGTCGCCCTGCCCTTCATCGACCACAAAGGTCAGATTCAGGTCATTGGCCGACTGGCTGACCATATAGATGCGCTGATCGGCAAACAGCTCGAAGGCATCGCCGAGCTGATGCAGGATGCCGCGAATGGCGCGTCCAACCAGACTCACCGAAGCGCACGGACCAATCAGCTGCACGCGGCAGAGCTTCGAGAGCTCGCCCATCAGCCGATCGAGGGTCGCCTGATCGAGTGTGTTGGCCGCCGGATCGAGCGACACCGTGACATTGGTTTCGGAAGTGGAGATCTGATCCACCGACAGGCCCAGGCCCTTGAAGATCTGGAACGCGTCGGCCAGGAAGCCGACCTCGTGCCACATGCCGGGGCT
>JBEKOK010000189.1:0-7406 GCA_049521875.1 Steroidobacteraceae bacterium
GGAGAACACCGGCGTCCCGATGGCCTCGAGCGAGACGATCTCGCTGCCGACGATGCTCTGCACCAGGTCCAGATCGTGGATCATCAGGTCGAGCACCACATTCACATCGGTGCCGCGCTCGCGAAACGGTGCCAGCCGGTGACACTCAATGAAGCGCGGTACCCCAAGGCTCGCCTCGGCGCCGAGGATCACCGGATTGAAGCGCTCCAGGTGCCCCACCTGCAGTACCTTGCCTGCGCTGCGCGCGCTCGCGATCAGTTCCTCGGCCTGCGCCGTGGTCTCGGTGATCGGTTTCTCCACCAGCACGTGCACGCCGGCGCCGAGCAGTTCCCGGGCAATTTCAAAGTGCTTCGGGGTTGGCGTGGCGATGCTGACCGCATCGACCCGGCCGATCAGCTCGCGGTAGTCGGCCACGGCGAGCGTGCCCAGCTCCCTGGCTACGCGCTGCGCCGCCTCGGGCTGGGCATCGGCCACGGCCACCAGCTGACAATCGGGAATCGCGGCATACTTCTGCGCATGGAAACGCCCCAGGTAACCCACCCCTATAACGGCTGCTCGAATGGTACTCATGCCGGTTATTATGCCCGCTTAGCTGCTCCCGGGGCCTGTTGGTCAGGAGCCGTCTCGAGGAGCATTGACGCATCATGCTGAGCTGGTTGCTGTCCTGGACCCGTTTCCGCGGTCCGCGCCGCGAATTGTATTTCACACTGGCCAGTGTGCTGATCGGATTTGCCTTGATGCCGGTCCTGATCTGGAGCGCGGGTCATCTGGTGCTGGGTGCCTATGCCAATGGCAGTCTCTGGGCGATGCTGGTCGACTTCTACCGCGGACTCGCCGAGCGGTCGCTACCATTCTGGGTCGTCGCGCTGGGTCCACTGCTGCTGCTATGGGCATTGCGCGGCTGCAACTGGCTGCGTACCCACTGAGCAATCCGCGACGCCGGACCCTTGGCGCGCTCTTATGTCATCCCGCGTCCGCAGGCCATGCCCTGCCGCACCGCACCCGTCACGTTCGGGCGCCGCCACGCAAACTAACATCCGCTTAACCTCGGCTGAACAGGTCAACGGGCCCAGGCGCTGACGCGTTGCTCTCGGAACTGCCGGCGTTTCCGGCAGTCCAATTAGGGGCCGACCGTAGCCAGGGGCACGGGGTCGGAGGAGCCGAGGCTTATGTTTAAAAATACCGATCGCGTGCCAGCGCCAATGCGCACCGACTCCTCCGGGCCAGGCCGGCTCGAGGAGATGATCGTCTACGCCAAGTTCGCACTGCAAAACGTCGGCGGCCCGGGCTATGACCCCTACAACAGCCCCGCTGCCGCGGCGCGAACCACTGCCGAGAGCGCGACTCACAGCACCACGCACCCCCAAGCCGGCGATTGAGCGCGCTAGAACGGCCGGTGCAGCCAGCCCAGCACCAGCAGAATCAGCGTAAGCCCTGCATAGGCATAGTGCCGCCACGGGCGGCGGCGCCACTCGCCGATCAGCGCGGCCGTTCCGACGCCCGAGAGCAGCCAGGACCAGACCAGGCCGGTGATCAGCGGGCCCCGCTCCGGGGCCAGCCGCACTGAATACTCGGGCAGCAGCAGGAAGACCACGGCGGCCATGGCCAGGGACACCGCGATCGCCACGGCCGAGCCGGTGACAATCAGCAGCAGCACAAACAGGGGCCGCATAGGCGTGTGCTCCGACAGTAGGAGGGCTCCCCGGAATGAGGAGAATGTGTCCATGATGCCATGCCCGTCACATCCCGGAACCTGCACGGGCGCTGGCAAAAGTGTCAAACTCAGTACCGTAACTGACTGTATGGGAAACACCTAACCCGCATGCCTGCTTCCATGACACCGTGGCGCCGCACGATCGGCCCGCTCGCAATTCTCGCCTCCTGCCTCCTGATGGTGGCAGCCAGTGGCTCGACCGACTTTCCGTCACTGAGCGTGGCGTTGCCGGCCGGGGCGATCCACCCGACCGAGCGCCAGCGGCTGGTCGCGCCCCATATCGCCGAGATCCTCGAATCGAACCACTACAGCCGGCGGGTTATCGACAAGGCGTTTTCCTCCGAGGTGCTGGATCGCTACGTCAATGCGCTCGACAGCCAGCGCAGCTACCTTACCCTCGAGGACCTGGCCGGATTTGAGCGTTGGCGCGGCAGCTTCGATGAGATGATCCACAGCGGCCAGCTCGACCCGGGCTTTGCAATCTTCAACACCTTCCAGCAGCGCAACCGCGATCGCATGCAATACGCGCTCGAGCTGCTGAAGACCGAACCGGACTGGTCGGTGGCCGAGCAGATCAACTTCGATCGGGACAAAGTACCGTGGCCCAAGGACACGGCCGAGCTCAATGAGCTGTGGCGCAAGCGCGTCAAGAGCGATGCACTGTCGCTGATGCTGACCGGCAAGAGCTGGCCCGAAGCCGTCGAGGTGCTGCGCAAGCGCTACGAGCATGTCAACACGCGCATCAACCAGATCAGCGCCGAGGACGTGTTCGAGTCGCTGATGAATTCCTACACGCAGGTCTACGACCCGCACTCAAACTACTTCTCCCCGCGCAGCTCCGATGAGTACCGCATCCAGATGAGCCTGAGCTACGAGGGCATCGGTGCCTCGCTGCTGTTGACCGATGATTACGTCACGATCAGCTCGCTGCTGCCCGGCGGCCCGGCGGCGGCCGCCGGCACGCTCAAGACCAACGATCGGATCATGGCCGTCGGCCAGGGCGAATCGGGCGCGCTGACCGAGGTCATTGGCTGGCGTCTGGATGATGTCGTGCAGCTGATCCGCGGCAAGGGCGGCACCTCGGTGCGCCTGCAGGTTCTGCCGGCCGGGGCAGCACCCGGGACCGATGAGCACATCGTCAGCCTGCAGCGCGGCAAGGTGACGCTCGAGACCCAGGCGGCAAAGAAGGATCTGAAGCTGATCAAGGTCGGCGATAAGACCCTGCGAGTCGGGGTCATCACGGTGCCCGAGTTCTACGAAGACGTGCAGGCGCACGCCAACCGCGATCCCAACTACCGCAGCACCACGCGCGATGTACGCCGCCTGATCGGCGAACTGCAGGCCAACGGTGGCATCGATGCGCTGGTGCTCGACCTGCGCGGTGACGGCGGCGGCTACCTGCCGGAGGCAACTGCGCTGACCGGCCTGTTCGTTGGCCGCGGACCGGTGGTACAGGTGAAGAGCCGCGATAATGATCTGGATGTGCTCAATGGCGATGAGCGCTCGATCGCCTACGACGGTCCGCTCGAAGTGCTGGTGGATCGCACCAGTGCCTCGGCATCGGAAATCTTTGCCGGCGCGATCCAGGACTACCATCGCGGTGTGATCGCAGGCCAGACGACTTTCGGCAAGGGCACGGTGCAGAGCCTGATTCCGCTGGATCGCTGGTCCAATGACACCAACCAGGGCCAGATCACCGTGACGATCGAGAAGTTCTATCGCATCACCGGCGAGAGCACGCAGCTGCACGGCGTCGAGCCGGATGTGGAGCTGCCCTCGGCAATCAATCCGAAGGATGTCGGCGAGAGCAGCATGGAGCACCCACTGCCATGGGATCGGATCACGCCGGTGGCCTTCAACGGCTTTCCCTCGCAGTCGGGCTGGATTCCGACGCTCAAGCGTGATGAGGGCACGCGCGAGGCCGGCGATCCCAATTACAAGTGGCTGCTCGACGGGCTCGCGGCCCTGGAAGTGACCCGCAAGGATCACTCGCAGTCGCTGAACCTCAAGGAGCGCGAGACCGAGCGCACGACGCAGGAACAGGACCGGCTCGCCCGGGAAAATGTCCGGCGCATTGCCAACGGCCAGCCCCCGCTCAAGAGTGCCGATGAGATGAAGGACGATGAGATTCCGGACGTCGTGCTGCAGCAGGCAGCCGGTATTGCGGCGGACCTGGCGGTGCAAAGCGGCAGCGGCGCGCTGCTGGCCTCCCATCCGGCCACGGCATCCACTCACGGGGTGCATTGAAGTTCAACGAGCGCTCGCCCCAGCGGCGAGCGCGGCGGCCCTAGCGCCTCAGCGCAGTAGCAGCCGGTAGATCTCCCAGGAGTCCTCGAGCAGCACGCGTGAGCCTCGGCCGTTCTCGGCCAGCGCCAGACTATCGGGCGTCGGCAGCGTATCGGAGCTTGCCCGGTAGCGGGCCCGGCTCTTGAAGACTTCCACCTGTTCGCGAATTTCCTGCTGCAGTGTCGTGCGCTGCTGCAGCAGCAGGCTCGCGCGCTGGATGTCGGCCATCAGCTGCTCACAGGCGGCGCGATCGCCATAGGAATCGGCGGGCGGTTCGCGTCGCGCACTGGCCTCGCGGGCACTCTCGAGCAGTCCGGTGCGCTCGAGCCGATCGCACAGCACCTGCCCGTAGGCGATCGTCGCCAGATTGATCAGCCGCCGTGCCTCGATGCTCAGGCCCGGGAATTCCGGTACCGGCTCGGCAGCGACGCTCTCGCGCGTACTGCGGCTGCTCTCCAGATCCTGTTCGGCCAGCATCGCCTTGAGCGTGGCCGCCTGCAGGTTCTGGCGCGCGGCGCGCCGACGGAAGTAATGCCAGGGGCGGCTCAGCCTAGCAAGGGCCCGCTCGAGCTCGCTCGCCTCATCGCGCGCACTCACAGCCGCCTGCTGTGCCATCAGGAATTCGGTCTCGACCGCCTGGCGCCGGCTGAACTGCTGACGGTTGTATTCGGCCAGGAACTGGCGGCGCTCGCGCTCTTCTTGCTGCGCAACCAGTTCATTGAGGAATTGTTCGAGCAGCGTGCGGCCAGTCACCCACACATGGCGCAGCTGGTAGAAGACCATTGCCGGATAGCCGGTGACCGGGGCCGAGAGCCGCTCCTCGAGCGCCTGCAGCATCTCCTGCACGCGCGCCGTGGCGCCTTCCTGCTGCTTGATGCGATCGCGCATCCGCTGCAGTTCATCTTGGACGCTGCTATACGCTTTTTTCAGCTCCGCGCGGTTTTGGAACAGATGCATGACGCGGCCGCGCTCGGCGTCGTCGGCACCTTCCGGGATCAGCGCGACGCGCATGAATCCTAGCTGTCTGATCCGCTTCATGATGAGGGCTGGCAGGTCCACGGGCATAACTTGACGATCTGCCGCCCAGAATCAATGCCGCATTAGCGCATGACAAAGCAATGACCCTGCTCGGCGCAGTATTCCAGCCACTTATTTAGCATCATGTTGCGGGCCCAGCACTGATGCAGTTCACGTTCCGGACCCGGTCCGGGCTGGCGCAGGCGCGCCTCCAGCAGCCGGGCATCGTGATAGACGCGCAGGCGCAGATCCGGGATGCGCTCCAGTGGTGCAGGTGTGCCAGCCTCGGCACCGGCGATGGGCACCAGGTAGGTCAGATCAAGCTCATCGGTATAGCGCGCACGCTCGATCAGGGTCAGCACCAGATCGCATTCGCCCTGCACGTGCGAAACGCGCGTGCCCTGTAAATCGAGCAGGTTGCCGGTGAGCTGTGCGAGGCGCACGTAGTTGCTCTCGTACAATCCCATCAGCGCGACGAAGCCGCGCGGGCGGGCGCGCCATGAGGCCAGCAGGTTGGCTTCGCATATCACAAGCCGAATATAGCACGCGCTGCGAGCGCGTCAGCCAGCGCTCGTGAGCAAAGGCGGTAATCAGGTCACACTTGAACGCAGCAGATGCGTGCGGTAGTAACGCAGTTCTTCGATCGACTCATAGATGTCGGCGCGTGCCAGATGCGCGCCCTGCTTGGCAACGCCGGCGGCGACGCCCGGAAACCAGCGACGCGCCAGCTCCTTGAGCGTACTGACATCAAGGTTGCGGTAATGAAAGAACCGCTCGAGCTCTGGCATGTATCTTGCCAGAAAGCGTCGATCCTGGCAGATGCTGTTGCCACACATCGGCGAGCGGCCCGCGACCGCGTGCTTGGCAAGAAACTCCAGCGTCAGCCGTTCCGCCGCCGCGCTGCTGATGGTGCTGGCCTGCACGCGTGCGATCAGTCCGCTGCCGCCATGCTGGCGCTGGTTCCACTCATCCATGCGCGCGAGTGCCGCGGCATCCTGGTTCACCGCCAGCTCCGGTCCGTCGGCCACGATGCTCAGATCCGAGTCGGTCACGACGGTCGCGATCTCGATGATCACATCTTCATCGGGCTTCAGGCCGGTCATCTCGAGATCGATCCAGATCAGGTTCTGGTCGTTGGCCATGGACAGGTTCTCCCGCGCGGATCAGGCATGATAGCAGGGTGATACCTACCGCCGGTGAGCTCCCCAGCGCCCCTGTGCCTGCCAGTCAGGCACAGGTCGTGGCCAGTCATGGACGGCTGGCACGTGTGCGACTGAGCAGCGGCGCCGAGCAGCTGGCGCGCCCGGCGCGGCGCGAGCTCATCGTGGTGTGCGGCGATCAGGTGATGTGCGAGTCGGATGTGCAGCACCAGGAATTGCGGATCGTGCGCGTCCTGCCACGCCGCACCGCCCTCTATCGCAGCAGTGCGCGTGGCCGCAGCGAGCTTATCGCCTCCAACGTCTCGCTGCTGCTGGTGGTGCTGGCACCGCTCCCGGAGCCGGATCTGTTCGTGGCCGATCGCTATCTTGCCGCTGCAGAGTGCGGCGGCATGCGCGCGGCACTGCTGCTGAACAAGTGCGAGCTGCCACTGGCCGCGGAACTTGAGCTGCAACTGGCAGCGCTGCAGAGCGCCGGCTACCGGCTGCTGCGCTGTTCGGCGCAGTCTGGCGCCGGGCTCGATGAACTGGCCGCAGCGCTCAAGGGCGAGACCGCGATGCTGGTCGGCCAGTCAGGGGTCGGCAAGTCCTCGATCCTGCGCCTGCTGGTGCCGGACTCTGATGCCGAGATCGGAGAGCTGATCCGCGATGATGAGGGCCGCCACACGACCACGACCTCGAGGCTGCATCGCCTGCCAGGCGGCGGTGAGCTGATCGATTCCCCGGGCGTGCGGGATTTTGCGCCGGCGATCGAACTGCTCGATGCCAGGAGCTGCGGCTTCGTCGAGATCGCGCGGCTCGCGCCCGAGTGCCGCTTTTCGGACTGTGCGCATCTGCGCGAGCCCGGCTGCGCGGTACGTGCCGCCGTTGACAGTGGCGCGCTGTGTGCGCGCCGCTACGAGAGTTTTCGCCGCCTCGGGCGGCTGCAGCGCGAATTGAGCGCGATGCAAAGACCTGGCGCCTGAGAATCGGCGATCGCTGCGGCGTCAGGCCAGCGGATGACGTCCGGCCAGCGCATGCGCGAGTGTCCCGCCATCCACGTATTCGAGCTCACCACCCACCGGCACCCCGTGCGCGATGCGACTGGCGGCGACGCCATGGTGGCGCGCGAGCTGCAGCAGGAAATGCGCGGTCGCCTCGCCCTCCACCGTTGGATTGGTTGCCAGGATGACTTCGCGCAACTGGCCGCCCTTGAGCAGTGTTTCGAACTGCGGTGCGCCGAGTTCCTCGGG
>JBEKOK010000190.1:0-7393 GCA_049521875.1 Steroidobacteraceae bacterium
GATCGACTGATCATCGTCGCCAACCACGAACGGGTAGCCATCGGTGCCGACCAGCTGCCGCACCCAGGCATACTGGATCGAGTTCGTATCCTGGAATTCATCGACCAGCACGTGGCTGAAGCGGGCCCGATAGTGCCTCAGCACATCGGGCTGGTCGCGCCACAGTTCGTGGGCGCGCAGCAGCAGTTCGGCAAAATCGACCGCGCCGGCGCGTGCGCAGGCGAGCTCATACTCGGCGTACACCTTCAGCAGCTGCTGCTCGGTCGGATCGGCGCCGGCTTTCAGCATGTCGGGACGGCGACCCTCATCCTTGTGCTTGTTGATGTAGTACTGGATATCGCGCGGCACCCAGCGCGCTTCATCCAGCTCCATCGCCTTGAGGATCTTGCGGATCAGGCGCAGCTGATCCTCACCATCCATGATCTGGAAGCTTTGCGGCAGGCCGGCCTCGCGCCAGTGCAGGCGCAGCAGGCGGTGCGCGAGACCGTGGAAGGTGCCCAGCCACAGCGCCGAGCCTGGGATCCCGAGCAGCGTCTCGACCCGGCCGCGCATCTCGGCCGCCGCCTTGTTGGTGAAGGTCACCGCCAGGATGTTGTGCGGCGAAGCGCCCTCGGTGCTGATCAGCCAAGCGATGCGGTGGATCAGTACGCGCGTCTTGCCGCTGCCGGCGCCGGCCAGCACCAGGATCGGCCCGAGCGGCGCGGTGACGGCCGCACGCTGGGCATCGTTCAGCGGGTTGAGGATCGGCGAGACGTCCATGAGGGCCGCGAATTCTACAGCACAGGCCTACCAGTCATTACGAAGTTCGCGCAGGCGGATGAAGATCTCGCGGCTCGAGGCCTTGGCGGGCAGTTGTGGGGAGATCTTGCGCAGCCCGTCAAGCAGCGTCGACTCGCCCAAGCGAAAGAAACTGTTGATCGCCTGCTCATCGGCCAGGCGCAGCACCGGCATCGCCGCGGGCTCCAGACCCGCGCACTCGCTCTGGTAGCGGGCGACGGCCCGATTGCCCGGCTCGACGTGGGCCGTGAAGGCCAGGTTCCGTGCCAGGTATTCATGGCCGGGAAAGACGCGCGTGGTCGGCGCAAGGCGCGCCAGGGTTTGTGAGCAGGTTTCGTAGAGCTTGCCCGGATCACCACCGCCGCGGCAGTTGCCCACGCCGGCATTAAATAAGGTGTCGCCCGAGAACAGCGCCGGATCATCCCCATGGGCCAGCAGACAGACATGCGACATCGTATGGCCGGGCGTATCGAGGCACTCGAGCTCCAGATGGCGGCCGATGCGGATCAGATCACCGGCGCTGACGCCGCGGTCCACGCCGCCGATGCGCTTGGCAGCGCCGGCGTGCGCGATGACGGTCGCCCCGGTGGCCTGCACCAGCGGCGCGTTGCCCGCGGTGTGATCCTCGTGCTCGTGGGTATTGAGAATCTGGCGGATTGTCCAGCCGCGCTCCGTGGCCCGCGCCAGGCACGCTTGCCAGTTCAACGGGTCGATGACCAGCGCCTCGCCGCTTTCTTCGCAGGCAATCAGGTAGTGGTAGTTGCGCAGGTCATTCGCAGCCCAGATTCTTTCGATCAGCATCATGGGGGCAAGGTTACGACAAATCTGCGCGAATGCGATACGCGCCGATATCCTGGGAGGCGCCCGCCGCAGCGGAAATTCAGGGGACAGAGGCCGGAATCGATGCTACGGTGGCCCCGGCGCCGCAGCGGCTGGCGCGCCTGCCTCCGGGAGACTCGGCCCTGATCCTGACGCCAACAACTTCTACCAAGAATCCGGCCTGAGGCTGTCATGGCAGCCATTACCCTCCCCATCATCGCGAGCACCGGGAAGCACCCGCTGGCCAAGTCAGCGGTGGTGCTGTGCTGGAGCTACGCCGCGGCCGTTGCGCTGTGGCTGCTGTTGCATGAGCAGGCCCCTGAATCGGTCTGGTGGCTGGCCAACTGGTGCGCGATCCCGCTGCAGATCGCCGCGATGATCTCGATCGGGATGCTGCTTGCCGGCAGCAGACTGCAGCGCGGGTCCCGATCGCTGTGGTGGTTCGTGCTCGGATTCACGGCACTGAGCGTCATCGCGTGCGTGGTCTGGAATTTCAGCTACAGCGATCCTCATGGCCTGAACCTGACCTTCGGTGATGGCCTCTACCTGCTCGACTATCTGCTGCTGACCGCAGGGTTGCTGCAGCGCTACCGCGGCGCCGGCGGGCAGTTGCTCACGCTGCGGTTCTGGCTCGATGCCCTGACGGTCATGGTGGCACTGCTGGTCGTCTACTCGCAGTTCATGAGTTCCGAAGGTATCGGCGTGCGACTGGCCCTGGGTACAACCATTGCCTACATGGCGCCGCTCAGTGCACTGATGGTGATGTGCGCGACGCTGCTGACTCAGCAAGCCGGCCGCAGCGGCCAGCTGACGGTGGTGCTGCTAATTGCGGCAGCGCTGGCCGAGTGCTCGGGCGAGTTCGCCTGGATCGCTGGCCAGCTCAATGGCCGCAGTTACGTCGATCTGTACTACGACTTCGGGGATGTGCTGTGCTTCCTGCTGATCACGACAGCGGCCTACGTGGAGCGTTTCACGCCTCCGGTCCGCGTGCTCGAGCCTACGGCGCAGGAAAGTGCCAACGGATTCCTGCCGGCGCTGCTGGTGCTGCTCGCGGTCGCGGTGCTCGCCGGCGCCTCTTCCACAGCACAGGGCAGCGCCAGCTGGACCCGTGTCATTCTGGTGCTGATCGGCGCGGGGCTGCTGGCGCTCCGCCAGCGCACGATGCAGCGGCAAATTGCGCGCCTGAGCCAGGAACTCGCGATCCGGCAATCCAACGAGCGCGCGATGGAGCTGGTGCGCAGTTCCACCGATGTCATCGCGGTCTGCGATGCGCATGGACAGCTGGTCTTTGTCAGCCCGGCGGCACAGGCGATGCTGCAGCGCTCGCCGCTCGATCTGTTGAACACGCCGGCCGATCTGCTGCTGGGTGAGGCGCAGCGCAGCGAGCTTGGCGCTTTTCTGGAGCGCCTGCGCGCCGGTGCGGAGCGCGAGGCAGAAATCGAGATCAGCTATGCCACCCCGGCTGGAGAGCCGCGGATACTGCGCCTCGTCGGCGCCAACCGCGCCAGCAACCCGCTGCTCAACGGCATCGTGCTGGCGCTCAGCGACGTGACCTCGGGCCGGAGCCTGGAGCGCGAGATCATCAACATTGCAACGCGTGAACGTCTGCGCTTGTGCAGCGACATCCATGAAGGGCTTGGCCAGGAACTGAGCGGCATCGCACTGCTGCTGCACAGCGCCGCGGCACACCCGCATGCAGATCCCGTCATGCAGCGCCAGTCGCTCGAGTCGATTGTCGGTCACGTCAATCATTCGATCGAGACCACGCGCAACCTGGCCGAGGAGCTCTCTCCAATTCAGATCGCGCGCGGTTCACTGGTCGCAGCCCTGGAGCGCCTGACCCTGGACCTGGCGACGCGCTTGCAGCTGCCGGTGCGTCTCGATGCGCCCAGCGAGGAGCCCTTCATCGATGCCGCGATCGCCGATCACCTGTACCGGATTGCCCAGGAGGCGACCAGCAATGCAATCCGCCACAGTGGCTGTACCGAACTGACTATCCAGCTGCGCTCGAACGCGCAAGCGCTGGACTTAAGCATCGGCGACAATGGCTGCGGGATCGATCCCATGGCTGCGCGCAGTCGCGGACTCGGGCATCGCATGATGAATTACCGCGCGCGCCTGGTGGGTGGCAGCCTGAAGATCGACTCGCGGCCCGGCACCGGCACGCGCGTCACGATTCACCTCTCGCGGCCCGATGCCGTGTAGTCCCGGCAGTCCGGCGCTATCCCAGGCCACTCGCGTGGCCAGATGCCGTGCGGTTAAAGTGCGGTGCCGGGTGTTCTGGCTTCCCTCGGACCGGAGGATGCAATGAATCGGATCGTGAATTTTCGCCAGATGAAGGATGGCACACGCGAAGACTATCTGCTGCTCGAAGCGTATGAGCGTGACTATGTGCGGCTGCTGCCGCAGCGGGTGCTGGCCTCACTGCTGAAACTTGGAAATTCCTTCGAAGGCTATCCGGTCAGCCGCCTCGAGCATTCGTTGCAGTGTGCGACGCGCGCGCACGCCGACGGCGCCGATGAAGACCTGGTGGTCGGCGCGCTGATCCACGACATTGGCGATGATCTGTCCCCATACAACCATTCCGAGATTGCCGCGGGGATCCTGCGCCCGTACGTGCGCGCGGAAGTCACGTGGATCGTCGAGCAGCACGGCCTGTTCCAGAGCTACTACTACGCGCACCACACGGGCGGCGATCGTCACGGGCGCGAGCGACTGCGGGGGCATCAGTGGTTCGAGGCCTGCGCGGATTTCGCCGAGCGCTGGGATCAGTCCTCGTTTGATCCGGGCTACGTGAGCCGGCCGCTCGAGTTCTTCGAGCCGATGGTGCAGCGGGTGTTTACCCGCAAGCCCTTCGATACTGCCCGCACTGCTCGCTAGCGCGTGGCCATCTGCACGTCGAGCTGGCGCTGACGCTCGGCCCGGCGCATCAGCGTACCGGCGATCAGCACGCCAATGCCAACGATGCCGATGATCAGGCTCGCCAGCGCGTTCACATCAGGGCTCAAGCCCAGCTTCACCTTCGAATAAATAACCATCGGCAGCGTGCTGGCACCCGGGCCCGAGACGAAGCTTGAGATCACCAGATCATCGAGCGAGAGCGTAAAGCTCAGGAGCCACCCGGACAGCAACGCCGGCGCGATGATCGGCAGTGTCGTATCGAGAAATGCGCGCACCGGACCTGAGCCCAGATCCATCGCCGCTTCCTCGAGCGAGCGGTCGGCGCTTTGCAGGCGCGATTGCACCGTCACGGTGACATAGGCCGTGCAGAAGGCCACGTGCGCTATCACCAGCGTTGTGAAGCCGCGGTGCGGCCACGAGAAGAGCTGGAACATCGCGACGAACAGCAGCAGCTGCGTGATGCCGGTGATGATCTCTGGCATGACCAGCGGCGCATTGACGAGCGCCGTCAGCAGCAGGCGCCCGCGGAAGCGAATGAATCGCACCAGCGCGATCGCCGCGAGCGTGCCCAGCAGCACCGCCACGGTCGAGGCGACGACGCCCACCTCGAGCGAAAGCGCGGCGGCATCCAGGATCTGATCGTTGTGAATCAGCTCCTGGTACCAGGCAAAGGAGAAGCCGCCCCAGACATTGACCATCGATGAGGCGTTGAATGAATAGGCGATCAGCACCAGCATCGGCACATATAAGAGTGCGATGCCAAAGCACAGCCAGGTGAACAGCAGGACCGGGGGTCGCTCATTCATCGGCGCTCAGGCCTCCAGCTGCTTGGCACTGTAGTGCTGGTAGAGCGCGATCGGTCCGACCAGGAAGACCAGGAATGCGATGGCAACCGCCGAGGCCACGGGCCAGTCGCGGTTGCTGAAGAATTCATCCCACAGCACGCGACCGATCATCAGGTTATCCGGACCACCCAGCAGCGAGGGGATGACGAACTCGCCGATCGCCGGAATGAATACCAGCATGGATCCGGCAATGACCCCGGGCATCGACAGCGGCAGCGTGACATCGAAGAAGGCGCGCCATGGCGAACTGCCCAAGTCCGAGGCTGCCTCGAGCAGCGTGTGATCGAGCTTCTCCAGGGTCGCGAACAGTGGCAGGACCATGAATGGCAGGTAGGAGTAGATGATGCCCAGGTACACCGCGAGGCTGGTGCGCATGATCTGCAGCGGATGATGGATGATGCCCATCCACAGCAGCGCCGAATTGAGCAGACCGTTCTCGCGGATGATGCCCTCCAGGGCATAGACGCGCAGCAGGAAGGAAGTCCAGAACGGCAGGATGATGATCAGCATCAGGATGCCCTGCGTCGTCTTGGAGGAACGCGCCATCGCATAGGCCATCGGGTAGCCGATCAGCAGGCAGATCAGCGTCGAGAAGAATGCCGTGCGCAGCGAGTACAGATAGGAGAACGCATACACCTCATCGGTCAGCAGATAACGGTAGTTGGCAAGGCTCAGGCGCACCGTGATGTGATGATCTGCCGAGAGCGTCCAGACGCTCGTATAGGGCGGCACATGCAGCGCCGTGTCGGCAAAGCTGATCTTGAACGCAAAGGCGAATGGGACCAGGAAGAAGAGCACCAGGAACAACAGCGGTGGCAGGATGATGAGCCAGCGCCCGTAGCGCCTGACCAGACGCGAGAAGAAGCCATCCACGCCGCCCGGCCGGGTAGTGCGCAGGCCACCGGCGCTGAGCGTGGCGGCTACCATCGAGCCAGCCGCGGGCACGAAAATCCGCTGATCAGCAAAATTCCTGTGGTTTCCGGAAGCACGCGCCGCCCTGTCGCCTTTTCTGATGGCGCTTAGTATGCCGGAGCGGCCGACGAATTATTAAGGCCCGGCTGCAAATCTGGCTTAAAATTTCACGCTTAGCGCATGGGCCGCAGCCGGGCAGGCTGTCAGAAGCCCAAGCTTTTGTCGGGTGGGATAAGGATTTCAAGGCGATCTTGTGGACCGCACGCATTCAAAGAAACCGAAAGTGATCCGTCCGCCGACCGGCAGCCGGGCCTCCAGTGCCCGCCAGCGCCTGCGGCTGATCAACGCCTGCATCTCGGCACTACATATTCACGGCCCCTCGCGCACCACGGTCGAAAAAGTCGTGGCGATCGCCGGCATGTCGCCCGGGATCGTGCGCTTCTACTTCGCCTCCAAGGCCTCGATGCTGGTTGCGTCGCTCGAGTACCTGGCCGCCGAATTCGAGGAGCGCGTGCTGCTGCCCGTTGCGGCGCTGCGCTCCGATCCGGTCCGGGCCTTGAGCACACTGGTCGATCTGTACCTGGATCCGGATATCGCCAGTCCCCGCAAGGTGTCGGTGTGGTACTCGTTCTGGGGCGAGGCGAGCTCCCGCCAGGAGTACTACGACATCTGCGGCCAGAAGGATCAGCGCTTCGCCGAACTGGTCCGCGAGCTGGTCGGTGCGCTGATCAGCCAGATCCACGCCGAGCAGCTCGACACTGATGGCGTTGCGCTCGGGCTGATCGGCGTGCTGGAAATCATGTGGCAGGACTTTGCGTTCCAGACCGAGACCAGCATTGATCGCACGGCCGCGCGCCGGCGCTGTCACGCCTACCTGCGCTCGGTCTTTCCACAGCAGTTTGGCCTCGCGGGTCCCGCCGGTGGCGGCGCCGTAGCATTTCCGGCGGCCGGTACGGCGCTGTTGCCGCGGCTGCCGGCACGCGAACAGTCGCTGTTCCAGGGCCTGTGGCAGATCGCCGGCCACGAGTGCGCGCTGCCGGCGGCCGGGGACTTCATCACCGCCGATCTGGTGGGACTGCGGGCGCTGATCGTGCGCGACGAGGCCGGCGCGGTCCGGGCCTTTCGCAATCAGTGCGGCG
>JBEKOK010000191.1:0-7366 GCA_049521875.1 Steroidobacteraceae bacterium
CGGCCTGCGCCACTAGGGATAAGCACGTGAGGAGTGACGTGACGAGGAGTGTGCGACCCGGAGACAAGCACTTCATATGACCTCCGAAAACCCATTGCGGCCTAGCATGCGAGGGCATCGGGAGCGCTGGAAGGTCCAATCCCGGGAAATTCAGATGGGCCACCCGCTGCTTGAAGCGTTTTAGCGACTGTGGAGCATTTAACTACGAAGTTCTAGAAGACCCCGAAGGGATCCCGTGGCATCCGTTGCATTTGGCTCCGCTGAGCACAACAGAGCACCACGGAGTCACGCATCCCCCGCCCTGTATGGGGCGCGACAACCTACAAGAGTTAAGGGCGACCGTCCTCTGGCGAATTTCTATTCAAGGAGCGATACCGCGCGGGTGGCAGGCCCAATTCACGGCTGAACGCGCGATTGAATGCCGCCTCCGACTCGTAACCTACCTGCACTGCGAGCGTCGGTATGCTCACCGGACTGCTCACGAGGGCGCGTGCTGCGAGGTGCATCCGAAGTCGCGTCAGATAGGTCATCGGCGGCATTGATAGCAGTTGAGAGAAACGATCGACGAAGGCGGTGCGCGATACACCTACCTCGGAAGCGAGATCACCGATGGTCCATGGGTGCCCCATCCGGCTATGAAGGAGAACCAAAGCTCGCCCAATGTGGGGATCGCGAGCAGCTGCGAGCCAGCCTACGCATTGCTCGGGTAGCTCTGACGCGTACTTACGCAGCGCTTCAATGAAGAGTGCCTCTGAAAGCTTCGCTAGCACAGCGGCACTGCCGACGCTATTCGAACCCGCTTCGTCCAGCAGGTGAAGAAGTGAACTCTCCATCCACCGTCCCGCGGTATCCGACCGAATATCGACGCTGATGACTGGAGGCAGTCCGCTCACGACGGCCCGACAGAAAAAAGGATCGCAGGCCATATAGCCGCAGACAAACTTCGCTGGGGCACCGCCGCCACCGCTGCGCAAAGGACTGAGATCATGTGCCCTCACCTTCGTTGCCACAGCCACGTCCTCGACGCGACAACCGCCGTCCGTGCTCATGAGGTAATGCGCGTCGCCGTGGGGAAAAATGACGATCTCTCCGGCTGTAAGTCTCAAAGTGCTGCCCGCAGGCATCTCGATGCGCGCCTCGCCCTCAGTGAGCAAGTGGAAATTAACGACATGAGCACCTTGCAGCCCTAGGGCGGCAGCCAACTGAGGCGACGGTGGCGCGTTGATGAACCAAGGCGCCGTGAATTCACCGCGAAAGAATATCGCGCCCTTTAGTTTGAGCGCCGACAGTATTTCCGAGTAAGGATCCATCTTCTTCGATCGCTCCGTTCGAATCTGGACGATCGAGCAAAAGCTTCGTACGCGCGAGCATGGCGCCCGCCGCAGCTGCCGTCAATTATCCGGACACTGGTTCGGAATTGAACGGCAAAGGGCACAGATGCCCGAAGGAGCTGCGGCGATGAAAATTCTAGGCCTCGTCTACGGTGTCGTCATCTACCTTTTATTCCTGCTAACTTTTGTCTACGCGATCGGATTTGTAGGCAACATCGAAGTCGCAAAATCGCTGGACGCTACGGCCAGTGGTCCCTGGTTGCGGTCATGCGTGATTGACTTGGGGCTGCTTTCGCTATTTGCACTGCAGCACAGCGGAATGGCGCGCGTGGCATTTAAGAAGCAAATCACAAGAGTCATAAGTCCAACGATTGAACGCACAACCTACGTGGCTGCGAGCAGTATTACGCTCCTCGCTGTAATCACGCTGTGGCGGCCTCTTGGTGGCGTCATCTGGAGCGTCGAGAATGCAGCAGGCCGCGACATTCTGTATACGGCCTTCGCGTGCGGCTGGGGAATCGTTCTACTCACGACTTTCCTGATTAACCATTTCGAACTCTTCGGACTTCGGCAAGTTTGGCAGAACCTGCGCGGCCACCAACCAGTCCGGGCCCAGTTCGTAACACCACTCTTTTACCGCCTGGTCCGGCACCCGCTCTATGCCGGATTTCTGCTTGCTTTCTGGTGTACTCCTACGATGACCGCGGCTCATCTCCTCTTTGCGGCAATGACAACAGCATACATTCTTGTAGCAATTCAGCTCGAAGAGCGCGACTTGCTTCGCGCTCACCCGGAATATGCGCGATATCGCGAACGCGTAGGCATGCTAATTCCGGGAACGCCCCGAGTCAGACATTTCGCTCATCGTCAAATCTCGGACACTCAGTCGTCGGTCAAGTGAGTAAATCTTTGCAGTTGAGCAGATTGCGCGTCCTGCGCGTACAGTGCGCTTACGACTTGGCTCTCCCAGAGGTAAATATGGGCGACGAGGCGGCCAGCGCCCATCGTATTTCACTGACTGACCTACAGCGCAGCGCAATGGTTCAGGTGAGATGAGCGACGAGGAAGATCACGGCGCGCAGTCGGAGCCTTTGAGTCGGTGGAAGCGATGGCTGTCGTTGCGCGCCTATGGGCTCGTCACGAGCACGCTATTCGGAGCGACAACGCCACCCCTGACGATGCGTCGGCGCTTCGAACGCTTCAGCCGAGTATCGCGGCAAACAATGCAACAGAAGTTTCCCAGACTGACCTTCAGAGATCACGCCATCGACGGGCTCGCCATCGAGTCCGTCTGCGCGGTGGATTCCCCAGAACGGGTTATTATCTACCTTCACGGTGGCGCGTTTTTTATGGGCTCGCCCTCCTCATACCGCAATCGAGCGATGCGCTTGAGTTACCGCTGTCAGGCGGAAGTCTTCGTGCCCGATTATCGGCTCGCTCCAGAGCACCAGTATCCTGCCGCACTCCATGACGCGTATGCCGCATGGGGCTTCGTCAAGGCACTACGGCCGCATGCCGCGATTTTTGTCGCCGGCGATTCGGCCGGAGGGGGCCTGGGTCTCAGCCTGCTCGTAAAGCTTAGGGATTCCGGCCTCGTCATGCCGAACGGGGCGTTTGCGCTGTCGCCGTGGACGGACTTGACGATCTCCGGGTCTTCCGTTGACATCAATCATGGCAGGGACTTGTGGTTCACGCGCAGGCACCTAGAGGTATGGGCGAGATATTATGTCGGTCAAGCAGACGTCCGTTCGCCGTATGCTTCACCGGTATTTGCCGACTTGTCATGTCTACCGCCGCTCTTGCTTCTCGTCGGAGAAGATGAGCTCTTGCTTGATGACACGCTGCGCGTCGGGGACGCGGCCATATCCGCCGGCACTGATGTCCGTGTGCTCGTCGGCAAGGGAATGCAGCACGACTGGCCGCTCACACTCCCGTGGCTGGACGAGAGCAAGCATGCATGGAATGCGATTCGACGCTTTGTTGAAGAGCATTAGCCACTTTACAGGACCATGCTCGCGCCAACGCAAAGCACGACTACGAGGACGGGCGGACTCTTGAACCGCATCAATAAAGCGAAGGTCATAAGGACGATCCCGACGTCCAGAACAGATCGCACAGCGCCAGTCCATACAGGGTTGCAAAGAGCGGCGGCCAGGAGGCCGACCACCGCGGCGTTTATTCCGGCCAGCATGGCATTCGCTATTTTGCTGTTCGCAATACGGTCTAGCAGCGATAAACCTGTTACTGCCAGCAGCAATCCCGGTAGAAATATGGAAGTCACTGCCAGCAGCGCCCAGAGAAGTGACTGATGCGGTGGAGCGCTTGCGGCACCGAGATAGGCGGCCACCGTAAAGAGTGGTCCCGGCACCGCCTGCGCAAAGCCGTAGCCAGCCAAGAAACGATCAGCTGATATCCAATGCGTGGGTACCAGCGCTTGTTGTAGAAGTGGCAGAACGACGTGCCCGCCGCCGAACACGAACGCGCCTGAACGATAGAAGATGCTTGCGAGCGCGAAGGGTCCGTGGGTTGTGAATATGACGGATGTCGAAAGCCCGCCGAGAAGCGCAAGAAAGGCGCCGAACGCAATCCAGCCTGACCTGCTGTTCAGTCTCGGCGGCAGGTTGTGCGAGGTCTGAGCTGCGGGCCTACAAAGTATCGCGCCGACAACAGCACCGCCGGCGAGGATCACGAGCTGCGTAGGGCCTCCGTGCAGATACAGTAGAGCCACGCAGGCTACGACGGCGATCGTGCGACGCGGTAGGTCCGGGGTAAGCGAGCGAACCATATTCCATACCGCCTGGGCAACCACGACTACTGCCGTCAGCATCAGCCCGTGGAGCACGGCTTGCATTCGTGGACCCGGGGCAATCGGCGCAATGAGCGCGAAAGCGTACATGAGAAGCGCAGAGGGAAGTGCAAAGCCTGACCAGGCAGCGAGTGCTCCCTTCCAGCCGGCACGATGGAGCCCGACGAGGAAATGGACCTGGGTGCTCGTCGGACCCGGAAGGAGTTGGCACAGCGACACGAGTGCCGCGTATTGCTCGGCGCTCAGCCACTTTCGGTCCCGGACGTAGGCCCGCTCGAAATAGCCGAGGTGAGCAATCGGCCCGCCGAAAGAGATGACCCCCAGCTTAAGGGCGGCCCAAAGTACTTCTCCCGGGCCACCTCTGGAAGCCGGCGAAGTGTCAACAATGATCTTGCTATCCAAACTCGGCGGCTACGATTGCAGCAGGTACGGTGCGGGTCCGCTCCATGTTAACCCGAACAATGGGTAGCGACTAACGGCCGCAATAAACCGCACCCGATGTGCTCGAAACGAACCCAGAATAGATTGGTGACTAGGGTGGGACTCAAACCCACGACCTCGGCATTATGAGCGCACCGACTGGATTCTAGAGTCTTTTATTTCAATCACTTGCCGCGTGGCGACCGTTGCATTTGGCACCACTGTGCGCAACGAAGCACGATGGAGTCACGCGATAGCCACGCAGGGAATTTCTGACCGACGGGCATAGATGCGCCATAGGTCAGTGCGCTAATTAGATTCTCGGCGCCTGCCACCACTCAAGGTTGCCTTTCCAGTGTGTAAGTGATCGTCTGTCCGTGCGCGATATCCTCGTCGATGACCGCGATCGTGTTTCCATCGTTCGTTAGCGCCAGACGAACCTTATCAACGACCTCGCCCTGTCGACAGTCGGTCTCCTCGACCGTCGCGGCGTCGATCTTCTTCAGCGACACGGTAGTCTTGCCGGGATCGCCGGCAACCGGATACTGCTTGCCGTCGAATTTTGCGTCATAACTCTCGCCGTTCCAGCGCATCTGGAATCCCTCGGCGGTCATGCGGTACTGCACTGTGCGCAGGTCGCCGCCCACGTGCTTTTGCTCCAGCCAGGAGCCGGAGAGGGGATGCAAGTTTTCAGGCGTGGCGCCTACGCGCTTCGCTATCAGCTCATCGGTCACGGCCTGCTCGCCACCATTATTCGTGACCTTGCTGGTGAGCGTCGTGCCATCGGCAGAGACCGTATCGCTGAAGCGCACGATCTCCTTGCTGCCCCGCTTCAATACGATTTCAGCGGAGCTCGGGCCAGTTACTCTCACGTTTGCGCTGTCAAAGTACGCCTGGCCGCTGACCCTATGCTCAGCACCGTCTGCTTTTACCGTGTACGGCGGATTGCAGCTCGAACAGGTGTACTCACCTCCCGTGAGCGCCAGAACGAATGGTTTCCCCGTCGCTTTCAGCGAGTCCATGTTCGTCTTCCACGTGCCGTCGAAGCCGGTGCCGGCGAACGCCACTGCGGGCAGCAGCAGTGTTGAAATTAGAGGTTTCATCGCATCTCACTTCTATCTGTGGTTTTGCTTGGTGGGCTCACGGGGTCGTACGCGCGCCGCAAATAGTATGCCGGCCTGGCAGAAGGTACTAATGCTGCGGTGCAGGGCCGTTTGCATTCTCGAGGCAGCGCAGACAAATAAGCCCGACGGTCCTTGGCGTCTCGCATCTGAGGCTAGAGGCCGAGCAACTTCCACTGTCGAGCGCTCAGTTAACCCTCGGCGGCCGGCATTCCTGTGTCAGACACTGCGGCGCGCGCACAGCTTGCGGTTGCAACGGTACATTGGTACATTGGTACCATTCATTGATGGAGGCTCTGAGTGCCAAAGTCGCGGCAAAACATTGAGATCGAGCGGGTTCAAACGGGGGTGCGTATGGAGCGCCGCCTACTTAAAGTGCTCAAGGCACTCGCGGAGTACAAGAGCATGACTCTTGGCGATCTACTTGAAGGCATTGTGCTGCATGCGTTTGAGGGAAAGAGCCCTTTCACCCAAGAAACTCAGCGAAAAATTGCGGAACTCAAGGATGTCTACGCCTTAGATCTTGACGCGAAAGCGAGTCATCGTCTGAGGGAAAAGTCATGACCGACGAGGATTTTCTGCGGGCACTTGAGAGCTGCACGCTGCCGGAGAGCGAATTTGGCCACGATGCACATGTCCGCGCGAGTTATCTGTACCTCAAGAAGTCCAACTTTGCCGAGGCGCTGGTCCGACTGCGCCAATCGATTTGCGCCTACGCCACCCATCTTGGAAAATCCGATCGATACCATGAGACGATGACGATCGCGTACCTTGCACTTATCCAGCAATGCATCGTCGAGCGCGGGGATGGCGGTGGCTGGGCCACATTTGCGCAGAGTAACCCGGAGCTATTCAATCGCGAATTGCTAGGAACCTTTTACGATCGGGATGTTCTTGAATCAACCCTGGCTCGCCGAGTGTTCTTGTTGCCTCGTGCAAAGCAATGTAATGGCTGGTTGCCGGCGAACACCGATGAACCGCACCTATAGGGCCGGCACATTGGTTGCAGGCAAGCACGCTCGGCGCCTTTCGAGCTAGTGTGAACTTTGGTGCACTTAGATGAGGAGACACGGATGAAGGAACAAACTATCGCTCGCACCTTTCTCGCGCTTTGGTGGACACTTGGGATCCTTCTGGTCGCTTACAGCGTGCAGACAGCCTGGCTTTCCCTCACGGCAAGCAGTGGTGTTGATGTTCACGTGGCCATTCTTGCATCCACTGAGGCGATTGCTGGATTGCTATTTCTTGTACCAAAGACGATGCGAGCAGGTGGTATTTGCCTGCTCGCGGTATTTGCCCTCGCATTACTGCTCCACGGCAGTAAAGGGCAGTTCGAAGGGCAGTTGCTGATCTATGCGGTCGCGGTGAGCTTGGTAATGGTCCACGGTCCAATACCACTTCGGGCGTTCCTCGGCGACGCGAAGCGATGAGGCAGCAGATCAGACAAAGCATTTGCGATAGCACCAATCAACAGAAAATGTGCACCTGCGCGACCGTCAGCTGACCGACGCGGACCTCAGAGCCCCCAACAACGGCTCGTGGCCGGCATCAGCGCGCGGTCTATCATGGCGGCAAGAAAACGTAGTCGCTTGCTAAGAGGTGTCTCTCGCCGCGGAACGCTCGCCGCGGGTTATTTGACCCGATGGAGCTCTCGAATACCCGAGCTACCGTCTATATCGCGGACTCTA
>JBEKOK010000192.1:0-7277 GCA_049521875.1 Steroidobacteraceae bacterium
GATCCGCTCGATTCGACCAGCCGCCAGCTCGATCCGCTGGTCGTTGGCGAGGAGCACTACAACACGGCGCGCGGTGTGCAGGCCGTGCTGCAGCGCTACAAGGAATTGCAGGACATCATCGCGATCCTCGGCATGGACGAGCTGTCTGAGAATGACAAGCTCACCGTGTTCCGCGCCCGCAAGATCCAGCGCTTCCTGTCCCAGCCGTTCAACGTCGCCAAGGTCTTCACCGGGCAGGATGGCAAGATCGTCCCGCTCGCGGACACGATCCGGGGCTTCAAGGGCATCATTGCCGGCGAGTACGACAGCCTGCCCGAGCAGGCCTTCTACATGGTCGGCGGCATCGAAGAAGCGGTCGAGAAAGCCAAGACGCTGCAGTAGGCAAACGAGCGGAGCTTAAAGCATGGCCAACACCATTCAGGTCGATATCGTCAGCGCCGAGGGCGAGATTTTCTCTGGCCCGGTGAAAATGGTGTTTCTGCCGGCCTCGCAGGGCGAGATCGGCGTGACCGCGCGGCACGCGCCGCTGCTGAGCCTGCTCAAGCCCGGCGAAGTGCGCATCCAGACCGAAGAGGGCGAGGAGCAGCACTTCTACGTCGGTGGCGGCGCGCTCGAAGTGCAGCCCACCCGCGTGACGGTGCTGGCCGATACCGCGGCCCGCGCACGCGATCTGGATGAGTCCAAGGCCCTCGAGGCCCGCGCCCGCGCCGAAGAGGCGCTCGCCGGCAGGCTCGATAAGATTTCACAGGCCGAGGCGCTGGCCGAACTCGCGCGTGCCGCGGCCCAGCTGAAGATGATCGAGCGCCTGCGCAAGGTCCGCGGCTGATCCTGCGGACGCGACGGCTTCGCGGCCGACGGCGTTCACAGCGAACCGCGCCGGCGATGTGGTAGGGTTCCCCGATACATGGCCTCCAAAGCTTCCGCGACCGCGCCACTCTCAGTCCTGATTCTGGCTGCGGGCCAGGGCAAGCGGATGAATTCCGATCTGCCCAAAGTCCTGCAGCCGCTGGCTGGCCGCGCGCTGCTGCGGCATGTCCTCGATACGAGCGCAAAGCTCGACGCCGCGGCAGTGCATGTGATCTATGGCCACGGTGGCGAGGCGGTGCGCGCCGCCTGCGCCGGGGCGAAGGTCGGCTGGATTCACCAGGCCGAACAGCTTGGCACCGGGCATGCGGTGCAGCAGGCCGTGCCGCAGCTGCCCGATGCGCACCGGGTACTCATTCTCTATGGCGATGTGCCACTGATCAGCGCGCAGACACTGGGCGAGCTGCTCGCGGCTGCCGGCAATCAGGGCATCGGCCTGCTGACCGCGAACTTCACGCCACCGAGCGGCTATGGCCGCATCGTGCGCGGCAGCCGCGGCCAGGTGCTGCGGATTGTGGAGGAGCGCGAAGCCAGCGCCCGCGAACGCAAGCTCAGCGAATGCAACACCGGCATCATGGCGCTGCCGGCCAAGGCGCTGAAGCGCTGGCTCAAGCAGCTGAAGAATTCCAACGCGCAGCGTGAGTACTACCTGACCGACATCATCGCGCTGGCCGTGAAGGATCGCGTGCGCATCACGCCGCTGCTGGCCAGCTCAACCACTGAAGTGCTGGGCGTCAACGATCGCCTCCAGCTGGCGACGCTCGAGACTGCCTATCGCCAGCAGCGCGCGCACGAGCTGCTCCACGCCGGTGTCACGCTGACCGATCCGATGCGGATAGATATCCGCGGCGAGGTGAGCTGCGGGCGCGATGTCGTGATCGAGCCCAATGTGCTGCTTGAAGGGCCGATACACCTGGGCGATCGGGTACGCGTCGGGCCCCACTGCGTGCTGCGCGAGGTCAGCGTCGGGGCAGATACCCACATCAAGTCGCACTCGGTCATCGAGCAGGCGCAGATCGGCAAGCGCTGCCAGATCGGGCCGTACGCGCGGCTCCGTCCCGGTGCGCAGCTGCACGAGGACGTGCACGTGGGCAACTTCGTCGAGATCAAGCAGAGCGAGCTCGGTGAGGGCAGCAAGGCCAATCACTTGAGCTACATCGGCGATGCGAGGATCGGCGCCGGCGTGAACGTCGGCGCCGGCACGATCACCTGCAATTATGACGGCGCCAACAAGTGGCGCACCGAGATCGGGGACGATGCCTTCATTGGCTCCGGTACGATGCTGGTCGCCCCGGTGCGCGTCGGAAAGGGCGCGACCATCGGCGCCGGGTCGACGATCACCAGCGACGCGCCAGAGGCACAGCTGACGCTGGAGCGTTCGCGCCAGGTGAGCATCGCCCACTGGCAGCGCCCGACCAAGAAGAAGTAAGCCTGAGGATTCCGGGACAAGGATGCGACGATGTGCGGCATAGTTGGGGCGATCTCGGGACGCGATGTCGTACCCATTCTGCTCGAGGGCCTGAGGCGCCTTGAGTACCGTGGCTATGACTCGGCCGGCATCGCGGTGCTCGATGAGCACCACAAGATGGTACGCGTGCGCACCGTCGGCAAGGTCCTGGAACTCGAGAAAGCCCTCGAGCAGACGCCGGTCAGTGGCCGGCTCGGCATCGCCCACACGCGCTGGGCCACGCACGGGGTGCCGAGCGAGCGCAACGCCCACCCGCATATCTCCCGCGACGGCCTGGCGATCGTGCACAACGGCATCATCGAGAATCACGAGGAACTGCGCGAGGATCTGAAGCGCGTCGGCTACGTGTTCAGCTCCGAGACCGATACCGAGGTCATCGCGCACCGCATTCATTTTCATTTCTCGAAGCTGGGCGACCTGTTCAAGGCCGTGCGGGCCACCGTCGCCGAGCTCGAGGGCGCCTACGCGCTGGCGGTCGTGAGCCAGCATGAGCCCGGTCGCCTGATCGTGGCCCGGGTCGGCTGCCCGGTGGTCCTGGGACTCGGTGTCGAGGAGAACTTCGTCGCCTCGGATGTCTCGGCGCTGCTGCCGGTGACCCGCAGGTTCATGTTCCTCGATGAGGGGGATGTCGCCGAGGTGATGCGCGCCAGCATCCGCGTGATCGACCGCGACGGCAACACGGCCGAACGGCCGGCCAAAGACAGCGACCTCTCATCCGATGCGGCGGAAAAGGGCCCGTACCGCCACTTCATGCTCAAGGAGATCCATGAGCAGCCGCGCGCGGTTGCCAACACGCTGCAGGAGCGCGTCGCCAATGGCCGCTTGCTCGAGGCCGCCTTCGGCCCGGCCGCCGCCGAGGTCTTCGAACAGACCGAGGCGGTGCATATCGTCGCCTGCGGGACGAGTTTTCATGCCGGCGTCGTCGCGCAGTACTTCATCGAACAGATCTGCCGATTGCCGTGCCGGATCGAAGTCGCGAGCGAATACCGCTATCGCCAGCCGGTGGTGGGCAAGCACACGCTGCTCGTGACCGTCTCCCAGTCGGGCGAGACCGCCGATACGCTGGCGGCGGTGCGGCTGGCCAAGCAGCTGGGCTACATCGCCACGCTGGCAATCTGCAATTCGCCGGAGAGCTCGCTGGTGCGCGAATCGGACCTGGTGATGCTGACGCGTGCCGGCCCGGAAATTGGTGTGGCCTCGACCAAGGCGTTCACGACGCAGCTGACCGCGCTCAGCATGCTGGTCATTGCGCTGGCCAAGCACAATGGCGCCGATGCCGAGCGCGAGCGCAACCTCGTCGACCGGCTGGTCGAATTGCCGGGATTGCTGGAAAAAACGCTCGAACTGGATCCGGTGATCCATCGTCTGGCGCTGCGCTTTGCCGACAAGCAGCATGCGCTGTTCCTGGGCCGCGGGGCGTTGCACGCGGTCGCGATGGAAGGTGCACTGAAGCTCAAGGAAATCTCCTATATCCATGCCGAGGCCTACGCTGCCGGCGAACTCAAGCATGGGCCACTGGCGCTCGTGGATGCCTCGATGCCGGTGATTTCGGTGGCGCCGAACAACGACCTGCTCGAGAAGCTCAAGTCCAACCTGATGGAGGTCCGCGCGCGCGGCGGCGAGTTGTATGTATTTGCTGATCCGGAGTCCGGCTTCACTTCGAGCGATGGCGTGCACGTCATCCAGATGCCCAAGCACATCAGCTACGTGCAAGCCCCGATGATCTACACCGTGCCGCTGCAACTGCTGGCCTATCACGTTGCGATTCTCAAAGGCACCGATGTGGATCAACCGCGCAATCTGGCCAAGAGCGTCACGGTCGAATAAGCATGTTTGACCACGTTAAATTCGGAGTCAGCGACTATGCGGCCAGCAAAGCGTTCTTCCTCAAGGCACTCGAACCGCTCGGCGTGACTGTCGTCTCGGAGGGGGTGCCGACGTACGGTGTCGAGCTGAGCGCAGGGGGTACGACTTCACTGTGCCTTTTCCAAACCGAGGAGAAGCCGGCGCCTCTGCACCTGGCGTTCACGGCCGCGAATCGCCAGCAAGTCGATGCTTTCTATCGCGCGGCTCTGCAGGCGGGTGGCAAGGACAACGGTGCGCCCGGCCTGCGTGCGCACTACCACGCGAACTACTATGCTGCTTTCATCATTGGTCCGGACGGGCACAACATCGAGGCGGTTTGCCACGCACCCGAAGCCTGACCTATCCATCGAGGGGACGTCCCACGGCGGCCTTCGCCCGGTTTCGGCCGCCCCTCATGCCGAACTTCAGTTGTCGTAGTCCTCACGCCACATGCCGATGACGCATCGAACCGCCTCCTGCAGTTGTGGGCAACTTCAAGCTCACGTCACTTCTGACCCGATTCGGGTCTCTGTCTGTCACTGCCTTGCCTGCCAGCGCCGAACCGGAAGTGTCTTTGGAGCGCAGGCCCGCTTTGTGTCGACCTCAGTCACGGTCCAGGGCACGAGCAAGGAGTTCATCCGGATCGGAGACGAAGGGACTCAGATTACGTTCAGGTTCTGTCCTGAGTGCGGATCAACGGTGTACTACACAGGCCATGGCCTTGAAGGCTTTGTCGGGATCCCGGTTGGCGCGTTCGCAGATCCGACCTTCCCGAGTCCCACGGTCTCGATCTACGAGGAACGCATGCACCGCTGGATTGCGATGCCTGCCGACATCAAGCACATGGGCTAGGCGTCCGGAGCACCTCCGTTTCTCGTCGACCGCCTCGGTGATTCGAGCACTCGCTATCGGCCAGGTCTGTCTTCATGCGTTTCGTCGCTGTAACCCCGCCGGTAGCTTGCGCTCCGGGCGCGCGCTCAGTTTCATAGTGCGCGCGCGAACGGGTATTCTTTAGCGGAAGTATTACTCGAATCGGGCGCTTGTGAAGGGGACCATGGCGATTGATCTTAAGCAGGCGGCAGCTTGTCTGATGCTGCTCGGGCTCGTCACGGCGCCGCTCATCCACGCGCAGGTGGGCAAGCCTACGGCCGAGGAGCTGAACCGGCGCAACAACGGACCCGGTCCGGTGCCAGGCGCGGCGCGCTCGAACCAGGTGCCACTCTCGAGTGAACCACCATCGAGCGATCCGCGCGATTTCGCCGGCACCTGGCGTGCCGGTCGACCCGGTGGACCCGGTGGTGGTGGACTGCGCCCGGGAGGTCCACCTGGTACTGCACCCGCGCCAGGGCCGCCAGTCAATACTGCGGCAGGCGGCAAGCTCTCACCCCGCGTCGTGTGCGTGCCTCCTGATGGCACGACGGCCGGTGTCGATGGACCGCTGCTGATCGTGCAGACGGCCACCCAGATCACGTGGGCCGCCGAGGAGATGCATTCGATCCGCCGCATCTATCTCACCGGTTCCTTCACCGCAGATTTCAAGCCCAATTTCCTCGGCGAAGCCATCGGCCACTGGGAGGAGAACACGCTGGTCGTTGAAACCCGTGGGCTCAAGGGTCTGCCTGCGGGCGCGCGCATGATCGAGCACTGGAGCAAGAGTGCTGACGGGCGGCAGATCGAGATGCGCATCGAGCAACAGGATGCGAGCGGCGCACCCCTGGGCGCGCCACGCACGCAGCTGCTCAACTGGGCGCCAGGTGACAGGCTGCTCGAATGGATGTGCGAGGACTACAACGATGAGTGGCTCCCGGGCGGCCAGGATTACAACGACCAGGTCAGTCATTAGCCGCTTCGCTACAGGTCAGGAGCGCGACAGGATATGAGCATGCGAGTCAGTGCGATTGTGGGGCTGGGTGCGCTTGCACTGTGTGGCGCGCTGTTGGGCGTGGCCGCCGCCACCGAGAATCCCGAGCTCGCGCTCGATGGGGTCTGGGAGCCGATTGCGGCCGCCGGCCGCCCGCTGCTCGACAAGCATGGCGCAATGCCGCCGTTGCTCCCCGCTGCGCGCGCGCTGTATCAGCAGCGGCGCGCGCAACTGGCGCACGGCGATACTTCATTCGACTTAAGCGTCAAGTGCAAGCCGATGGGTTTTCCGCGGGTGCTGTGGGACGGCGGCCCATTCGATATCCAGATCCAGCCCAAAGTGGTGTTCCTCGGCTACACCTGGAATCGCAATCACCGCACCGCCGATGTCGGCAGCGGCGCGCCGATGCCGCAGATTCCGCGCTACTACGGGACATCGCTCGCTCACTGGGACGGCGATGTTCTGGTCGTCGAATCCGCGGGCTTCAAGGACACGACGCTGCTCGACAGCAGCGGACTGCCGCACAGCGATCAGCTCACGATCAGCGAGCGCTATATCCCGGATGCTGCGGGCGAGCAGCTCGAGGTGCGCCTGCGCCTGACTGATCCGGTCTACTACCAGCGGCCTTGGGATGTCACGCTGCGATTCCACAAAGTTCCCGCCGGCCGAATCCAGGAGGATGTGTGCGAGCAGCATGCTGCCTTCTACAAGGGGCTGTTCCCTGGCAACGACTAAACCACTGACCCCGCGTCCGGACGGGACGCGGGGTCCATGAATCCCTCAGCGAAGCTTAGGGTCCGGCACGCTGACTTCCGGAGGCTGGCGGCGCTGGTAGACAAACATCAACAGATTAGCCACGCCGACGGCCACTGCAATCAGCCCATACCAGGCGCCACTCTCGTGTTCCATGCGCAAGGCCAGCGTGACGCCTACACCGATAAAGCCCCACACCAGTCCGCGGCGCAGGTAGTCGGAGGCCAGACGACCGTTCGGGCGCTTGTGACCCTGGAACAGCTCGGGCGGCAGCGGGGGCACATCCATGCCCTTCTCAATCGCCGCCATGCGCTCCTTGTGGTGCAGCTCGAATATTTCGCGCTTCTTGCGATAATCGAGCCACATGGCGAGCATTCCGATACCGATGCCCATGACGATGGCGATAATCGGTATCGTTAAACCCATTATCCCCTCGACCGAATGGTGGCCCACTGCTGCAGCCGCCTGCGAAACCGTATCCGAACT
>JBEKOK010000193.1:0-7244 GCA_049521875.1 Steroidobacteraceae bacterium
CACCGCCCAGCGCAACGCGTTGGCCGCCTGCTTCATGTCGGTGACGACCGGTGCCAGCAGGTGCGGAATGCCCTCGTAGACCGACAGCTCGAGCATCTTTGGATCGATCATGATCAGGCGCACATGCTCGGCGGTGCTCTTGTAGAGCAGCGAGAGCACCATCGCATTGATGCCGACCGATTTACCCGAGCCGGTCGTGCCGGCGATCAGCAGGTGCGGCATGCGCGCCAGGTCCGCAACAATCGGCGCACCACCGATGTCCTTGCCCAGCGCCAGCGCCAGCGGCGAGGCGACCTCTTCATAGGCCGCGCTCTTGATGATTTCCCCGAGCGTTACCAGCTCGCGCTTCTCGTTCGGGATCTCAAGGCCCATCACCGACTTGCCCGGGATGACTTCGACCACCCGCACGCTGATGGTCGAGAGCGCGCGCGCCAGATCTTTGGCCAGCGCCGTGATCTGGCTCGCCTTGACGCCGGGGGCCGGGCGCATTTCAAAGCGTGTGATGACTGGACCTGGGTGAACCGCGGTCACCTCGACCTCGACGCCAAAGTCCTTGAGCTTCAGTTCCACCAGCCGCGACATCGCCTCGAGCGCCTCAGTGGAGTAAGAGGGCACCCGCACGCCCGGGTCATCGAGGAGCTTCAGCGGCGGCAGCTCGGTGGCCTGTGGCGGATCGAACAGCGGCACCTGGCGCTCTTTCTCGACGCGCTCGCTCTTGGGCGGCGGCGGTGCCGGCGGCTCGATGCGCGGCGCCGGCCGATCCTTCTGCCGCTCCTTATCGAGGTCGGTGACTTCCTTGCGCGCCTGGCGCCGCTCGCGCCCTTCATTGATCGTGCGCGCGGCGAGGAAGCGCTCGCGGGTGAAAGCGGCCAGTCGCCAGACCGCGGCGCCGAGCTCATCGATGACGGTGAACCAGGAGAGGCCAAACGCCACCGCGACCGCCGCGGCCCACAGCGCCAGCAGCAGCAGCGTCGCGCCAAGCAGTTCCAGGCCGTCGCTCGCAGCCTGCCCCACGGCCTTGCCGATCACGCCGCCGGCGCCCTCGGGCAGTGCGCCCGCGCCCCAGTGCAACGCTGCGAGTGCGCAGCTGGAGATCATCAGCACCGCAAAGCCGATCGTCTTGACCATCATATGGAGGCGCGAGACGTGTTCGGTGGCCGCGCGGTTGCGCATCGTCAGCACCGCGCCAACGCCCAAGGCAATTGGCAGCAGGAAAGCGGGCCGTCCGAACAGGAAAAACAGCAGATCGGCGCTCCAGGCGCCGATCACGCCCACACGGTTGTGCAGCGGATCGCCCGTGCCGGTGAAGGAGAAGCCCGGATCATGTGCATCGAAGCTCGCCAGGGCCACCAGCAGCACCAGCGCCAGCATTCCGAGCGCGATGGCCGCGCCCTCGCGCAGCGCCCGCGCCATCTTGCCGGTGACGCGTGGCGTGCCCTTCGCGCCCTTGGCGGCGGCGGCCGACTCGCTCAATGCCGGCTCCTGCGGGCGCGGGCCGGCCGCCGCTTGCACAGCGCGGCACGGCAGGGCCTGGCCAGATCAGCGAGGGCGTACACCTTGAAAATCCTTTGGGGGGAATCCATTGAAATACAAGACTTGGCCCCGTCGGCCAGCTTTCATACCATGCTGCGACCCGCCGCCCGCGGCAGGCCTACATCCCGAGCAGGAAATTGTACATGAGCGACACCCGCCACCGCCCTTTGATCATCCTGGGCTCCGGCCCGGCCGGCTATAGCGCCGCGGTGTATGCCGCGCGCGCCAACCGGAAGCCGTTGCTGATCAGCGGGCTTGAGCAGGGCGGCCAGCTGATGACGACCACCGATGTGGATAACTGGCCGGGCGACGTGCACGGCCTGCAGGGCCCGCAGCTGATGGAGCGCATGCGCGCGCACGCCGCGCGCTTCGATACCGAGATTGTCAACGATCACATCCACACGGTGAATCTCAGCGCCCAGCCGATTCACCTCAAGGGCGATTCGCACGAGTACACCTGTGATGCGCTGATCATTGCCACCGGCGCCTCGGCCCGCTACCTGGGCCTGCCAAGCGAAGAGCACTACCGCGGCAAGGGCGTTTCGGCCTGCGCGACCTGCGATGGGTTTTTCTTCCGCGGCCAGCGCGTCGCGGTGATTGGCGGTGGCAACACCGCGGTCGAGGAAGCGCTCTACCTCTCCAATATCGCCTCGCACGTGACGCTGGTGCACCGGCGCGACAAGCTGCGCTCCGAGCGCATCCTGCAGGATCGCCTGCATTCGCTGGTGCACGCCGGCAAGGTCTCGCTGCTGTGGAACCACAGCGTCGGTGAAGTGCTCGGCGACGGCAGCGGCGTCACTGGCGTACGCGTGCTGCCCGTCGGCGGCGGCGCGCACCAGGATCTGGACGTGACCGGGGTGTTCATCGCGATCGGCCACACGCCCAACACGGGGATCTTCCACGGCCAGCTCGACATGCACGGTGGCTATATCAAGGTGCATGGCGGCGCGAACGGCGATGCGACCGCGACCAGCGCACCCGGCGTGTTCGCCGCCGGCGATGTCGCCGATCACGTGTACCGCCAGGCCATCACCTCGGCCGGGTCAGGCTGCATGGCGGCGCTCGATGCCGACCGCTATCTCGAGGGGCTCGCGGACGGTGCGCGTTGACGGGCCGGGCCCTGCATGCGCAATGGCTCACGAGCATCGATCAGATCGAGCCGGCACGCTGGAACGCGCTGGCCGGTGACTACCCTTTTATCTGTCATGAATTCCTCGCCGCGCTCGAGCACTCCGGGGCGGTCACCGCAGCCACCGGCTGGGGCCCGCATCACCTGCTGATCAAGGATGGCGAGCGGCTCGTGGCCGCGGCGCCGCTGTATCTGAAGGCCCACTCGTGGGGCGAGTTCGTGTTTGATTTCGCCTGGGCACGCGCCTGGGAGGCGCGCGGCCTGGATTATTACCCCAAGCTGCTGCTGGCGATTCCGTTCACGCCAGCGACCGGTCCGCGCCTGCTGTGCGCGGCGGCCGATGCGAATCCGGCACTGCACCGGGCGGCCCTGAGTGCGATCAGCACGCTGGCACGTGCACGTGGCTGGTCCTCAGCGCATGCGCTCTTTATTGATGAGGGGCTGCGCGTCGAGGCCGAGCGCGCCGGCTGGCTGCTGCGGCGCGACTGTCATTTCCAGTGGCACAACCATGACTACGCCGACTTCGAGGCGTTCCTCGCCACCTTTGCTTCGGCCAAGCGCAAGAAGGTGCACCGCGAGCGCCGCCGCATCACCGAGCAGGGGATCGAATTCCAGACCTTGCACGGCGGCGAACTCGAGGAGGCGCAGCTCGTGACAATCCACGGCTTTCACGCTGCGACCTTCGAGCGCCATGGGCACCTGCCGTACGTAAACCTTAAATTCTTTCGCGCGATCGCGCGCACGATGGGCGAGCGCTTCATCGTCAAACTCGCGCTGCAGCACGGACAAGCGGTCGCGTGCGCGCTGTTCTTCCGCTCACACGACACACTCTATGGACGCTACTGGGGCGCGGGCGCGGAATTCCACAGCCTGCATTTTGAAACCTGCTACTACCAGGGCATCGAGTACTGCATTGCCGAAGGTCTGAAGCGCTTCGAACCGGGCACGCAGGGCGAGCACAAGCTCGCGCGCGGCTTTGAACCGACGCTGACCTGGTCAGCGCACTGGATCGGCGATCCGGCGCTCCGCCAGGCGGTGGCCAGTTTCCTCGCCCGCGAGGCGGTGGCAATTGACAGCTATGCGGCCGAGGCGGCGCGGCACACGCCGTTCCGCGCCACCAGCGCAGGCCCTTGAGAGCGCCTGAGGGCCTAAAATCCCTCCCATGATCACCTGGCTCGCCCCCGCCGATCCGCCCGATCGCTTTCCCCCGGTCGAGCAGGCCCTGCCCGAGCCGGCCGGCCTGCTGGCCGCGGGCGGCGATCTGACCCCTGAGCGGCTGCTGGCGGCCTACCGTCGCGGCATCTTCCCCTGGTACAGCCCGGGGCAGCCGGTGCTGTGGTGGTCACCGGACCCGCGTGAGGTGCTGCTGCCGGCCGAGTTTCACTGTGCACGGAGCTTGAAGCGCACGATCCGTCGCGCAGGCTATGAGTGGCGGCAGGATGGGGACTTTGCGGCCGTGATCCGTGCCTGCGCGGCGCCGCGTGCGGTCAGTCCCGGCACCTGGATCACCCCGGCGATGATCAGCGCCTATGAGCGCATGCATGCACTGGGCTACGCGCACAGCTTCGAGACCTGGCAGCGCGGCGCGCTCGTCGGTGGCCTCTACGGCGTTCGCCTCGGTCGCGTGTTCTTTGGCGAATCGATGTTCAGCCGCGCCGCCGATGCCTCCAAGGCCGCGCTCGCCGGCCTCGTGGAGCGCTGCGAGGCGCTCGGACTCGAGCTGATCGACTGCCAGATGGCTTCGCAGCACCTGCGAAGCCTGGGCAGTCGCGCGCTGCCGCGCGGGGAGTTCCTGGCGCGACTGACGGCAGCTATGGATCCGCTGCCGGCCGCCTGAGCGTGTCAAAGCCGCTGTAGGTCCACGGTCGCAAGGCCAGCACCACGGCCGCGCCGTTGCGGGCGCTGAGCGGCATCGCCGCATCCTGCGCACTGATGTCCTGGCAGTCCCGCAGCGTGTTCTGCAGCACGCGCTTGACGCGCGCCAGCGCCCCTTCCGAGAGAATCACGCCGTACATCGTGAACTCGGCGTGCGCGTGCGAGAAATCCGAGGCAAAGAACTCACTGAGCAGGCGCCTGTGCACGTAGCGCTGCACCGGGCCGCCCGGCCGCCACGCCACCGGCGCCGTGACTTTGAGCCGCGTGCGATTGCCAGGCTGCAGCTCGATCAGCTTGAGCCGGTCGAGGCGGATCAGGTAGCGCTCCAGCTCGCGCTCGCTCAGGTTGAAGCGTGCGAGGATCTCGGCCGCGGACCAGCGGTTCATCACAAAGTAGGTCACCAGGAAGAGCTTCGGGTCCGAGACGATCTCGAGCTCCTGGGCATGAGTCAGGCGACTGGCGGGTTTCTCGCGCTGCTGCAGGCGCTCGAACAGATCGCTCATCTCGAGCCCGAGCTGCTCGCACAGCGCATCGAGCCGCTCAAGCGTGAAGCCGCCGCGCGAGAACAGCCGCTTGACGCTCGCCTCGCTTAAAGAAAGTTTCGGCGCCACATCGGCGTAGGTCCAGCCGCGCTCGCGCAGCAGGAGCTTCAGTTCCGCGAGGACCCGCTGCTGTTGCGCCATGACTGCCGCTCCGTCGTCATCGTGAATGGAATGGATCGCGGCAAAGTATTATTTAGTAATACTTTGATGTCAATTAGGACTACTTATTTCAAGTGGGTTGCAATAACTGCACCCGGCGCCCGATGCTCCCGGCCGCGTGATCTCCACGTCTTGCCGAGGATCCGAACATGAAAGCTCCCTGCGCTGTGCTCCTGCTCGCCCTCGCCGTGCTGCTCAGCGGCTGCACGGCACTGTGTCCGGGCTGCCGGACACGCGCGATCCACACCGGCGCCTCGACGAGCCTGGTCGACTTTCTCTATCCGAAGGGCGGCCCGCCACCCGCGGACCACCAGAACCTGCCGGTGCTGCCGGTGCCGCTGCGCGTGGGCTTGAGCTTCCTGCCCGAGCGCGCCGGCACCGAGGCGCCGGATCCTGCCCAGCGCGAACAGATCCTTGAACGGATTGCCGAGCACTTCAAGTCGCGCGGCTTCATCGGCCAGATCGTGATCATTCCTGACTACTACCTGCAGGGCTCGCGGGGCTTCGAGGGACTGGCCGGCATCGAGCGTCTGTATGGCGTCGATGTCATGGCACTGGTCTCCTATGACCAGATCGGCTACCAGGATGACACGCGCTCCTCGATCGGCTACCTGACGATCGTGGGCGCCTACTTCCTGCACGGCACGCGTGAGGATGTCACGACGCTGGTGGACCTGGCCGTGGTTGATCCCAATTCCCGCACACTGCTGCTGCGTGCCGGCGGCACCGACACCCGTGCACGCAACACGGCACTGATCGGCTCCGGAACGGTGGCGCGCAACCAGAATACCGACAGCCTCAATGCCGCCAGCACACAACTGATCGAGCACTTTGATGTGGCTTTGACGCAGCTGGAAGCCGACATCAAAGCCGGCAAATCCGAGGTTCAGGTCACCCACCGTGCCGGCTATACCGGCGGGGGCGGGGCGTTCGGGCTCCTCGGGCTGTCCGGACTCGCCCTGGCCGCACTATTTCAGGTGCGCCGTCGGCTCGCGATCGGCGCTTAGCGATTAAAGCCCCGCCTGCATTGCTTTGCCTGCGGGGTTTATGCAGAATTCGCGCCCGTCCCGTATACCAGTTGAGCGGCATGCCCAAAGAAGATGCGATTCAGATGGAAGGCGAAGTCGTCGAGACGCTGCCCAACACGACCTTTCGTGTGCAGCTGAAGAACGGTCATATCGTCACCGCGCACATCTCGGGCAAGATGCGCAAGAACTACATCCGTATCCTCACCGGTGACCAGGTCACGGTCGAGATGACGCCGTACGACCTGAGCAAGGGCCGCATCGTCTACCGCGGCCGCTAGCAGCCCAGCCGCGCCCGGCGCGCTGCGATCCCTCAAAGCTTGAGTGCGTTGCGCTAGACCGTCACTTCGGTCGGCGTGGCAGAGGTGCATTCGATCTCGAGCTTGCTGCCATCGGCCGCCACCGACACGCGCACCGTGCCACCGCCGGCCAGCTTGCCAAACAGCAGTTCCTCGGCCAGTGGCCGCTTGACGTGCTCCTGGATCACGCGCGCCATCGGCCGCGCACCCATCTTCGGATCGTAGCCACGCACCGCAATCCACTGACGCGCCGCATCCTCGATCACCAGCGAGACGCCCTTCTGCTCAAGCTGCGCCTCGGTCTCGAGCAGCAGCTTGTCGACCACCCGCTCGATCGTCGGGGGATCGAGCGCGGCAAACTGGATGATCGCATCGAGCCGGTTGCGGAACTCGGGCGAGAACAGCCGCCGCACCGCTTCCATGCCATCGCTGGTGTTGTCTGCCGGCATGAAGCCGATCGCCGGGCGGCTCATTTCCTGGGCACCGGCATTGGTGGTCATCACGATGATCACGTGGCGGAAATCAACCTTGCGGCCGTTGTTGTCGGTCAGCGTGCCGTGATCCATCACCTGCAGCAGCAGGTTGAAGACATCCGGGTGCGCCTTCTCGATCTCATCGAGCAGCAGCACGCAGTGCGGGTGCTTGGCGATCTGCTCGGTCAGGAGGCCGCCCTGGTCGAAGC
>JBEKOK010000194.1:0-7228 GCA_049521875.1 Steroidobacteraceae bacterium
CTTAACTCAAGGCGTACAACCAAGAAAGCGCCCTTGATTGAGTGTTTTAGGACTGTCTCGTCGGACGACATTCAGAGCCGACCGCCGCCTGAGGTGAACAGAGACGCACATGGGTAGGTTCTGCGGGGCTTGACTGCTTCGGGGCCTTGTCATGGCGCGCACACAGGCAGCGAAAGTACCGCGACACGTTAATGGATACGCCCGGGCCCGGAGGGCTCTGCCGTCCTCAGCGCGTCGCTCCGCAGGTTTCGCCCAGATGCGGAACTGCAGGCGGATTACACCTCAAAAAAACGGGTCGATCGTGATAGCCGGACAGTGACATCAGGCATCAAGTCGGCTACAGGGAGAAGTACATGAGCATTGCATCGGAATTCAAAGAATTTGCCATGAAGGGCAATGTTGTGGACATGGCCGTCGGTGTGATCGTCGGCGCGGCCTTTGGCAAGATTGTCTCGTCACTAGTCGGCGATGTGATCATGCCGGCGTTGGGAAAATTAACCGGCGGTGTGAATTTCTCCGATCTTGCAGTGACCTTGGGCAAAGATCCGACCGGCAAGGATGTGCTGATCAAGTACGGCTCGTTCGTCCAGACAATATTTGATTTTATTCTCATCGCTCTCGTGCTCTTCTTCGCCCTCAAGGGCATTAACCGCCTGAAGAAGCCACCGGCGCACGCACCTGATGCGCCGCCGCCGGAGCCTCCTGCGCAGGAAAAATTACTGATCGAGATCCGCGATCTGCTGCGCCGGCGTCCCTGAAAGTAATTGTTGCGCCATCTGAGCGGGCATGGCACGCAGCCGTCGTGAAGTCGCGCACGTTCGCCTGTCACAGAAGCAGTTTGTTCTAAACCTAGTCCCTGTAATTGGAAGGATGATTATGAAGTTCTCAAGATATGCATTGCCTTGTGTCGCCGCGCTCGTGGCAGCCTCGAACGTCATAGCCGCGGATCCGCCGCCGCCGCCGCAGGGCGTATGGACGGGCAAGGGCCAGCTTGGATTCCTTGAATCAAGTGGCAATACCGATGCGACCGCGCTCAATGCCAACCTCGACATGACGCTGCTTGAAGATCCTTGGAAGCATGAGCTCTATGTCGGCGGCCTCTATGGGGTGAGCAACGGCATCACCTCCGCGGAGCGCTACGAGGGCCGCTGGCAGTCGAACTACACGCTGTCGCAGAACGTCTTTGTGTTCGGTGGCTTGCGCTACGAGCACGATCTGTTCGATGGCTTCCAGTTTCAGGCCAGCGGGACCGCTGGTCTGGGCTACAAGCTCTTCAATACCGACAGCACCAAACTCTCGGTCCAGGTGGGCGCTGGCTATCGCGACCTGCGGCCGGAGATTCTCGTCAAGGACGCTGATGGCAACGTCGTGTCGCGCACGCTGGAACCCTCATCGAGCAGCGCAGTGGCCACGGCGGGCCTCGATTTCACACAGGTGCTGTCATCCACTACGACATTGACCGACAAGGCGCTAATTGAATCGGGAACTGGCGACACACTGTTTACGAACGATCTGGCACTTGCGGTCAAAATCTCGACCAAGCTCGCTCTGAGCCTGGGCTATTCGATCAAGGACAACAGCACGCCCCCGGCGGGACTGAAGAAACTGGATACCGTGGCAACAGCCAACCTGGTGTATTCGTTCTGAATAGTGAATCGCCGGGCTGCCGCGCGTGCAGCGCGCGGCGGCCCGGCAGCTCGCCCGAGCGGCCTCCCCAGCCTGCGGACACCTTTCGGCTTCTGTGCACCGCGACGAAGCCTGACTGCGTTGTCTCATTAAAAACACAACGTGAAAGTCGTGCAGAATGTGCAAAATAGCCGATAAACGCACTTTTTGAGCTTTCCTGTTGTAAAATACAGACGCATAGTGCGTGAGTGCGTTTTGAATTCACCTGAGCCAATGAAGGAATCCCCGATGAAACGTTTTTTCTGCTGCGCCTTGCTACTTACAGCGCCGCTGCTCGCGGCCGCCGACGATGAGGTCGGCCATTGGTATCTTGACCCGCAGATCGGCCTGATTGGCCCCGACGGCATCCGCCACACCAACAACGGCTTTCTCTATGGCGTGGGAGTGGGCAACAACCTCAGCGAGCAATGGAGCGCGGAGCTGAATCTGAATGGCACGCAGCAGCTCTCGGACAGCCGAGATGCCGGCCACCTGAACCTCTATGGCGGCTCGCTCGACATACTGCGGGTGTTCGATCGTCCCGCAACGGTGGCGCCCTATATTTCGCTGGGCATCGGCGCCGTGCGCGACAGTGCCAGCGCCGCCTCGAGCGCCACCAGTTCCACGGACTTCATGGCTCAGGCAGGCGTGGGCTTGTTCGTCAAGATGTGGGAAAACTCGGATGACTCGCGCAGTTTCAGTCTGCGGCCGGATTTCAAGGCGCGCTGGGACGATACCAGCGGCTCCGCTTCGCACCCGGTGGACTTCCTGGCCAGCCTTGGCTTCCAGTTCTCCTTTGGCCCGGGCCGAGCACCGGTAGCAGTCGCTGCAGCACCTCCGCCCCCGCCGCCGCCTGTGGTCGAGTCCCTCCCGCCGCCGCCACCGCCCCCGCCGCCGACTCCAGTCAGCAAGTGTCCTGGTACGCCCGCCGGTGTGGCAGTGGACAAAGATGGCTGTCCGATCAAGGGTGCGATCACGCTGGAAGGGGTGAACTTCGAATTCAACAAGGCAATCCTGACGGGAGATTCCAAGCCAATTCTCGATCAAGTGGCCTCAGGATTGAGCAAGCACCCACGTCTGCGCATCGAGCTGCAGGGACATACGGATAGCGTGGGCAGCGGCCCATACAACCTGACGCTGTCACAGCATCGCGCCGAGGCGGTACGCGATTACCTGATCGCACAGGGCGTCCCGTCGGCAGAAGTGACTGCAGTTGGCTACGGAAAGACGCAGCCTATTGCGGACAACAAGACGCCGGAGGGGCGGGCGTTGAACCGCCGTGTGGTCATGCTGGTACTCGACAATCCGAGCGACATTACCGTCACCGTTGAGGGCGCAAGCGATCCGCAGTGATGGGAGAGCGCGTTTGTGCGGCCGCCGGCTTCTGGCCGGCGGCCGTGCGTTGACCTCGCCGGTGTTGAAGCCACGGCAATCCCAGTAGTTGCTGGGGCAGCCGGTGCTGATACTCAGGCTGGTGCACCGACCTCCAAGATTGGGCTAGTCAGTTCACCAATACGATCAATACGTGCGACCACCACATCGCCACCACGCAGCCGCTGCGTTGGCTCCATGGCAAATCCGACGCCGGCGGGCGTACCGGTGCAGATGATATCGCCGGCATCCAGTGTCAGGCCTGCGGATAGTGAGGCAATGATCGCCGGAATATCAAAGATCATCTGGTGAACCTTGGCCCGCTGGCGCTCCTCGCCATTTACCGTCAGCGACAATTCAAGGGTTAGTGGATCACCAATTTCTTCCGGATCAATGATCCACGGCCCCATCGGCAACGTGGTGTCCAGCGATTTGCCCTTGAACCATTGATCGTGGCGCCGCTGTAGGTCGCGCGCCGTGACATCGTTGGCAATCGTATAGCCGAAGACGTGCTCGTAGGCGGCTTCCGGTGTAATGTCGCGGCCGCTGCGTCCGATTATGACCGCCAGCTCGACCTCGTAGTCGAGCAGCTTGGTTACTCGTGTGTCGAGCCGCACCGCAGCGCCGGGCGCGTTGATGGCATGCGTCGCTTTGGTAAAGAACTGGGGCACCTCCGGCAATTTCACATCCGCGCCCCGCTTTGCGTAGCCTTCCTTGACATGATCCAGGTAGTTGCGGCCGACACAAAACGCGTTGCGTGCTGGTAGCGGAATGGGCGCGAGCAGCTGCACAGCGGCGGCCGGCAGCAAGGCCGCGCTGAAGGTTGCACGGTTCTTCTCGATTCGACGCAATGTCTGCCACTGGGCATTGCCGCCACGTGCAATCGCCAGCACCGAGGAGAAGTCGAGGTTCTCGCCGGCTATTGCCGCGGCAGCGGACAGGTCGAGCACCTGCTCGCCAAGCCACAGGCCCGGACGGGCCTGTCCTTCAAATGCAAAGCTGATCAGCTTCATGATTCATTCCAGCCTCAGCGGTTGCTGGGCAGCGTGTAGAGCCCCTGATAGGTGTTGCGAAGTACGTTCTTCTGGACCTTGCCCATGGTGTTACGCGGCAGATCGGCGACAAACAGTATGCGCTTGGGACACTTGTAACGTGCCAGGCGCGAGCGCAGCTGCTCGAGCATCGAGGCTTCGCTAGGCTGCGCCGTCGGCTGGCGCGCTACGACCAGCGCTGTGACGCCCTCGCCCAGATCCGGGTGGGGCAGCCCTATTACCGCTGATTCGGCGACGCCTTCGAGCGCATCGATCTCATCTTCGATTTCCTTCGGGTAGACGTTATAGCCGCCCGAGATGATCAGATCCTTGCCGCGTCCTAGTATGTGTACGTAGCCGCGTGCATCAATCAGGCCGATGTCACCGGTGATGAAATAACCATCGTGAAACTCCGACTCGGTCTTTTCCGGATTGCGCCAGTAGCCGGCGAATACGTTTGGCCCGCGCACCTCGATCATGCCGAGCGCATCGCGCCCGAGCGCCGTCCGCGTTTCCAGATCGACAACGCGCAACTCCACATCGGGAAGCGGCAGGCCGACGGTGCCGGCGCGGCGCTCGCCATCGTACGGATTGGACGTATTGATGCCGGTCTCGGTCATGCCGTAACGCTCGAGGATCGCCTGCCCGGTGCGCATCTGCCAGGCGCGGTGGGTTTCGGCGAGCAGCGGTGCCGAGCCTGAAATAAAGAGCCGGATCGAGGCGGTACTCTGCGGGCTCAGCCGCGAGTCCTGCAGCAAGCGCACATAGAATGTGGGGACGCCCATCAGAACCGTCGCGTTCGGCAGATGCCCAAAGATCTGGTCGGGCTCAAACTTGGGCAGCAGCACTGCCGTCGCACCGGCCGCCAGCGTGACGTTGATGGCGACAAAGAGGCCGTGGATGTGAAATACCGGCAGTGCGTGCAATAGCCGGTCCCGCGCATTAAAGTGCCAGGCATCCCGAAGCGAGCGGGCATTGCTCAACAAATTGCCGTGGGTGAGCATCGCACCCTTGCTGCGGCCGGTTGTGCCCGAAGTGTAGAGAATCGCCGCCAGGTCACTCGCGGTGCACAGAGCATCGCTGAAGTTCCCGGAGTGCGCATCCGCCGCGGCGCTGAGCGTGCCGGAGCGACCATCGGCGCCGAGCGTCTCCAGCGCTGCGACGCCGAGCCGCCGTACCAGCGGGTCAAGGGCTTGGGCGCGCGCCGGATCGCAAACCAGCAGACGCGGGCTGGAATCCTCGAGGAAATACTCAAGTTCGGCCAGCGTGTAGGCTGTGTTCAGGGGCAGATAAACCGCGCCGAGCCGAAGCACCGCCAGGTACAGCAGAATGACCTCGGCGCTTTTCTCTACCTGGACCGCCACCCGGTCGCCGGGCTGTACGCCGCGCTCGCGTAACAGCTGCGCCAACTGCGCCGAACGCGCGTGCACCTGGCCGTAGCTGATCGCCAAGCCCTCCGGATCCGTCAGACATGGGTGTTCGGGCGCGGGGAACTCGCTGTGAAATGCACTGTAGAGATTCTGGTTCATCAGCGAACCTGCGATCGGCCCGGCTCAACCCAATTCGAAGATCTGCTTGGGCGTGCGATGAACGCAGTCGCCCGGACCTTCGGGGCCGATCAGATAGATGTCGGTGTTGTGCACGAACATGCGCTCATTGAGCAGCCCGGGATGCACGATAATGGCCATGCCAGGCTCAATCAGCATGTCCTCGTCGGCACGGATCAGCGGTCGCTCGACCATATCGTAGCCCATGCCGTGGATCGACAGGCGTCGCTCCTCGGGCATCTTTTGCTGGCGCAGCCACGCGTTATGCTGTTCGAAGACCTCGCGGGCGGCGACGCCGGGCTTGAGCAGCCTTAGTGCAAAGCGCTGGGCCTCGAGTACCCGTGCATGCGCATCCTTGAGTTCACTTGAGGCTTGTCCAAGCACAAAAATCCGCGACAGCTCCGTGTAGTAGCCGCCAGCGCCATTGTTCTCGATCAGTTGTGAGTAGACATCGCCGGCCTGGAGCACGCGGCCCTGATTGAAGCGAGACTGGAACTTTGCTGCCTGCCCGGCAGGCGCGGAGGAGCCGAGGAATATGCCCTGTTCGCTGCCAAGTTGCTGGCCCACGTACTGGGCATAGGCGGCAATCTCGAAATCGTGCAGCCCGGGACGAATGAAGGTTTGCAGGCGTGCCATGACCTCATCCTGCAGCTGCGCGACCTGGCGCATCAGCAACTGTTCTTCGGGGCTCTTGATGGCTTTTAGCCGGTCAACAAAGTCCGTGGCATCACTGACCCTGACGCCCTTGGAGTCCAATGACGACTGCAGATGCGCGCCAAAGCTGTGGTACATCGCAGCCGGCGCGACCAGCGCGACGTGGCGGGCGCCGAGCCGCTGGCATTCGGCCAATGCGAGCTCGGCATCGTAGTGGCCTGTGTAAGCGACCGAGGGATAGCTGGGCGTGGTCAGCCGCAGGGCAATGCCGTGCGTCGCGGTTTGCGCATCGCTGGCCGTTCGCAGGCCACCAAAGGGACCTTGCTCGATCAGCGTCACGCCACCCTCGAGCGGCACCACCAGACTCGAGGGATAGCCGTTGGTTGCTGGCTCGTTGCAAAACCAGCGGATATAGCCGCCGACCCAGTCGCTGGAGTTCTGTAGTACGAGTGCGTCGATCTCCCGCGCGCGCATCTGTGCGCGCACCGCCTGCCAGCGCCGTTGCAGCTCCGCCGTGGAGACGCGGTTAACTTCCCGTTCGCTGCTCGAGCTCATGCCGATGAGTGCTCCACTTATAGGATTGCGCGAGGCCGCGCCGGGCGGTGCAATGGGGCGTCAATATAGCAAGCGGCTTGTGCCCACGCTGCAGCTACCCGGCTATCGCCCCTGCGACCGGCGCGCCGCGGCTGGCGAGGCTGCCCGACGTGGCGCCTGGGCGTGGACCTGACGTCAGGTCCCGGGTGCTGTAAAATCCGCCTCGCTGAGCCAGTGTCCGATCGCCGTTGGGCGAGTGACGGCGCGGCCGGCTGTAAGCGGTATTTTGGAGCAGCGCAGCGCTTCGTGAGAGGACTGCTCCGGGGGGCCCATGCGCAGCTTCTTTGGCGGTTGTGGCGCGTTGATTTTGCTGAGCGGTTGCACGCTTCTGGGGCCGCCGCCTGCGACCACCAAGGTGCCGATGCA
>JBEKOK010000195.1:0-11955 GCA_049521875.1 Steroidobacteraceae bacterium
TGGCGGCCCCGTCGGCACTGAACTGAAAACCACCCTGGCCACGCGAGCGGATGGTGTAGAGCTCAAGCTCGCTGATGTGCGCCTTATGAATTTTTAGCCGCCCGTAGAGCAGCGCATCGATGCTGCCCTCGCTCAGGGTCGTAATGAAGAAAATCTGCTCGGAGGTCGGATCAATTACGTAGTAGCGGTTCTTGGCCGCGCTGGCCGTGCGCCAGACCACCATCAGTCCCGGAGCTGAGGGCGCCGAATTCTCAGTTGCCAGATACGCATGCGCCAGGGGCAGGCTGCCAGCATCGTGCGCGATCATTGATGCCAGAGTCTGATCGACGAAGCCCTGCAGGCAACTGCGATCGCAGGCACTGCCGCCAGCCGCCCCACTCGTTGGACTCAGCACCAGGAGCGCGAGCGTTGCTGTCAGCCAGACGTAGGGTAATCGCATGGGACTCCATCCTGTTCAGGATCTAGACAAACGAGGCCGCCTAGCGGCCGCGAGCGCAGCGACGCAGCAGTGGTTCACCATGTTGAGGCATCCAGGACGCGGAAGGGTTGCGCGCGCAATGAACGCAACCCTTCCGCTATCGATGCATCCACGGTAGCTGCACACTGAGTGCGCTACAGTCGGGCGTTGAGCATCACGCCGAACGTGAGCGGATCGCCAACATAGGCAAACGGCGGGTTGGGATTGTAAACTGTGAGCTTGACCAGCGTATCGCCCAGGTTCTTTCCATACAACGACACCCAGTACTTGCCATTTGCAGGTTCGAACCTCAGTGAAGCGTTGTAGATTGCGTAAGCCTTTTGCGTGAACGTCGGATCCCCTGACGGATAATCCGTCGTACTGAAATCCGTGAACACGCTGCTCTGGTAGTGCGCGTCAGCCTCCAGATTCAGATGCGCACCTGCTGCGAGCGGAAACATATGCTCATAGCGAGCCGACACCGAGAACTTCGGTGCATTGGGCAGCGTCCCGCCATCGGTCTGGTTGGCACCCAGGTTCGCCGTGTACGTGGCGTGCTCTAGGGCAGGCGAGACCGAGAGCTTGTCGAATGAGCCGAACTGCAGGCTGGCTTCGAGCTCGGCGCCATAGAGCTTCGCAGGCAGCGGGATCAGTTCGGTGACGGGGACGCCGTCGATGGTCACGGTCTCCACGTTCTGGAAACCGCTGTAGTCCAGGTAATAGACATCGCCGTTCAGCGTGATCGGCCCGGCCATCCGGTTCTTCGAACCCACCTCGTAAGCGGTGACACGCTCATTCTGGCCAGCTACACCATTGACGAAGGCACCGGGGCGGTAACCCGTCGAGACGCTCGCATACAGCAGGTTCGCGCCGCTCAGATCCGTATCCACGCGGGCCTTCCAGTCTAGGTGGGTAAGATTCTCGCCGTTAACGTTATCGACGCCAAAGGCCGGGATGATCAGGGCCTGATTTACGTGATCAAGTGTTTCGCGCAAACCTGCAGTCAGGCGGGTCGTTGAGCTGAGCGCGTAGTTGGCCTCGCCGAAGAAGCCTTCGGACTCCGGAGCGAATGGCTGCGTCACCGCCAGCGCCGGGGTGTAGGCAACGCCTTGCGTGGCCGGATAGTAGCCAGGACTGAACGTACTTTGCATGCGATTGCTGTAGTAGTAAGCGCCGACCTGCCAGCTTAAGGCCGAGTTTCCTTCATTGGCCAGCCGCGCCTCCTGCGTCCAGGTGCGGTCAAAGGGCTGGCTGACGACCTGGTAGGTCATGTTGGTGGCGCCCGGTCCGGGTCCAAAGCAAACGCAGGGCGTACCGAAGGTGCTGTTCTCGGTCTGGTAGCCACCGATATAAGTAAGCCTGGCAAAGCCAAGGTTCCAGTTCACAGTCAGTGCAGTCTTGCGATAAGAGATCGGATCGTAGCCGAGGGCGTTCAGGCTCGGATCGAGGCTGTCGGCGGTGTTCAGGCTGCCGTTCCACTTGGATGGATTCGGGTTGGATGGAAGTATCGTAGTGTTCGCAGGGCTGCATTGTGGCAGGTTCGGCCCTACCGTAGCCACCTGCGCCGGCGCAATACAGACAGTGCCGTCGGCGGCCCCGTGCCCGACATAGATCTGCCCGTCGCCCGTACCATTGGATTCATACGTCTCATAGGTCGCAAGCGCAGAGAAATTCTCATTGGGACTGAACAGGAGCTTGAGCCGGGCGGAGTAGTCATCCTCGTTGCTCATGCCGTTGTTGAAGTAGCCGCTATGGTGGGCTTCATTGAATGCAGCGCGCACTGACCAGTCACTGGACAACGGTATGTTCAGGACGCCTTGCGTCCCGACCATGTCGTAGTTGCCAAACTGCACACGGCCAGAGGCTTCGAACGTCTGCGTCGGATCATTGCTGATCAGATTGACCGCGCCCGCCGTGGCGCCTCGCCCGTAGAGGGTTCCCTGTGGACCGCGCAGCACTTCAACGCGAGCCATGTCGTAGAAATTCAGGCCGCCGCCGGTGTCAAGTACGCCATCCTCGTAGACGGCAACAGCGCCGGTCGTGTTCGGTGTTGGAGTGCCCAGGCCGCGGATTGCAACGTTGGGTGGGCCGCCGCCGCCCTGCACACTCAGTTGCGAGGGGCCGCCATCGCCGCCCTGCATTACGACGCCCGGTACATCCTGCAGTACCTGACTGATGTCGGTCATGCCCTGATTGGCAATCTCATCACCGCTGATCACCGATACCGAGAGCGCGAGCTTTTGCAGGTCGACACTACGGTGCTCGGCAGTCACGACAACCTCTTCGAGATCGTTGCTCGTGGCACCCGTCGGTGCCGCCGTCTGGGCTAGCGCCGTTGAACAGATCAGGCTTGCGGCACCGAGTCCTGACAGACCCAACAGCCAATGTTTGCTTCTCACAGTGTTCTCCCCACTTATCAAGGTAGTTATTTGCGGTAAGCGTCTTCCGCTTGGCCACAGTCTCTAAAAAACATCGCAATATTCAGTGAACGGCCACCCGTTACTTCGCCGGTGCGCCAGCCGGTTGAGCGGGCTGGCAGGCAGGCGTTGCTGCCCGTAGCGTCGTACCATCGGGCAAGGTCAAAATGTTGAGCGCCCCGCCGGTGCGACCGTCTTTCAGCGGGCTGTATTTCACGGTGACCTTGTCACCTTTCTTGACGACGTCGCGGTTCCAGCGATGCTCAGCCTCTACCATCTGCGGCGGCGAGGAGGCCTCAAACCCCCAGACATCGGTCGTTCCCTTGCCGTTGGTGGCGACGATCCACAGCCACGAGTGCGGCGACTGGAACTGCCAGTCGCGCACCGTCCCGGTCAGCGTCAGACACTTGGTCATGTCGAACAGCACCTGCGAGTGGTGTGCCTGCGCACTGGTGCTGGTTGCGATCGCCACCAGACTGACGAGCCCGAGTGAAGCGGCCTTGCGGCTGAGCGTTGGCTTCATGCTAATTCTCCGGCGGCGGCGTCAGATCAATGGTCTCGCCGTTATCGCGGTTGTTCTGCGCGCAGGCCGGCTCGCCCAGCGGCAGCGTTGAGCGCAAGTACACCCGTGTGTAGACATACGGTTTGGCAAAGATTTCGGGATCGGTGAGCGTGCTGTCGATCTCCAGATGGTCCGCATCCTTGCGTGTGATGCGCTCGATCAGGTGCGAGTTGCGGGTCGCCAGCAGCCCGTGATTCTGAAACAGCGAGCCTTTGGGAAAGCCGATGGTGTCGACGACGAGCGTCGGCCCGTCCCAGTGGCCGATCGAATCGCCCATGTAGCTGTCACGCAGGTCATCGAGACTTTCGTGCGCGCGGCCGTCGGTGTAGATGCGTCGGATTTCGCCATCCTCAATCAGCACCGTGACGCGCCCCGGCGTAAAGAGGTATTCGTGCAGAAAGCCGTGCTGCAGGACCCCTGGAGTACCAGCCGGGAGACAGTTAGAGAGGCTGTTTTGCGCGCGTGCGGCGCGCGCGGCATCGCGCAGCTCCTTGTACTTAGGCGTCAGTGGCACCCGGCCGTTGTCGGTACCGAAACTGTCTTCAGAGGCTTCCTTGCCGCCGGTGTCGGCAGAGAGCACCCAGACACCGGACCAGTCAGGTAACTTGGCGATGGACGCCCAGGTATCTCCCTGCGGGACTTCGGGCTTGCTGCAACTGCCGAGTGCAATCGCACATCCGAGCACCAGCAGCGCAACGCTTGTTCGATCCGCTTTCCGCTTCATGATTTGCCCCGCTCGCTATCCGCGCGCCGGTGCCCGCTGGCGGTCCCCGCGCGCTGCTTGCATTTATTCATGGCTCATTGCCGAAGCGGTTGCCGTACCGGCACCGCTTCTCCCCGCTCGCACACCCACCATCGACTCGGGCTGGCCGGGCCAGCGCTCTACGGTTTGCTCGATCGCGCCAAAGATGGAGCGGCCATCACGGTCGAACATTTCGAGGCGCAGCGTGTCGCCAAAGTGCAGGTAGTTGGTCTGAGGTGCACCGCTGGCCAGATGCTCACGGGCCCGCAGCTCGGCAATGCAGCCGCAACCGCGCTCACGATCCGCATTGGCCAGTGCGCCAGCACCAATCACCGTTCCGGCGGGCAAATCCCGGGTCTTGGCCGCGTGCGCGATCAGATCGGCGTAGTTGAAGACTGCATCCTCGCCCGGCTCCAGATCACCGATGCGCGTGCCACGGATATCGCATTGGTAGCGCCCCGACAGCAGCTTGCCGTCCCACAGCTCGCCCACTTCATCCGGTGTGACGACGAACGGGCCCATGGCGCTGGGGGACTTGCCCTGCAGGAAACCGAAGCCGCGTCCGATCTCATCCGGAATCAGCCCACGCAGCGAGACGTCATTCAACAGCCCGAGCAGGCGCACATAGCCAGGCGCCTCTTCGGCTGAGATGCCTTGCGGCACATCGCCGGTGATGATGACGACTTCAGCCTCAATATCGATGCCGTAGGAGGCATCCTCGCGCAACACGATCGCCGCGGTGGGCGCGAGAAACGGATCGGAGCAACCCTGGTACATCAGCGGCTTCTCGAGAAAATTGTCCGGCATGCGGGCGCCGCGCACCTGGCGGATCACGGACATATGATGCGGGTAGGCGCTGCCATCGAGGAAGGCGTAAGCCCGTGGCAATGGCGCGAGCAGCGCGCGAACGTCGATCCTGAAGGCCCCTGCGGCGTGGCCGTCATCGAGTTCAGCGTGAAGCCGCTGAAGCCTTGGGTATTGCGCCTCCCAATGATCGAGCAGGTACTGCAACGTCGGGCACTCGGCGCCGGCCCTGGCCGCCTGCTGCCGGTCCCTGCTTACAACCAGCAGCGATCCGTCGCGACCGTGGCCCGAAAGTGTTGCAAAGATCATGGCTGGGGCATCGCTTAGTAGGGCCGCCGAAGCGAGCGAATGCCTTGAGTCTCAGGCGCGCGCGCGATCTGCAAGGCGGCGTGATGCGTTCTCTGGCACAACATTCTGACCCCCCGTTCGTCTGCAGCGGATCCTGGCCAAGGTCTCTGGCGCCAGTGCACCAGCCTTCACTCGGGAGCCTCCTCTGATACCACTTACAGTCTGTGGAACGAGGTGCCCGCGCCGCTATTTTGTCTTGACGCCCCTGATAGATGTTCGTTTAATGGACAAGTCGTTCCTTGCCGTGGCCAGATTAAACAGCTATGTTTGCTCGGTAGATAGTAGGAAACGTCATACGTGTTCATTGAATGAACATCACTAAATCCTCCAAGTCAGGCACGCGCGCGCACGGGCCACTCGGTCGCGCGATGTTGCTGATCCGCCTGCTGGCGCGCTCTGGTGCGCGTGGCCTGGCACTGACCGACCTGGCTGCGGCAACTGCAATGCCGCATGGCACCGTGCATCGCTTGCTGCGCAAACTGATCGGCGAGCGCATGGTCTTGCAGCTTGCCTCGACGCGCCGCTACACGCTCGGTGTCATGGCTTTTGAGCTCGGGCTCGCCGCCTCGGCACAATTTGATATCCGTCCGATCTGCCGCCCGGTGCTTGCCGCCCTGGCAGAGGCCGTGGATGACACGGTCTATCTGATCGGGCGTAGCGGCTTCGAGGCGGTGTGCCTGGATCGCTATGAAGGCCAGTCTCCGATCCGCGTGCTTGAGATTGATGTCGGCAGCCGCCGTCCATTGGGCTTGGGTGCCGGCGGCCTCGCAATCCTATCGATCGTCAGCGACGAGGAGCTGTCAGAAGTCTTGAGCCGTATTGCCGAGGACCCGGGCTTCCTGCCAAACCGGACTGAAGACGTGCGCGCTTCGGTCCTGGAAGCACGCAAGCGCGGTTATGCGGTCGTGCACGATCGCGTGACGCGTGGCGTCTCAGCCGTCGGCATTGCGGTGAAGAACTCGCTGGGCGCTGCGGTCGCCTCGGTGACGGTCGCCGCCATTCACGAGCGCATGAAGCCGGCACGCATCAAATCCCTCGCCAGTGAATTGAAGCTCGCCGCATCCGCCATTGAGCGGCGGCTGCCGGGGACTACGGCCTAGCCCTCGCGACACGCGTGCTAAACGATGCGTTCGAGAGCCTAGCGGTGAGAACGCTGCAGCTACGGTTTGGACGGCGCCGGGTTATAGCTTCGAATCGTGGCCAGTAGCTTGGCGAAGTGGACTTCGGGATTGCTCTCGGGTGAATTCAGGAAACTGACATCGGATTCGCAGCGTGGTCGCAGCTTCTCCGGCGCCTGCGCCCCAAGCCTCTGACGGACTTTCTCCCGCTGCAATTGCGTCATCCCCTCTACCGTTGGGCCGGTATTGCCATTCAGACGGCTCTGCATGTCACGGTATTGCATCGTGATCGACGTCTGCATGGCACCGTAATGGTCTTGCCAGTCCTTGTAAGCGGCGTGAATCGCCATACTTAAGTCCTGAAAGTGCTCAGCACAGACAACTGCCCGCGTGCCGTAATCGATGAAGGCAAAGTACATCGTGGTCAGAGCCGCCTGATAGTCCTCCGGTACCTCAGCATCATTGACCGGCGGCTGATTGCGCGCAGCCGGGGGCACAGTCGCGCTGATGAACTTGACCGTGTCGCTGTGCGCGATGACCTCGCCGCCGCCGGCGTACGCCCGGTTCAGGTAGAAATGTGCGACCAATGGCCAACGAATATTGGGATAATCCCAGATCATCGCCACCGGAAAGCACAGGCGGACCAAGCCGGAGGCGTGCTTGAGTGCCGAGTAGTTCCTGAAATCTCCATCGGTCGTCACCCGGCGGTGAATCGTGTCGAACTGCGCGATGATGATATAGGGGCCGTTGGCGAGGTTTTTTACGTTGTAGACCAGTCGATGCTGTCGGCCTCTGGCACGGTGTCGTTCGAGGTGATCTCCTCCACGCCACCGTGCGGGAATGCCGAGCACACGGGGGCAATCGGAGCAACGGCCGCGACCTGCGCAGGGGCCGGGGCGGGCGGCGGTGTAGAGGAGCAGGCCGAGAACCCGCACAAGAGCACTGTGCCAAGCAGTGCCAGCAATCGCCTGTCGTTCATATCGGGCTGCCTTCCGTAGCGGTCAGTGAACTGCTCGGCACGGTAGGCCACCTGCACGACCGAGGCAAGTTGGTCTGGTGGCGACCGATGCAATGCACGCCTGCGGCATCTCAAGTGCACGCGGGAGAGCACTACAGTAGCTGGTCCTTGCTTTCGCGCAGCGCCAGCAGTCCCAGTAATGTCAATACGGCGGCGGCGGTGAGGTAGTAGCCCACGTAGGCGAGCCCGAGATTCTTCGCGAGCCACGTCGCGACGTACGGGGCGAGTGAGGCTCCAAAGATGCCGGCAAGATTGAATGAGAGTGAGCTGCCGGTGTAGCGGATGCGCGTGGGAAACAGCTCTGAAAGCACCGTGCCCAGCGGGCCATACGTCAGTCCCATCAGCGTCAGGCCAATGGCCAGCATTGCAAAGGCGCCGCCGCTTCCGACACTGAACAGCGGCGCAAATACCAGCCCGAACAGGCCGATCGCGATCGTTACGCCGATCAGTGCGCGTCGCCGGCCGCGCTCGGCCAGCGGTCCACTGATCAGGATCGCCACGGCAAAAAACAGCATGCATACCAGCTGCATGATCAGAAACTGGCCGCGCGCAAAGTGCAGTGCAGAAGTTCCCCAGGAGAGTGCGAACACCGCCATCAGGTAGAAGAGCACGAAGGTGGCGAGCGAGCTTAGAGTGCCGATCAGCAATGCCCGCGGCTGCTCCCGGAATACCGTGAACATCGGCACGCGCACGCGCGTTGCCTGGTCAAGCGCTGCCCGGAATACCGGCGTCTCGCTGATCTTCAGCCGCACATACAGACCAATGATGACCAGCACCGCGCTGGCCAGAAACGGGATGCGCCAGCCAAAACTCATGAACTGGGCATTGCTCAGGTTCTCGGACAGCAGCAGGAAGGTACCGCCGGAGAGCAGGAATCCGATCGGCGCACCCAGCTGCGGAAAGATCCCGTAGAGGGCACGCCGCCCAGGCGGTGCATTCTCAACGGCCAGCAGAACCGCACCGCCCCACTCCCCGCCCAGGCCCAGGCCCTGTCCAAAGCGGCACAGCGCCAGCAGCAGCGGGGCCAGCAGACCGATGTGTGCATAGTCGGGCAGCGCGCCAATGGCGAAGGTCGACACACCCATCGTGGCCAGTGCCGCGACCAGCGTTGTCTTGCGCCCAATGCGGTCACCGAAATGGCCAAACAGCGCCGAACCGATCGGGCGTGCATAAAAGGCTATCGCGAAGGTGGCAAAGGATTGCAGCGTAGCCGAGGTTTGATCTCCGGCCGGGAAGAAGAGCTTCGGGAACACCAGCACCGCTGCGGTGGCGTAGATATAGAAGTCAAAGAATTCGATCGTCGTGCCGACCAGACTGGCAAACAGCACGTGTGCCGGGCGATTGACAGCCGGTGCGGAATTCATAGTCCGCCTTTATAGCGCATGTAGACATCGGCACGCACGTAGCGCGAAGGCGCCGCCGGCTCGGGCGCATGCACGAAGCCGACCGACTCATAGGGCCTGATTGCCGGCGCCAGGATGCGGTTGGTTTCGAAAAACAGCTCGCCGCCGCCCAGATCCGCACAGGCTTTGAGGGCAGCGACCAGCAGGCGCCGGCCAACCTGTAGCCTTTGTTTTGCTATGCTTTGCGGCCCGCCGACCGGCGCTTCCCAGTGGATCCGAATCAAGCCTATGACGACTGTTCTGGAAGCCCGCGATCTCACCAAGCAGTACCCGCGCGTCTGCGCCGTTGGCGGTGTGAGTTTCAAAGTCGAAGAAGGCTGCTGCTTCGGCCTGCTCGGCCCGAATGGGGCTGGCAAAAGCACCACGATCGAGATGCTCGAGGGGTTGCTGAGTCCGAGCTCGGGCGAAGTCCTGTTCCGCGACGCGCCGCTCGGCAGTCACTACCGCGAGCGTGTGGGAATCCAGTTTCAGAGCACCTCGCTGCAGGAGCACCTGACCACGCGCGAGAACCTGCGTTTCTTCAGCGCGCTCTATCCGCGGCGCCGGGCATTGCCGGAGCTGATCGCTCTGTGCCGCCTGGATGAATTCCTCGACCGCGACGCCAGCAAACTCTCCGGCGGTCAGCGCCAGCGCCTGCTGCTGGCTATTGCACTGGTCAATGACCCGGAAGTGCTGTTTCTCGATGAACCGACGACCGGCCTGGATCCACAGGCGCGACGCAATTTCTGGGACCTGGTGCAGGGGGCCAAGGCGCAGGGCAAGACCATCGTGCTGACGACGCACTACATGGAGGAAGCGCACCTGCTGTGTGATCAACTGGTGATCATGGATCACGGCAAGATCATCGCCAGTGGCAGCCCGGCAGCGCTGCTGGCCGGCCACTTCGACGAGGCCGTCCTTGAATTGCCGGCAGTGGAGGCCCGTAAACTCGGCGCTACGCTGGCCTTCAAGGAAAAAGGTGACCTCGCCGAGCTGCACACCCAGGATGTCAATGCGGTGCTCGCGCGGCTGCTGCAGGCGGGCGCTTCGCTGGCCCAGTTGCGCATCCGCCAGCCGACCCTCGAGGATCTGTTCCTGGACCTGACCGGACAGGAGCTGCGCGCATGAGCAATCCGATCAGCGCCTCGTGGCGACGGCTGCGGGCGGCGGCCTGGGCCCGCAGTCTCGAGTTCATGCGCGATCGCTCCGCGGTCTCCTGGAATGTCATCTTCCCGGTGTTCCTGGTGCTTGGCCTGGGCTATGTGTTCTCAGGTCCCGGACAGCCGCTCTTCAAGGTCGCGGTGCTGGCACCCGAAGGCACACTCCTCAACGCCCAACTGCACCCGATGTTCGCGACCCCGCAGGTGCAGTTCTATCGCGAGCCGGAGCGTGAGGCCGCGATCCACAAGGTGCAGCTGCAGCGCATCGACATGCTGATCGACCTGACGACGGCCGATGGCCGCTACTGGATCAACACCCAGTCTCCACGCGGCAAGGTGCTTGAGCAGCTGCTGCGCGGTGCCGGCGGTCCGCCACTGGCGCGCCAGGAAACCAGCGGCGCCGAGACCCGCTATGTCGACTGGGTGACACCAGGCGTGCTCGGCATGAACATCATGTTTGCCTGCCTGTTCGGCATTGGCTACGTGATCGTGCGCTATCGCAAGAGCGGCTATCTGAAACGGCTCAATGCAACGCCGCTCCGGGCCTTCGAGTTCCTGCTGGCGCAGCTGGTCTCGCGACTGCTGCTGATCCTCGTCATCAATTCTGCTGTGTTCACGGCCTGCCGGCTGCTGCTGCACCTGCGCATGGAAGGCTCCTACTGGAACCTGCTGCTGCTGGTGGTGCTGGCGATCTTCTCGATGATCGCGATGGGACTGGTCGTGTCGGCGCGTATCAGCAGCGAGGAGCTGGCCGGCGGTATCCTGAATGTAATTGCGACGCCGATGATGGTGTTGTGCGGCGTGTTCTTTTCGATCGATGGCGCACCCCGCCTGCTGCAACTGACCGCACAGCTGTTGCCGCTTACACACCTGATTGAGGGTGCGCGTGCGATCATGCTGGATGGCGCGACGCTGGCCCAGATCGCCCCACACCTGTTGGCGCTGGCGGCGATGAGTGTGATCTACCTGATGCTGGGCGCGATGCTGTTCAAGTGGCGGCAGGGATGAAGTGTCCTGCGACCGGCAGGCAGGCGCCGTTCGTCCGCCAGCAAACCGTTGCCTTCCCGGCGCATTGAAAGTGGAGCGACCATGACCTACTGCCTTGGTATCAAGCTTGATGCGGGTCTGGTGTTTGCCAGTGATTCGCGGATTACCGCCGGTATCGACTACATCAGTACTTATCGCAAGCTCCATACCCTGCAGCCGGCACCGGATCGGATTTTCGTGATCCTGACCTCCGGCAATCTCGGCACAACCCAGGAACTGCTCGATAGCGTGCGGCGCGATCTGGATCGGGGCCCCGAGCAGACCAGCCTGCGCTCGGTCCGCTACATGTTTGAGGCCGCGCACTATCTCGGGCAGACACTGTTCTCGATCGAGCAGGCCCACGACCTCGCCTTCCGCAGCGGCGGTGTGAGCGGCAGTGCGACGCTGATCCTCGGTGGGCAGATCGCCGGTCGCGCGCCCGAGTTGTTCCTGATCCATCCGGAGGGCAACTACGTGGCGGCCAGTCCCGAGACTCCGTTCCTGCAGCTCGGCGAATTCAAGTTCGGCAAGCCGATCCTCTCGCGCATCGCCAATACGACCCTGTCGCTGAACGATGCGGCCCGCTTGGCGCTGATTTCCTTCGATGCCGCTCTCAAGTCCAACCTGTCGGTCGGACCGCCGATCGACCTGGCGATATTGCCGAGCGATGCCTTGAAGTTTTCGCAGCAGCTCAGACTCGATGAGGGTTCGCTGCTGTTCAGCCAGATGAGCCGCGGCTGGGATGCTGCCATGCACGCCGCATTCGAAAAGCTTCCGCCGTTTCCCTGGGAAGCTCCGTCATAGGCACTGGCCGTTTGACGATAAGACCTGCCGCGGCGCTCGCAGACTTGCGGGACTTTGATCTACTGGTGGCCGGCCGGGTGGCCGGCGTTATGATGACTGCCAGGGAGTGACCTAAAG
>JBEKOK010000196.1:0-7212 GCA_049521875.1 Steroidobacteraceae bacterium
GCTCGGACACGAGGACCTGCGCATCATCACCAACAACCTGAACGTCGCGCAGATCATGACGCGCAATCCGAGCTTCACCGTGATGATCACCGGCGGCACCGTGCGCAATCGCGATGGGGGCGTCGTTGGCCAGTCCGCCTGCGACATGATCGGCGAGTTCCGCGTCGACTACGGCATTATCGGCATCAGCGGCATCGACGAGCACGGCACTCTCCTGGACTTCGACTACGATGAGGTGCGCGCGGCGCGTGCGATCATCAAGAACTCGCGCGCCACCTTCCTGCTCGCCGATCACACCAAATTTGCGCGACATCCAATGGTGCGACTTGGCACGCTGGGCGAGGTCACCGCCCTGTTCACCGACACGCTGCCGCCGCCGGCCCTGCGCGACCGGCTTGCCGCCGGCGGCGTCACGCTGCACGTCGCCAGCCGGCCCGAAGGCTGATTCCCCGCATCGACCGCCTGGACGAACCGGGACGAAGGCCATGGGTGTCAAAATGTTCGCTTGTCAACATTTCAGACACAATATATTCTAAAACGAATATTTTCTAGCGCTCAATGTCGCTTTTCGGGAGCTCAGGTGAACGTCGGCCGGGACTTTGATCTGCTGGTGGTGGGTGGGGGCATCAACGGTACCGGTATCGCCCGGGACGCGGCGGGGCGTGGCCTGCGGGTTCTGTTGATAGAGCAGGCGGGTCTGGCTCATCACACCTCCTCGGCCAGTTCGAAACTGATCCACGGGGGCCTGCGCTATCTCGAGCACTTCGAGCTGCGACTGGTGCGCGAAGCCCTGAAGGAGCGTGAGCGGCTGCTGCGCATCGCTCCGCATCTGGTCGCGCGCGCCCGCTTTGTGCTGCCACACCATGCCCAGCAGCGACCCTCTTGGATGCTGCGGGCCGGACTGCTGGCCTACGACCTGCTGGCACCCGGCAGCAGCGTCGGGCGTTCACGCTCGATCCGCCTGGCATCGAGCCCGCTGGGCGCGCCGCTGCGTTCTGGCATTGCGCGCGGTTTCAGCTACGGCGACTGCACGGTCGATGACAGTCGCCTGGTGATACTCAATGCCAAGGATGCCGCCGAGCGCAGCGCCCAGATCCGCATCGGCCACCGGCTGCTCAGCGCCGCGCGTCACGAGGGCCAGTGGCAGGCACATATCGAACAGGTCGCGAGCGGCGAACGCTATGCGGTCAGCGCCCGCATCATCGTGAACGCGGCCGGCCCGTGGGTCGCCGAGGTGCTGCATCAGCGCATCGGTGTGCGCAGCGGTCCCGGTGTGCGACTGGTCAAGGGTAGCCACATCGTCGTTCCGCGTCTGTACACGGGTGATCAGGCCTACGTGCTGCAGAATCCGGACCGGCGCATCGTGTTCGTGATCCCCTACCAGGGCGAATACACGCTCATCGGCACCACCGATATCGACTGGAGCGAGGCCGCCGGCCGCGCGTCGATCACGCCGCAGGAGACTGACTACCTGTGCGAGACCGTCAATCGCTACTTCAGGCAGCCGATCACGCCGCAACACGTGGTATGGAGCTACGCGGGCCTGCGTCCCCTGATCGACAGCCCGGATGCCGCAGCCTCGGAACTTACGCGAGATTATTCCCTCGAGCTTGATGCGCCGGCCGGCGCCGCGCCGGTGCTCTCGGTGTTCGGCGGCAAGATCACGACCTACCGGCCGCTCGCGGAGCGGGTGCTTGCCCGACTGGCAGCCTACCTGCCAGGACTGGCGCCGCCGTGGACGGCGGATACACCGCTGCCCGGTGGCGACTTCGGTCCGGCGGGTCTGCGTGCTTACAGCGAGAGTGCCTGGCATCGCTGGCCGTTCCTGTGGCCGCAGGAACTACGCCGCCTCGTGCATGCCTACGGGACGCGGCTGGAGCGCGTGCTCGAGAGTGTGAAAAGCCGCACCGGCCTGGGCCAGAGCTTCGGCGGTGGGCTCACCCAGCGTGAAGTGGACTACCTGTTGCGCGAGGAGTGGGCGAGCAGCAGCGAGGATCTGTACTGGCGGCACACCAAGACCGGCCTTGCTGCCTCAGCCGCCGACCGGAAACGCCTGAATGAGTATCTGGCCGGCCTCGGCCACCGCCACACGGTCGAATCCGCGGCGAGCGCAGATGCGCCTAACTTTCCTGCGGGCGCTTACCGCGTCGCAGAAGCGTCAGCGCGAGAACCGCTGATGCGACCATCAGGAACAGGCTGACTGCATTCAGCACCGGCGTCGCGCCCTCGCGCATCCGTCCATACATCATGATCGTCAGCGGCGCATCCGATCCGACCAGCATCAGCGTCGTGTTGAAGTTCTCGAACGACATCAGGAACGAGATCGCCGCCGAGCCGATCAGCGCCGGGCGCAGATAAGGCAGCGTGATCGTGCGCAGCACCGCGCCCTGCGAAGCGCCCAAATTCAGCGCGGCATCTTCCAGCGTCCGATCAAAGCGCTTCAGCCGCGCGCTGATCGTCAACGTGGCGATCGCCGCGATATACGAGAACTGGCCCAGCACCACCAGTGGCAGTCCGGGGCGCAGGAAATCCAGATCGAGGCCAAACATGTCGCTGCACAGGTCGGCGATGCGGCTGGCGAAAGCCAGGATCGAGATGCCGAGGATCACGCCCGGGATCACCAGCGGCGTCAGCATCAGCACCGAGAGCAGGCCTTTGCCGGGAAACTTGGCGCGCTCCATCAGGAAGGCATTCGCGGTGCCGATCAGCACCGACAGCACCGTCACCCAGATCGCAACCATCGTGCTGGTCCAGATGCTGCCCAGCAGCTCCGAATCGCCAAACAAACCGGTGCGCCCCTGCGCCTCGTTGCCGAGGAACCAGTCGAGCGTAAAACCATGCCAGGGCGGCGCTGGATAGGGCGCATTGTTGAACGCGAACACCGCCACGGTCACCAGCGGCATGAACAGGAAGACGAGGAATGCGCCGACGTACAGCGAGGTGGCGGCGCGCAGCCAGGCGGGTCTTGGCAGGCTCGGTATCATGAGCGGCGCATCACGTCGCTGAAGCGCTGGCCACTTAACTTCAGGCCCAGCCACACCATCGCGGTCGACAGGCCGAGCAGCAGGAAGCCAAAGGCCGCGCCCTGCTCCCAGTTAAAGCGCGTGATGAACTGTGTGTAGATCGTCTCGGTAAACCACTGCGAGTTCTTGCCACCGAGCATGGTCGGAGTCAGGTAGTTGCCCAGGGTCAGCATGAACACCACGATGCAGCCGGCGGTGATTCCAGGCGCGGCGTGCGGAATCACGATCTCGCGCAGGATCGAGCCACCCTTGGCCCCCAGGTCGTAGGCGGCCTCGATCAGCGTGTTATCCAGGCTTTCAAGACTCCCTACCAGTGGCACGACCATGAACAGCAGCGAGGTGTACACCAGGCCGACCAGGATCGTCGCATCGTGATAGAGCAGCTCGACCGGCATCTGCGTGATGCCAAGCTTCACCAGCAGTGCCGGCAGTACGCCTGATTCACGCAACAGGATCATCCAGCCCAGCGTCCGCACCGTCTCGCTGACCCAGAACGGGATCAGGCACACGACGAACAGCAGCGCGCTCATGCGCCCGCGTGCCAACTTGGCGATCGTCCAGGCGATCGGGAACGCGACCACCAGCGTCAGCGCAGTCGCGATCGCTGACATCACCGCGGTGCGCACGAATACATGCCAGTACAGCGGCTCGTCGAAGAAGGCCCGGAACTGCGCCAGGCTCGGCACATACACCCGCGGCGCCACGCGTTCGCGCAACGAGAGCTGCAGCAGGTCCGCGTGCGGCAGCAGGATCAGCCCGAACAGCCACAGCAGCGCCGGCGCGAGCAGCAGCCCGAGCATCAGGCGCCGATGCCAGTTGGAGGTGGCGATACCGTCAGCCACGGGGCGTCACGCTGAAGCAGATCGCGCGCTCGGGATCGAAGGCAAAGTACACGCGGGCACCGACCTTCAGGTCGGCGAATTGTCCGGTCTGCGGGAGCGCGATGCGAAACTCGAAGCGGGTCTTCTCTTCACGCAGCAGCACGGCCGAGTTCGCTCCATCGAACAGCAGGCTCTCAACTACGCCACTGTGCGCCGGTTGTCCTGCGGGCAGTTCCGCGGCGCTGCGACCAAGAATTGTGGCCTCCGGGCGGACAAACGCCTCGACTGCGGCGCCGACGGCAACGCTTCCGTGACGGCGCGCGTGGATCGTCCAGCCCTCGGCAGCGAGCACCTCAACGATTTCCCCATCGATGCTCACCGCCTTGCCTGAAAGCTTGTTGTTGGCACCGACGAAGCCAGCGACGAACGGCGTTGCCGGGGCGTAGTACAACTCCTGCGGCGTCCCGAGTTGCTCGAAGCGGCCGTGATTCATGACGCCGACATGATCGGAGAGCACCAGCGCCTCGGACTGATCGTGCGTGATGTAGACGAAGGTCGTGCCGAAGGCCGCCTGCAACTGCTTGAGCTCAATCTTCATGTGCTCCCGAAGCTTCAGATCGAGCGCCCCGAGCGGCTCATCGAGCAGCAGCAAGGTCGGCTCCAGCACCATGCTGCGGGCAATCGCGACGCGCTGACGCTGGCCACCAGAGAGTTCATCAACGCGTTTGTTGCCGGCACCTGCCAGTCCCACGCGTCCCAGCATGTCCTCGGCACGCTTCTGGCGCTCGGCACGCGCCACGCCGCGGCGCGCCAGTCCGAAGGCGACGTTCTGGCTCACCGACATCATCGGAAACAGCGCCAGCTGCTGGAACACCATGTTGACCGGGCGCCGGTTGGGGGCGACGCCCGCCATGCTGCGCCCGCCGATCTGGATATCGCCGCCATCGGGCGCGATGAACCCCGCGATCATCCGCAGCAGCGTCGTCTTGCCGCAGCCGGAGGGCCCGAGGATCGAGAAGAAGCTGCCGCGTGCGACGCTGAAGGAGAGGTTGTCGACGGCCTGGTGGCCGGCGAAGTGCTTGGTGATGCCGCGCGCCTCAAGATCCGGCGCCGCCGCGGTTCCAGGGAGCGCGCTCAATTGGCCGCCTTGATGTGATCAAGCACGTTACCTTCGATTTCCTCGAGCCCCGGCGGGATCGCCGGATACCACTTCACATTCTTCAGCCCGTCGGGAAAGCTTTCGGCGAACTGCGCCCGCAGCTTTGGGTCCATCAGCGCATCGGCGCCCTTGGAAGCCATGAAGTTGCCGATCGACTTGGCGATCTTGACTGCAACCTCGGGTCGCATCGTGAAATTGATCCAGGCGTAGGCAGCGGCATCGTTGCGGCCGCGGGCCGGCAGCGCAAAGGTGTCCATCCAGGCCAGTGCGCCCGACTTCGGATTGACGAACTTGATGTCGGGGTTCTCGCGGTTCAGGGCCCAGCCACCCGAATCCCACATCATCGCCGCATCAATCTCGCCGGAGCGGATGCCGTTGAGCAGCTGATCCTTGTTGTCATAGAAGAAGCGGAAATTGACCTTGCAGGCGCTCAAAGTCTGGCCGACGCTCTGCATCAGCGCCGTGTAGGCCGGGATGTTGTTATAGAGCGCGAATGGATCCTTGCCGGAGGCGAGCGCGAAAGCCATCAGCGTCGGGCGCTTGAGGCGTACCGCGGTGCGCCCTTTAAGTTCCGGCCGGCACAGATCCGTGTAATCGCTGACCTTGGTGCGCTTGGCGTTGTAGACCAGCCCATCGGTGCCCCAGACATAGGGCAGTCCATAGAGTTTGCCTTCAACGGTCGCATTCTTGGTGACGGTCGCCAGCAGTTCGGGCACGAACTCCTCAGTTTTCACTTTGCTCAGATCGATCGGCTTGTAGATCCGGAACTCCTGCTGCGCGCCGAAAATCCGATCCTGCGAGGGCTGGGCCAGATCAAAGCCGGCACCGCCGGTGGCCCGCAGCTTGGAGATCATCTCCTCGTTGTTCGAGAGCGTGACCTGCACCTGGATGCCGGTCTCCTGCTTGAACTGTGCAATGACCTCGGCGGGCACGTAGTCGGCCCAGGAAATAATGCGCAGCACCTTGGCATCGTCCGCCTGTGCCTGGTTACCGATCAGCAGCAGCACGCCGAAGGACAGGATCAGGGACTGTATTCGATTCATTCCATCTCCGGCGCCAGTCGGACCAGCGAATTTGTGCAAGCCGCAGAATCGGGCAGGCCGAGCAGAATCGGGGCGCTACAGGAGCAGGCCACTTCGGGGCGGAGCCACCACCGGCTGCAGCTCAACGGCACTGCGCGGGGCGTCTGTTGTGATTCTGTGCTGCTCGAGGCCCCAGCCCGCTTCACCTGTCAGGTTTAAGTTTCTAGAGGCGATCCGGAGCGAGAATAGTTTGAGCCGCACAACAGGGCAATAGCGCCTGGGCCGAGCGCCGCGGTGGCTTGTATCTGTTTGCGCTCTAGTGCGGCCGGCGTGTGTCGGCGGATGCCGGTAGCTCGCAACGAAAATAGGAACTCGAGCGCGGCCCTGCTCACCAACTCATTTCAAGCCGGCCCGCGACAGCGCCCGGGAGGGCGCGCGCGTGCAGCTGGCGCTCCTGATTTTTCGACGCCTGCGCTCCCACCCAGAGTGTGTCTGCCGGGGCTCGCCATGGACGGCGCCACAGCCATTGATACCACCAGGGTCACAATAGCCTCTATATAGCATCTATTGTATCTAAAAATGGACCAATAGGATGCTTCTCGCCAAACTGGCAGCGTATTGAGCCTGCGCCTACCGCTGCTGTTGCAGCTCGCTGCTCGACCCTGCTGGCAAGAGCCAGTCGGCGCCTGCACAACGGTCAGATCGCAAAGCTCAGCCCCGAATCCGCAGGCCCTTGGGATCGAACGGCGCCCGCAGGTGGATGCGCGCCTCGGCCAATGTTCCGGCGATGTCGATCTGGTAACGGCCCGAGGAGATGAAGGCCTCATCGGCAGCGCCGTCCTCGCGCGCTACATACCCCATGCCCACCGCGCAGCCGAGCGAATGTCCGTAGGCCGCGGAGCTCAAATGCCCGACCGGGCGGCCATCGCGCAGGATCAGTTCACCGCCCCACAGGATTGCCTCCGGATCAGGGAGCGTGAGGCTGACCATGCGGCGGCGAAGCGGTTGCCCGCGTAATTTGAGCAGCGCTTCGCGGCCACGAAACGGCTGCTCGCCGGCGAGCTTCACGGCAAATCCAAGCCCCGCTTCGAGCGAGTGATAGTCCGGCGTCAGCTCGCGTCCCCAGGCGCGATAGCCCTTCTCGAGTCGCAGTGATTCGAGCGCGTAATAGCCGGCATCTACGAGGC
>JBEKOK010000197.1:0-7173 GCA_049521875.1 Steroidobacteraceae bacterium
GGTGGAGGCGCGCGCCGACGGACTGCTGGTGCGCTTTGAGGGCAAGGACGGTCCCAGCGAGCAACGCTTCGATCGGATCCTGGTCGCCGTCGGACGCGTGCCCAATGGCAAAGCGATCGGCGCCGAGGCGGCGGGCGTCGTGGTCTCGGAGCGCGGTTTCATTCCAGTCGACAAGCAGATGCGCACCAATGTCGCCCACATTTACGCGATCGGCGATGTGGTCGGTCAGCCGATGCTGGCCCACAAGGCCTCGCATGAAGGCAAGGTGGCGGCCGAAGTGGCCGCCGGCCACAAGCGGTTCTTCGATGCGCGTGCGATTCCTTCGGTTGCCTATACGGATCCTGAAGTCGCCTGGGTCGGCCTGACGGAGACCGCGGCCAAGGCCGGAGGTATTGCATTCGAGAAGGGCGCGTTTCCGTGGGCCGCGAGCGGTCGTTCACTCTCGCTGGGGCGCGATGAGGGCATGACCAAATTGCTGTTCGATCCGGCTACGCATCGGGTGCTGGGCGGTGGCATGGTTGGACCGAATGCCGGCGAGTTGATTGCCGAGGTCACTCTGGCAGTGGAGCTGGGCGCCGATGCCGCGGATATTGGACTCACGATCCATCCGCATCCGACGCTCTCGGAGACGGTGTGCTTCGCGGCCGAAGCCTTCGACGGCACGTTGACTGACCTTTATCTGCCGAAGAAAAAACCGGCCTGAGATTTTCAGGGGTCGGACTTCCAGCGCACCTTGACCGCCTCGCCACAGTGCAGCTGGGCGCCATCGCCGTCGACCAGGATCGCGTTCTGGCCAAAGATCACACCATGCAGCGCGTGATCCATCCGATAGCTCTTGAGCGTTCGCAGCGGCTCGTCGCCCTGAAATACGCCAGTGAGCTGATCGGTTGCGGTAATGCGGCAGCGGGTACAGGCCTTGACGAGCTTGAGCCGTACCGCGCCAATCTGCAGTTCATCCACACGATCCTCATCGTACGGCTCCCAGCCCTCGATCACGAGACTGGGGCGAAAACGGTTCATCGGCAGCGGCACTGCCAGGCGCTGGTTCAGATCCGCGAGCGAGGCGGTGCCCAGCACGAGAAATGGAAATCCATCCGTAAATCGGGTCGGGGCCTCGATGCCGTGGCACCACTCGGGGTTGCTGAGGCGCCCGTGGGCATCATCGAAGCGCACCAGCCGACACGGGGTCCCGAGATACTCGCTGACCCAATCCGCGGCCCGTGATCCCAGATCCTGCGCCTGACAGGTATCTTTCCAGATCTGCACGGTGATCGGGCTTCCCGGTGCCCTGAGGTCGAGCTGCAGCGGCGCGCGCTCCGGCGCGACGAGCGTCAGTTGTTCGCGCTCGATGTGCGGTACCAGCAGCGCCAGGTGCGGCTGCTCGCGCTGCGTGATGAAGCGTCCCTCGGGCGTGGTCAGCATGAAGCGCCGGTCGCCGCTTAAGCCCCAGCGCGTGGCGGTCTCACGCTCGCGCTCAAATCCCTGGCCACTCTTGAGCGGATAAACGTGCAGCGATTTCAGGATCGGCTGGGTCATGTGTCGCGCGGCCTCACAATCGCTGCAGCCGTTCGAGATAGGCCGCCTCATCGGGCGCGCGCCCGGCGCGCTGTGCTTCCCATAGTGCAGTAGCGAGGATCTCGATCATCTGGTGCTCGGCATCGTGCGCGGAGCCACTGCGAGCTGCCAGCCGCGCGTGGATCGCACGGATCCCGGCCGGACGGTCAGTGCCGACCTGTTCGTGAATCGCCAGATGCAGACCCATGTGCAGGAATGGATTCTCTCGGCCCTCGACCGGCGTGAACTCCTGTTGCAGAACGGCCTCGCTGGCGATGAAGGCCTGATACTCAGGGTGCGCCTCGATGACATCGGCGATCTGCGCCTGCAGCGGCTCGAGCGGCAGACCGGACTGGCGCCGCTCCCAGGCCGTGCGCCAGGTGGTGCGCAGTTGCTCGCGGCTCTGACTGGCGAAAAAACTCATGCGGGTGTCTTGTCCGGGTATTCGCACCAGCGCCTGATCGGGCAGGCGGGGCACAGTGGCCGGCGCGCCTTGCAGATATAGCGCCCGAGCAGGATCAGCCAGTGATGCGCATCGTGGGCAAATTCGGCCGGGATCGTCGCGACCAGCGTGTCCTCGACGGCCCGCGGCGTCTTGCCCGAGGCGAGGCCGATGCGATTGGCGACCCGGAAGATGTGCGTATCGACCGCGATCGTCGGTTCGCCGAAGGCGCAATTGAGGATCACGTTGGCCGTCTTGCGGCCGACGCCCGGCAATCTTTCGAGCGCTTCGCGATCGGCGGGCACCTCGCCACTGGACTGCGCCACCAGAATCGCGCAGGTAGCCATCAGATGCTTGGCCTTGGCGTTATAGAGGCCGATCGTGCGGATGTGGGATTTGAGGCCGGCGATTCCAAGCTTGAGCAGCGCCGCTGCGGTCGGCGCTGCGGCGAACAGGCCGACGGTCGCCGCATTCACGCTCTTGTCGGTCGCCTGTGCCGAAAGCACGACCGCCACCAGCAACTGGAACGGCGAGCCGTATACCAGCTCGGTGCGTGGCGCCGGATTGGCCGCGCGCAGCGCGCTGAGGATCTTGCGGCGCTTTGCGGGCGTCACGGGGCCTCCGGCTGATTCGCGCCCGGGGCGCCGGCCAGCGTCGCGAGTTCGGCGCTGCGCAGCCGCGCGGCCTGTTCGCGGCGTGCGCCCTGGGCAAGGTAGCGCTGCCGGTTCTGCTCGGCGGTGGGCAGCGCCTCGCTCGCCGGCCGCAGGTGTATGCAATCGACCGGGCAGGCGGGCAGGCACAATTCGCATCCGGTGCACCAGCTCTCGATGACGGTGTGCATCTGCCGCTGGGCACCGAGGATCGCATCGACGGGGCAGGGCGGCAGGCAGCGCGCGCAACCGATGCATACTTCGGGATCGATCCAGACCACCATCGCGGGTCCCTCGCGACCGTGAACGGGATTGAGCGGCAGGAGCTCGCGACCCAGCAGCTCGGCCAACTGCCCGATCAGCGCGGCACCGCCGGGCGGGCACTGATTGATCGGTACGCCGGCGGTCGCGATGGCCTCGGCGTAGGGGCGGCAACCGGTATAACCGCAGCGCTGACACTGCGTCTGGGGCAATAGCGCATCGATCGCCTCGATCCTGACAGGGATCGCGTCGCTCACGCTAGGCCACCGGCGCCGCTCGCGCGTGGGTCAGGGTTCTGATTTGCATGCATGTCCCGGGTCACAACTGGCAGAATGGAGTATCAGCCCGAGCCTAGGCAAGTGGAGCGATGTTCCGAAACGTGACGCCAGCGGTGCGTGCCCTGCTGATCGCAAACATCGGCATCTACCTGCTCCAGCAGTATTTCGTTGGCTTCGACGTCCGCCCCTATGAGCTGTGGCCGTGGACGCCCGAGCCCGACCCGAGCGTATTTCCGTTCGAGCCCTGGCAGCTGGTGACCTATGCGTTCCTGCATGGCAGCTACGGGCACCTGCTGGCGAACATGTTCGCGTTGCTGATCTTCGGGCCGGACGTGGAGCGGCTGTTCGGTACTAGCTACTTCATCGTTTACTATTTTGTCTGTGCGATCACCGCTGCCGTGGCGCAGATGATCGTGACGGCGCTGGTGCCCGATGCCTTCGGTCCGACGATCGGCGCCTCGGGCGCGATCTTTGGCATCCTGCTGGCCTACGGCATGGCGTTTCCACGCCGCCAGCTGCTGTTCCTGTTTTTAATTCCGATCCGGGCGTGGCTGTTCGTGACGCTCTATGGCCTGTTCGAGCTGGGCATGGGCGTGTTTGGCTACGAGCAGGGCGTAGCGCATTTTGCCCACATCGGTGGCATGGTCGGCGGCTACCTGCTCATTCGCTATTGGCGCGCGCGCCACCGCACCCCGACATGACAACGCACACAAACAGCATTGGGCAGGCAGGTCTCGATCAGCGGCTTCGGACATACGGCCGGCGGCGCCTGTTCTGCGTCGGCATGTGGCTCAGCGGCGTGCTGCTGGCCTGGGCTGGAGCGGCGCCGGCACGCGAGGCGTGCAAGATGCTGCAGGTCGGCGAAGTTGACGTCACGATGAGCGGGCCGCAACCGCTGGTTGCGGCAAGCATCAACGGCCATGCGGTCCAGATGCTCCTCGACACCGGTGGGGCGCGAAGCCTGATATGGAAGTCGGCAGCCAAGGAGCTCGGCCTGAAACTCGAATACGCCTCCGGGCAATTCTATGGCGTGGGCGGTGGCCAGCAGGCAAGCATTGTGTGGGTAGACGATTTAGGGTTTGCCGGCGCGCATATTCGCAAGGTGCAGTTGTTCGCCTCCGCGCGGGGCAACTGGGAGGATGCCACGGCAGGTGTGCTCGGGGATGATCTGCTCTCGAGCATGGATGTAGAACTTGATCTGTCGGCGGGCAAACTGCGGCTGTTCAAGCCCAAGAACTGCGTCGGTGATGAGGTGGTGTACTGGTCGGATTCGTTTTTCATGGTGCCGATGCAAAACCTGAATGCACAATCTTCGTGGCCTGAAGCCGAGGTCTCGCTGGGCGGGCATACGGTGCTGGCGCTGTTCGATACTGGCGCGTCGTTCTCGGCTGTCAGTTACGAGGGGCTCCGCGTGTCCGGAGCCAGCCCCGAGACCTCGCCGAGCGATGCCGGTTCGACCCATGGGATCGGGAGCAAGGGCGTGGAGACCCAAGTCGCCAGGTTTTCGCAACTGACCATTGGCCAGGAGACGGTCCAGCATGTGCGCCTGCGGATTGCAGATCTTTTCGAGGATGACCGTGCAGTATCAACCGGGTCGCTGCTCGCCCAAAGCGTGTTACAGACCAAGCCGGATATGATTCTGGGGGCAGACTTCTTCCGGGCGCACCGCGTGTTGATCGCCCGCAGCCAGGGCAAGATCTATTTCACCTATAAGGGCGGCCCGATCTTCAGCGCACCGCCGAAGCAGGTTGCCGACCCGCCACCCGACGTGCCGCCTGCAGGATCTGCAGGGGAGCCCCCGCACTAGAGCGCCTGCCCGGAACTTCTGCGATGTGGTATGCGTCATAACCCCCAGGCGTTCGACACGCTGGCCCATTATTGCTATTTTGTAGCGCTGTCTACTGAGTTCCCTCCGCTGTGAAACGACTGAGCAGAAAACTTGAGCTTCGGGTTGCCGTCATTACGGCGATCGCCTTGCTCATTGCCCAGTTTGGCGCACAGGCCCATGCCTACACCCACTTGCGGCTCGGGGCTGACACTACGGATCAGCTCGATACTCATGGCAAGCTGTGCACGGACTGTCTGGCTTTCGCGCCGCTACTGGGCAAGGCGGGCAGTCATTCCCTGCCGGTGATTTTCGCACCGCAGGGCGTCGAGATCGCTCCGGCTTCTGCTGTCGTTTCCCTGACCGAGCGTGTACTCACGCCGGCCTTCCGCTCCCGCGCTCCGCCCTCAATCCCCTAGATCGCTGATTCCGTCGTGCGCCACCGCTCACTCGGTGGTCACGCGGCATTTCTGGAGTCTTGACGGGGATTGTGCCCATGTTCCGATCGTATTCAGTTTCTGCGCCGCTGGCGCTTGCGGCGGCCATTGCCATTGCATTGCCACGTGGCGGGCAGGCGCAGGCGCCTTCACCGGCCAGCGCGCCGTCGTCTGCCGATGTGTCATCCACTGATGTTCAGCCTGCGGGTCTTGAGGAAATCGTCGTGACCGCCACGCGTCTGAACGCTGCACGCGCCGGGATTGAGACCAAGACCGGCGCCTCGACCTACACGATCGATGCCGCGGCGATCGCCGCGACGCCCGGTGGTGAGAACGTGATGATGAATCAGGTGCTGCTTCAGGCACCGGATGTGGCCCAGGACTCCTTCGGGCAGCTGCACGTGCGCGGCGATCACAATGATCTGCAGTACCGCCTCAACGGCATCATCCTGCCTGAGGGCATCAGTGTTTTCAGCCAGACTCTGAGTCCCAGGCTGATCTCCTCGCTGAGCCTAATCACGGGCGCACTGCCGGCCGAATACGGTCTGCGCACGGCAGGCATCATCGATCTCACCACCACCAGCGGTCTGCTGCAGCCGGGCGGTGAGGTGTCGGTGTACGCGGGCAGCCACAGTACGTTCGAACCGGCCTTCGACTATGGCGGCAGCGCCGGGAGCCTCAGCTATTTCGTCACCGGCGATCTGCTGCGCAATGATCTGGGAATTGAATCGCCCGACGGCAGCTCAGAGCCGGTGCATGATCACTCGACCCAAGGGCATGGGTTTGGGTACTTCGAGGACATTCTCGGCAGCAGCGACCGGCTGTCACTGATCCTGGGACTCTCGAACGACCAGTTCCAGATTCCCAATCAGGTCGGGCTGCAGCCCACACTGGGCCTGGACGTCAATGGGCAGACCGCCTTCCTTAGCAACAACCTGAACGAAACCCAGCATGAGCTGGCCCAGTACGCGATCCTCAGCTGGCAGCATGCGCAAGGGGCTCTCGACTGGCAGACTTCGGCTTCGGCGCGCTACACCAGCCTCGCTTTCGAGCCCGACTGGACCGGCGATCTGCTCTACAACGGGATTGCGCAGGCGGCCTTCAAGTCCGATGTGGCGCTCGCCTGGCAGACGGACCTGTCCTATAAGCTCACCGATACGCACACGATACGTGCCGGTACCTACGTGCAGCATGATGCGTCCACCAGCTATACGACCTCGCAGGTGCTGCCGATTGATGCCTTGGGGGATCAGACCAGTGATGTCCCTGAAGCCATTGGCGACAGCGGCTCGCAAACTCAGTGGATGGAGAGCGTTTATCTGCAGGATGAATGGAAGGCGCTGTCGGATCTGACCGTGAACTACGGTCTGCGGGCCGATCACTTCAACGCCTACTCCAACGGCGGTCAGCTGAGCCCCCGCGTCAATCTGGTGTGGCAACCGGCGATGGGCCTGACCGTGCATAGCGGTTATTCAAGGTATTTCACGCCGCCGCCTTTCGAGCTCATTGCCGGCGAGACCTTCGCGAAGTTTGCCAACACCACTGCCATCCCACCCGGCACGGTCACGACGGATACGCCGCCGCTCCCGATGCGCTCCAACTACTACGATTTTGGCGTCGAGCAGAAGCTGCTCAGCGACAGCCTGACGCTCGGGGTCGATAGCTACTACGAAACGGCCACTGATCTGATCGACGAGGGCCAGTTTGGTGCACCGATCATCCTGAC
>JBEKOK010000198.1:0-7169 GCA_049521875.1 Steroidobacteraceae bacterium
TCCTCTTCGCTGATAGCCGCGACGTAGCCTAAGGCATGAACACCCAGTTCACCGTAGGGATAGTGGCGCGTCTGGCGCGTGTGCAGGTCGACGCCCTCGAATTCGAAGCGATGCGCGGCGAAGCGCCCGATCTCCTCATCCGTCAGGCGTAGCCGGATCGGAACGCTGTCAAAGCCACGGTGCGCCAGGATCGTGCGCTTGACCTGGTTCAGATCCTCCGGCGCGATCATGCCGATGCCGATCAGACGATGGAGCGTGTCGTCCAGGTCCGGTGTCTGTTCGCGAATCAGCTCGAGCTGATAGGCGGGCTCGTTATCGACCAGCACCTTGCCGTTGCGATCCAGGATCAGGCCGCGGCTGGCCGGCACCGGCTCGAGGCGCACGCGATTACCCTGCGAGGCCTCGAGGTAGTAATCGTGGCGGATGATCTGCAGATAGACCAGTTTGCCGATCAGCGCGAGGCTCAGCAGGCCGACGATTGTCATCGCGGCGACGGTGCGGCTGAGGAAGATGCGCTGCTCGTTCCAGAGATCCTTGATGCGTACCCGGCTGTTCATGCACTTTCGCGATTATTGCGGCGTGTGGAAGCGCCCGAGGAATCCGGCGATCACGGGCCAGATCAGGCCGCCGCTGAGCGTATGGACCCAGCGTGCGGGTCCGCTCGTCGGGTGGCCACTCCAGCCATCGATCACCCACAGCAGGAACTCATAGACCAGAAGCCCGGCAAATACAAAGATCGATTGCTCAAAAAGCGGCTTGGCGCGCATTAACAGGTGCAATCGCACTGCAAGGTAAGTCAGGAAGGCGAGCGCGAGAGCGTGCTCGCCCAGCAGCGAACCCTCGAACACATCCAGCGCCAGGCCGCTGACGAAGCCGAGGCCAATGCCGGCGGAGAACGGTGTCATCGTCGACCAGTAGAGCACCACCAGCACCAGGAAGGCGGGTCGGAAGATGGCGAGCCAGTACGGCAGCGGCACCAGCGTCAGTATCAGGCCCACCAGCGCCGTAAGCGCAATCAGGGCAAAGCTGCTGCGGTTACTCATCAGTCTTCCGCTTCCACCGGGACCGGATGCTTCGCGTTCGCGGGCGCCGCGGGCGGGGCAATCGGCGGATTCGGCGCCGGCGCCGCCGGATGGGTCGGATCAAATTCAATCAGCATCACTTCGCGCGCGCGCTCGACCTGCGCCAGGGGCGCGGCGCGCACCTGGGCCAGCAGCTGATTGGCCTCGCGGCGCACGCCGATGATCTGCGCCACGGGATAGCCGGCCGGGAACACGCCACCCAGGCCCGAACTCACCAGCAGGTCGCCGCTCTTGACGTCGGAGTTGACCGCCAGGTCCCGCAGCAGCAGCTCGCCAGAATTGCCCGAGCCGATCGCAACCGTTCGCAGGTTGTTGCGCACCACCTGCACCGAGATTGCATGTTCCGGATCTGTGATCAGAATGACCTCGGAGCTGAATGGACCCACGCGCGCGATCTGCCCGAGGATGCCGTGATCATCAATCACCGCCTCGTTGATGAATGCCCCATCGTGCTTGCCACGGTTGATCACTAGCCGCTGGCGCAGTGGCGTGGTCTCGATGCTCACGACTTCGGCCAGCTGCCACCTCTTCACCAGCGGCGGCAGCGCCTGATGCAGATCGCGCAGCTGGGCATTTTCCTGTTCGAGGGCGAGCTCCCGCATCGCAGCCAGTTCCAGTTCGCGGGTACGCGCCTTGAGCGCGACGTTTTCATCACGCAGCGAGGAGCGTGTCTGGAAGGTGGAACTGAGGCCGCGCCACAGGCTTCCCGGTGAGCTCACCATCAGCTGGATCGGGTAGGCGATGGCCTGCAGGCCGTAGCGCAGCCGCTCGGAGAGCTGACCCCGCTGATCGAAGTACATGATCGTCAGGGCAAGTAGCGCGTAGCCGGTGAATCGCAGCCCCGGGGATGGGCCGCGGCCATAGAGAGGCCGATTAACTGCTGTGCCGAATCCTGCCACGTCAGAGTATCCGCAATATGGGCTGCCACCCGCGTAGCGTGGGGATCACCACCCGCCGTGACGGGCGCGCAGCGGCGCCGGTGCGTGCCCCGTAGCTCACTCCAGTCCGAAGTGGCCCGGTCCCATCTGATCCATCAGCTCCAGGATCCGTCCACCACCGCGGGCCACGCAGGTCAGCGGGTCCTCAGCGACTACGACTGGCAGGCCAGTCTCTTCCATCAGCAGCTTGTCGATATCACGCAGCAGTGCTCCGCCGCCGGTCAGGACGATGCCGCGTTCGGCCACATCCGCGCCCAGTTCCGGTGGCGTCTGCTCGAGTGCCTGCTTTACGGCACTAACGATGCCTTGGAGCGGCTCCTGCAGAGCCTCGAGGATTTCATTGCTGTTGAGCGTGAAGCTGCGCGGCACACCTTCAGAGAGATTGCGGCCCTTCACCGACAGCTCGCGCACCTGCTGGCCTGGATACGCCGAGCCGATCTCGATCTTGATGCGCTCGGCCGTTGCCTCGCCAATCAGGATGCCGTAGTTGCGTCGCACGTAGTTCATAATCGCATCATCGAAGCGATCGCCACCGATGCGCGCTGAATTCGCGTACACGATGCCATTGAGGGACAGCACCGCGACTTCGCTGGTGCCACCACCGATATCGAGCACCATCGAACCGCGCGCCTCCTGTACCGGGAGCCCCGCGCCGACCGCCGCGGCCATCGGCTCGCTGACGATCGCGACATTGCGGGCGCCCGCACCTTCAGCCGACTCGCGGATCGCGCGACGCTCGACCTGCGTGGAGCCGAAAGGCACACACACCAGTACGCGCGGCGAAGGTTTGAGGAAGCGGTTGCCGTGTACCTTGTTGATGAAGTACTGCAGCATCTTCTCGGTGTAGGTGAAGTCGGCGATGACGCCGTCCTTCATCGGGCGCACCGCATTGATGTGGCCAGGCGTGCGGCCGAGCATTCCCTTGGCCTCGGCACCGACGGCTACAATGATCTTGCCACCGCGGCTCGGTTCGTCCTGGACAGCAACCACCGAGGGCTCGTTGAGGACGATGCCTTTGTCGCGAACGTAGATAAGCGTATTTGCTGTTCCCAGGTCGATCGACAAATCGCTGGAAAAGTAGCCGCGCAAGCGTTTGAACATGGAAGGGGCCGGACCTTTTTGGCAGGCGGAAAAACGTGCGCTAATCTAGCAACCGGGACGACATTCCACAAGGCGACGTGTATGATTTCACGCCGATTTTCCCGCGCCGGAATCAAGCAAAAATGAGCCTGACTCGCAAAGATATCGAGAACGTTGCCCACCTGGCGCGACTGGCCTTGAGCGAGGAAGAAGTGCCCGTCTATGTGACGAGCCTCTCAGGAATAATCGGACTGGTCGGCGAACTCGAGCGTGCCGACACCGCGAAAGTCGAACCGATGTCACATCCACTGCCTGGTCAGAGCCAGCGGTTGCGGGCCGATGTGGTCGCGGAGACGGATCAGCACACGCTCTACCAGGCCAACGCACCGCAGGTTCAGGCCGGTCTGTACCTCGTTCCGCGCGTGATCGAGTAGACCTGTATGCACTTGCAGACACTTTCACAGATGGCCGAGGGGCTGAAGGCTGGCCGCTACTCGGCCAGCGAGCTCACCCGGAGCCTGCTGGCGCGTATCAGCGCGGCGCAGCCGCACCTGAACGCCTTCATCAGCATCGAGACGGAGCCGGCGCTGGCTGCGGCGGCGGCCGCGGATGCGCTGCGGGCCGCCGGCAAGGCCGGCCCCCTCACCGGGCTGCCGATCGCCCACAAGGACATCTTCTGCGCCGCAGGGTCCCGGACCACCTGCGGCTCGAGAATGCTCGCGAATTTCGTCTCGCCCTACGATGCCACGGTGGTCGCGAAGCTCAAGCAGGCTGGCGTGGTCGTGCTTGGCAAGACCAACATGGACGAGTTCGCCATGGGCTCTTCCAACGAGACCAGCTACTTTGGCCCGGTGCACAATCCGTGGAACCCGAAGCTCGTTCCGGGTGGCTCTTCGGGCGGGTCGGCTGCGGCCGTGGCGGCGCGGCTGGTGCCGGCGGCAACTGCCACGGACACCGGCGGCTCGATCCGCCAGCCTGCTGCCCTGTGTGGCGTCACCGGTCTGAAGCCCACGTACGGCCGCGTCTCGCGCTACGGCATCGTTGCCTTCGCTTCGAGCCTCGATCAGGCCGGCGTGATCGCTGCCGGTGCGGCCGATGCGGCGCTGCTGCTGGGCGCGATGGCTGGATTTGATCCGCACGACTCCACCAGTGTTGATATGCCGGTGCCCGACTACGTCGCAGGCCTCGAGCGCCCGATCAAGGGCCTGAAGATCGGCCTGCTCAAGGAGTTCTTTGGCAACGGTCTGGACCCGGCAATCGAGGTGCTGCTGCGGACTGCGATCGCGCAGCTGACGGCCGCGGGCATTGAATTTCGCGAAGTCAGCCTGCCGAACCTGCCGCTGTCGGTGCCCACTTATTATGTGGTGGCACCGGCCGAGTGCTCATCCAATCTGGCGCGCTACGATGGTGTGCGCTTCGGTTATCGCTGTGAAAACCCACGGGATCTTAAGGACTTATATGAGCGCTCGCGCGGCGAGGGCTTTGGCGCGGAGGTCAAGCGACGCATCATCACGGGCACCTACGTGCTCTCGGCCGGCTACTTCGATGCCTTCTATATCAAGGCGCAGAAGGTGCGCCAGCTGATCGCCCGGGACTTTGCCCGCGCCTTTGGCGAGGTGGATCTGCTGCTCGGTCCGACAACGCCAACGCCGGCCTTCGAGCTCGGTGCCAAGACCAGTGACCCGGTCAAGATGTACTTGAATGACATCTATACGATCGGTGCGAATCTGGCGGGGCTGCCCGCGATCTCGATACCCTGCGGATTCAGCGAGCAGCTGCCGGTCGGGTTGCAGCTGATCGGCCCGCACTTCTCGGAGGAACGACTGCTCAACGTAGCGCACCGCTACCAGCTCGAGACCGACTGGCACACGCAGGTTCCGGAAGGGTATCGCTGATGGAATGGGAAACCATCATCGGGCTGGAAATCCACGCCCAGCTTGCGACCCGCTCGAAGATCTTCTCGGCCTCCGCCACGGCCTTTGGCGCTCCGCCCAATGCCCAGGCGAGCCTGATCGATCTGGGCTATCCCGGCGTGCTGCCGGTACTCAATGAACAGGCCGTGCGCATGGCGGTAATGTTTGGCTTGGCCGTGAGCGCAAGCATCACGCGCCGCTCGGTGTTCGCGCGCAAGAATTACTTCTATCCGGACCTGCCCAAGGGCTACCAGATCAGCCAGTACGAGCTGCCGATTGTTGCCGGTGGCCATGTCGACATTGTGCTCGAGGATGGGGCCAGCAAGCGCATCGGTGTGACGCGCGCACACCTGGAAGAGGATGCGGGCAAGTCACTCCATGAAGGTCTCGCGGGACTCACGGGCGTCGATCTGAATCGCGCCGGCACGCCGCTGATTGAGATCGTCTCCGAGCCGCACATGCGCTCGGCCAAGGAAGCGGTTGCCTATATGAAGAAGGTGCACACGCTGGTGCGGTATCTGGGCATCTGTGATGGCAACATGCAGGAAGGCTCGTTCCGCTGCGACGCCAACGTCTCGGTGCGGGTGCGCGGGACCGAGAAGCTGGGCACGCGCGCCGAGATCAAGAATCTGAACTCATTCCGCTTCGTCGAGAAGGCCATCAACTATGAAGTGGCCCGCCAGGTCGATCTGCTCGAAGGCGGTGGCAAGGTGGTGCAGGAAACGCGCCTCTACGATGCCGATCGCGGCGAGACCCGCTCGATGCGCTCCAAGGAAGAGGCGAACGACTATCGCTACTTCCCTGACCCGGACCTGCTGCCGGTCGTGGTCAGCGACGAGTTCGTGACCCAAGTCAAGAGCACGCTGCCGGAGCTGCCCGATGCCAAGGCGCAGCGCTTTGCCGCGCAGTACGGATTGTCGGTCTACGACGCCCAGGTGCTGACCGCGAGCGCGGAACTGGCTGACTATTATGAAATCCTGGTGCGCGAACTCGGCGGCGAGCCCAAGCTCGCCGCCAACATGGTCATGGGTGATCTGGCGGGCTTTCTCAATCGCGATAATCTGGAGATTACCGCCAGCCCGGTGTCGGCGTTCGCACTCGCGGGCCTCCTCAGGCGCATCGTCGATAATACGATCTCTGGCAAGATCGCCAAGGATGTGTTTGAGGCGATGTGGTCGGAGAAGCGCGGCGCCGATGACATTATTAAGGACAAGGGCCTGCAGCAAATCACCGATGAGTCGGCCATCGAGCAGGTCATCGCGGCGGTGCTGGCTGACAACCCTGGCCAGCTGGCCGACTATCGCTCGGGCAAGGACAAGCTGTTTGGCTTCTTTGTCGGCCAGGTGATGAAGCGTACGCAGGGCAAGGCCAATCCCGCGCGGCTCAATGAGCTGCTGAAGAAGCATCTCAGTGCCTGAGGGTACGCTGCACGGAGCCGGCGAGCTGCGCCGCTTCATGCTCGAGGAGCATCCGGTGCGCGGACACTGGGTGCTGCTCGGCGAGGCGTGGCGGGAATTGCGGAGCCTGCAACCTTACCCGCCAGCCGTTGATGAACTGCTCGGCCAGACCGTCACCGCCGCGGTACTGCTGGCCGCGACACTGAAGTTCGAAGGCAAGCTCACGCTACAGCTCTCGGGCACTGGTCCGGTCTCGCTGCTGGTTGCCCAGTGCACGCACGATTTTCGGATCCGGGCGGTTGCGCAGCATGCCGAGGCCCTTGACCCCGACTCCGCCTTCCACACCCTGGTCGGTAGCGGCCGGCTGGTCGTCACGATCGAGGCCACCGAGCGCGGCACCCGCTACCAGGGCATCGTGCCGCTCGAAGGCGCGAGCATGAGCAGTTGCCTCGAAACCTATTTTGCAACCTCCGAGCAGCTGCCGACGCGCCTGAGCCTGGCGTCCGATGCCGAACACGCCGGGGGCCTGCTGATTCAAAAGCTCCCCGCGGCCGGTGGCGAGGCGGCCGGCGCGGTGACGCAAGAGGCCTGGGAGCAGCTGAGCAACGGCCTGGATGAACTGGCGCCGGCAGAACTGCTCGCGACGCCGATCGATGCGCTGCTGCCGCAACTTTGTGGCCCATTCGACAGCCGGCTATTTTCTCCAAGCCAAGTTCAGTTTGAGTGCGGATGCAGCCGTGAGCGCGTGGCCGCCGTGCT
>JBEKOK010000199.1:0-7156 GCA_049521875.1 Steroidobacteraceae bacterium
GAGCGCGCCGGTGGCACTGCTGCCACTCGGCTCCACCGTGATCGCCGCGACCTTGCCGCCAGCCGAGCTTGCGCCGCAACCCGGGGTGCATGATTTGTGTCTGCGCATGAGTCGCCCGTTACTAGAGCCGATGTGGGCGCTCGACTGGATGGAGGTCGGGCAATAGCCCTCCGGATGGCAAGGCTTACGATCCACGCCCCGCTGGCTGGCTGGTGCACGTCCCTGGAAGAGGTGCCCGATCCGGTGTTTGCCCAGCGCATGCTGGGTGATGGTCTGGCGATCGACCCGATCTCTGACGTGGTGATCGCCCCGTGTGCCGGAGAGGTTACGGTTGTCGCGCAGGGCGGTCACGCCGTGTCAATCCGCACGCCGCAGGGCTTCGAATTGCTGGTCCACGTGGGCATCGACACGGTGCAGCTCGGCGGCCGGGGATTTGACGTGCGCGTGCAGGTCGGCGCGCGGGTCGCCACTGGCGACGAGCTGATCCGCTTTGACCTGGATGCGCTCGCGCGTTCCGGCAAGAGTCTGATGACGCCGATCGTGGTCACCGCGCAGGACGGGCTTGAGATCCTGCAGCGGCACAGCACTGGGTTGGTCGGCGCGGGCGATGTGCTTTACGCGCTGAGCTATCCGGAAACTGCGGCGCCGGCCGGTCCGGCGACGCCCGGTGCCGGCGTGTCCACGCGCCATCTGACCGTCCTGCTCCAGCACGGACTGCATGCGCGTCCGGCGGCGCTGCTCGTGCAGCGGCTGCGCGGGCTCAGCGCCGAGGTATCAATCAAGGCTCATGGCCGTCAGGCCAGCGCACGCAGTGCGATCGCGCTGATGGCGCTCGGCGTGCGCCACAAGGATCCGATCATCATCGAGGCGGTCGGCGCGCAGGCCGAGCGAGCGCTCGAGATCGTTGCGGCAGCACTCGAGGAGGCGCTGCGCAGTGAGCGTCAGGTCACCGATCGATCCGATGCGCGCGGGCCCTCGAGCGATGTCGCATCCCAGGCCGGAGCGTCCGCCGCAAAGATCGCCGCTGCGGGCTACGCGGTTGGAGTTGCTGCGCGCCTGAAGCGGCCACAATTGTCGGTTACCGAAGTCGGCGCCGGGACGGCTGATGAATCTGCGGCACTGACGCGCGCACGCACGCAGGTCCGCCAGCGCCTGACGCGCCTCGGTGAAGTCGGAGGGGCGGCGCGGCGTGAGATTGTTGCTGCCCATGTCGAGTTTCTGGACGATCCATTGCTCAACGAATCAGCGCAGGCGCTGATCGAGGCCGGCAAGAGTGCCGGCTTTGCCTGGCGCACGGCGACTCGCGAGTCGATTGCAGCCCTAGAGGCCACCGCCGATCCACGGCTGCTCGAGCGCGTGGACGATCTGCAGGATGTCGAGTCGCATGTGCTGCTGGCGCTGGCGGGCGTGGCGCGCCCGATGAACCTGTACCTGCCCGAGCGCGCGGTGCTGCTGGCCGATGATCTGCTGCCGTCGGAGTTCATTGCGCTCGATCACAAGCGCCTCTCCGCGATCTGCCTCGCCGGCGGGGGTGCCACCTCGCACGTGGCGATCCTCGCCGCGGCCGCGGATGTCCCGATGCTGGTCGGGCTCGGCGAGCAGTTGCGCGCTGTGGCCGAGGGCACCAACCTGATCGTGGATGCTGATCGGGGGACGCTCGAGATCGCGCCGGCGCCAGCGGAGCTCGCGCGTGCGGAGGCTCATGCCAGCGCCCGCCGCGCGGCGCAAGCTGCCGAACGTGCCGCAGCGCAGTCCGAGTGCCGCGCACGCGACGGCACCCGCATCGAAGTGTTTGCCAATATTGGCAGCGCCAGCGATGCCGCAGCCGCGGTCAGCAGCGGAGCCGAAGGCTGCGGCCTGCTGCGCACCGAATTCCTGTTCATCGATCGCGACACGGCGCCCGATGAGCCCGAGCAACTCGCCGCCTATCAGGCCATCGCCGATGCGCTGGCCGGGCGGCCGCTGGTGCTACGCCTGATGGACGTGGGCGGTGACAAGCCGCTGCGCTACCTGCCGCTGCCAGCCGAGGAGAATCCGGCACTGGGCTTGCGCGGCATACGGACCGCCCTGTGGCGCCCCGATCTGCTGCGCACGCAGCTGCGCGCGGCGCTGCGCGTGCAGCCGGCGGGGCAGGTGCAGCTGCTGCTGCCAATGATTACCGACGTCGAGGAGATCCGCCAGGTGCGCGCGATCGTCGATGAGCTGCGCGCCGAACTCGCGGGTCGCATACCGCTGCTGCTTGGCGCGATGATCGAGACGCCGGCGGCAGCACTGATGGCCGGGCGTATTGCGCGCGAGGTCGACTTCCTTTCGATCGGCAGCAATGATCTGACCCAGTACACGCTGGCGATGGACCGCGCCCACCCGCAACTCGCCTCGCGCATGGATGCACTGCATCCGGCGGTGCTGCAGCTGGTGGCCACGACCGCGGCCGCGGGCATGGCCGCCGGCAAAACGGTCGCGGTTTGCGGTGGCGTCGCCGCCGATCCGGCCGCAGTGCCGTTGCTGCTGGGTCTGGGCGTGCGGGAGCTGTCGGTCGTGCCGGCCGCGGTGCCGGCGATCAAGCGCCTGGTTCGGACCTTGGGCCTCGCCGAGTGCGTGGCGCTCGCGGCGCAGTGTCTTACACTGGATTCGGCCGCCGAGATCCGCGCGCTGGTCGCGCGCAGCGTACCCGACTCGAGGATGACACGATGAGCACACGCTTCTCGGGCCTGCAACAACTCGGCCGGGCCCTGATGCTGCCGATCGCGGTGCTGCCCATCGCCGGTATGCTGCTGAGGCTTGGGCAACCGGATCTGCTGGGATGGCCGGTAATGGCGGCAGCAGGCGATGCCATCTTCTCCAATCTGGGCCTGCTGTTCGCAGTCGGCGTGGCTGTTGGCCTGGCGCGCGAGAATCACGGGGCAGCAGGGCTCGCGGCGCTGGTGTGCTACCTCGTGACGACGCGGGGGATTGAGACGCTGATGGCCGTGCCCCCAGCAGTGACCGCGGGCTTGCACGGTGATGCGCTTGCACTGGCGCTCTCGAACTTCAAAACCCACGAACTAACGAAGCTCAGCGTGCCGGTGGGGTTGCTGTCAGGGATCACGGCTGGCATCGCCTATAATCGCTTCAGCAATATCACGCTGCCCAGCTATCTGGCGTTTTTTGGCGGCCGGCGCTTTGTCGCGATCCTCACCGGTCTCGCCGGCGTCTTCTTGGCGTTGCTCATCGGTACGTTCTGGCCGTTTCTGGAACGTGGTATGGACGCAGCCAGCCTGGCGATCATGGGCGCAGGCTCAGTGGGGTTGTTCATCTACGGCGTTCTCAACCGTTTACTGATCGTCACCGGCCTGCACCACATCATCAACAGCTACGCCTGGTTCATCCTCGGCGACTATCACGGTGTAACGGGCGATCTCAACCGCTTCAGGGCCGGTGATCCCAGTGCCGGGGCGTTCATGTCGGGATTTTTCCCGGTGATGATGTTCGGACTGCCGGCAGCTTGCCTGGCGATGTATCACGCGGCCGACCCCAAGCGCCGGGTTGTCGTGGGCGGACTGCTGATGTCGCTGGCGCTGACCTCGTTCCTGACCGGCATTACCGAACCGATCGAGTTTACCTTCATGTTCCTGGCACCGCTCCTCTTTGCGGTCCACGCGATCGCCACTGGCATGGCGATGGTGATCATGCATGTGCTTGGCGTGCACCTGGGATTCGGTTTCTCTGCTGGCTTTTTTGACTACGTGTTGTATTTCAACCGCGCGCAGCGACCGCTGATGCTGATCCCGGTCGGCCTCGTGTACTCGTTGCTCTACTACACTGTATTCCGCTTCTGCATTGTCCGATTCAATCTCGCAACGCCTGGACGCGAGACCGACCCGGCTGCTGTGGCGCGCCTGTCCGCCGCGCCGGCTGGCGGACGTGCCGGGGCGTTCATCGCCGCCCTCGGTGGCGCGGCCAATCTTACCGAGGTCGAAGCCTGTACGACGCGGCTGCGGCTTGTGGTCGCAAACTCCGAGGCGATCGACACCGCGGCCCTGAAGCAGCTGGGCGCGATGGGTGTGCTGCGCTCCTCGACCACCGAACTTCAGGTTGTGCTTGGGCCACAGGCGGACCAGATTGCAGGGGAGATTCGCGAGGCCCTGCGGGCAGCTCCGATAGTCTCGGCGCCGGCTCACGATGCCGCAGCGCTGCTGAGCGCGCTCGGGGGTGCCGGCAACGTCGTGGGGCTGGTGGCTGCTCCGGGGCGTATTCTGGTGACGGTAGCGGAGGATGAGCGCATCAATGCGGCCGCTCTGATCGGTCCGGGCGTGCGCGCGGTGGCCCGTCCTGGCGCGAAGCACGTGCATGTGCTGCTCGCGGGCCTGGTCGAAGACATGGCCGAGCAGCTGCGCGCCCTGATCGCCCGGGGATAAGGGCCTCTGAAGCGGCACGCCCAGTGTGCCGGCGCGAACTCGAGGGCACGATCCGTGACAGCAACGTTATTCAATTATTCGTATAGGCCTGCAAACACCGGTGCCGCAAAAGGCGCGCGCGTGCCGCCGGCAGTGAATCGCATTGTGATTGTCGGCGGGGGTACGGCCGGCTGGATGACGGCATTGATCCTCGCGCGCTCGCTGATCGCCAAGGGCGTCGAAATCAGCGTCGTGGAGTCCCCAAGCGTCGGCATCATCGGCGTCGGAGAAGGCTCGACGCCATGGCTGCGCGGCTTTTTCGACAGCCTGGGGATTGAGGAGTCTGAGTGGATGCCCGCCTGTCACGCGACCTATAAGTGTGGCATCACCTTCGAGGGCTGGTCGACCAAACCTGGGTTCGAGCGTTATTTTCATCCGTTTGCTTCGATGCTCGACAACCTGACGATGCCGCAATTCGTGCACAACGCCGAGGCCCGCACCAACCATGCGGATGTTTATGTGCATCCCGACCGCTTCTTCATCGCCGCGCGCCTCGCCCAGGGCCAGTTGGCCCCAAAGGCTGCCGAGCACTTCCCGTTCGATGTCTGGCATGGCTACCACTTTGATTCGGTGCTGCTGGGCCAGTTCCTGCACCGCAAGGCACTCGAACGCGGCGTGCACTACCTGACCCGCCATGTGACGGGCGCGCAGCTGGACCCCACAGGCGCGATTGCCTCAATCTCGACCCGGGAGGGCGAGAGTATCTCAGCGGATCTGTTCGTGGATTGCACTGGATTTGCGGGGCTGCTGATCGACAAGGCGCTGCATACGCCGTTTGTCAGTTTCGCGAACAACCTCTTCAACGATGCCGCGGTGGCCATGCCATCGCCACTCGGCAGCACGATTCCTTCCGAAACAGTTTCCACCGCCTTGCGTTGTGGCTGGGCCTGGAAAATCCCGCTGACCAGCCGGTTTGGCAACGGCTACGTCTACAGCACGCAGTTCTGTACGCCGGATCAGGCGGAAACCGAGCTTCGAGCGCGCCTCGGCCTGCTGGAATCAGAGGTCGAGGCCCGGCACCTGAAGATGAAGATCGGTAGGGTCACCAGACACTGGAACCGCAACTGCCTGGCAATCGGACTCTCACAAGGCTTCATCGAGCCTCTGGAGGCCACCGCATTGCTGTTCATCCAGCAGACCGCGACGACTTTTGTCGAATTCCTCGAGCAGGGCGACTTGAGCGAAGTGGCGCAGGATCAATTCAATGCACGCGTCAACGAGCACTTTGAGGGCACGCGCGATTACATCGTGACCCATTTCAAGACCAATTCCCGTACCGATACGGAGTACTGGCGCGCCAATGCCGCGAATCTGAATCTCTCCGATGCGCTCAAGCAGCTCTATACGCTGTGGATGAACGGCAAGAGCATCGCGCCGGCAGTGCGCAAGCAGGCCCTGGGCAAGGGCTATCCGATCTTTTCCTGGTACGCAATCATGGCCGGCATGGGGATCTTTCCTGAGCCTGCAGATCTGCGAACCCCGACGGCCCAGGAGTCTCGCTACAATATGGCAGAGATCGATAACCTGCTCGATCGCAGCGTCGCCAACTTCCCTGATCACCGCGAGACGCTCTTGCGCATCCCGCCGCGCCGCAAGGACGACGCCTTGCAGGTCTACTTCTGGTAGCAGGGCGTGTCGCGTCGCCCAGGTTGCGCGCGAGGAGCTGCAGATGAAACCGATGCAAGAATTTGCCGGACTCGATGACGAGACCATCCGCCGCGACATCCTGACCAGCGGGCGGCCGGCGGTGCTGCGTGGACTGATCGCCGCGTGGCCCGCGGTTGCGCGCGGACTCGATTCACCCGCGGCACTGGTCGAATACCTGCGCCGCCTGGACAACGGCGGCCTCGTCGATGCGGTGATGACGCCCCCGGAAGTGGCGGGACGCATCTTCTATACACCGGCCATGGACGGCTTCAATTTCCTGCGCAACCGCATGCCGCTCTCGGGCGTGGCCGAGCAGGCACTGCGCTATTCGGCCTTTCCGCAACCACCTGCTGTCGCCGCGCAGAGCGCACTGATCCGCGACTGCATCCCGGGGTTCGCGGCCGAGAACCGCCTGAGCGTGCTCGGCGAAGCGGTGTTGCCGCGTATCTGGCTCGGCAATGCAATCACCACGCCGACGCACGTCGATGAGTGGTGCAATATCGCGTGCGTGGTCGGCGGACGGCGCCGCTTCACGCTCTTTCCGCCCGAGCAGATCGTGAATCTATACATTGGACCACTGGATTTCGCGCCGACCGGTGCGCCAATGAGCCTGGTCGAACTGGCCGATCCTGATCTGGAGCGATTTCCACGCTTCCCGCAGGCCCTGGCTGAGGCCGAGATGGCGGAACTTGGCCCCGGGGATGCGATCTTCATTCCGCCGTTGTGGTGGCACCATGTCGAGTCGCTGGGCCCCTTGAATGTTCTGGTCAACTACTGGTGGCACGCGACAACCTATGGACAGCACGCGGATGCTTCGGCGTTCGACTGTCTGATGCACTGTATCCTGAACATGCGCAGTCTGCCGCCGGCAACGCGCAGGGCATGGAGCGCGCTGTTCGAGCAGTACGTGTTCGGGCCGCACGAAGCATCGACCGCTCACATTCCGGCAACGCGCCTGGGCATTCTCGGCACGCTTAATGCGGGCGATCGTGCCCGGCTGCGAGCGCATCTAGCCAAGCGGCTCGCCTCGAGGAGCTGAGCGAGACACGGCCGCGCGGGCTCCGTATGATCGA
>JBEKOK010000200.1:0-7107 GCA_049521875.1 Steroidobacteraceae bacterium
GTGCGCTACGATGAGCGGCGCGCTTAGTCGCCGCCTCTGCGTGTCCGTCGCATGAACGAGGCGGTGTGGGCCGCGGCTTCCAAGAAGATCATGGCAGACGACACCCGACCCGACCCTGACCGGTTGCTCAATGAGCTGCGCGATGCCGATGCGCGCGCCAAGCGCGGCCGCCTGCACGTGTTCTTCGGCTCCTCCGCCGGCGTCGGCAAGACCTACTCGATGCTCGAAGCGGCGCGCGTTGCGCGCGCCGCTGGCCGCGATCTGGTCATCGGGTTCGTCCAGCCGCATGGGCGCATCGAGACCGAGCGGCTGATGGAGGGCCTCGAGCAGCTGCCGACGCTCCCGATACGCCAGCACGGGATCGTGCTGCACGAGTTTGATCTCGATGCGGCGCTGCGCCGGCATCCCGAGGTGCTGCTGGTCGATGAGTTTGCGCACTCCAACCCGACCGATGGCGAGCCGCGCCCACGCCATGCCAAGCGCTGGCAGGATATCGAGGAGCTGCTGGAAGCCGGGATCAGTATCTGGACCACGGTCAATGTGCAGCACATCGAGGGGCTCAACGACCTGGTGGCGGGCATCACGGGCGTACGCCAGCAGGAGACGGTACCGGATCGGCTGTTCGAGCAGGCCGATGAGGTCGAGCTGATCGACTTGCCGGCCGAGGATCTGCTGGCGCGGCTGCGCGCCGGCAAGGTGTACACCGAGAACCAGGCGACGCGGGCACTGGAGAGCTTTTTCCGGCCGGCGAATCTGACGGCGCTGCGCGAGCTCGCGCTGCGCAAGACCGCCGATCGGGTCGATGCTTCGATGCGCGCACTGCGCAGTGCCGATGCCAGCGCGCGCCCGTGGCTGGCGCGCGAACGCCTGATCGCGGCGCCGGGCATGGACGATCAGGCCGAGCAGCTGGTGCGCACCGGCAAGCGCGTCGCCGATGGTCTGGATGCCGAGTGGATTGTCGTCTACGTCGAGACGCCGCGGCTGCTGCGCCTGTCAGAGGCGCAACGCAACCGGCGCATTGCCGTGCTGCGACTGGCCGAGTCCCTGGGTGCCGAGACCGTGACTCTCGATGGGCCATCGGTCGCCGAGACCCTGCTCGAGTACGCGCGCACCAGGCGCGTCAACCGCATCATCGTGGGTCACCCGAAGCGCCATGGCCTCAAGTCGCTGTGGCGGCCCTCGACCGTCACCGGTCTGCTGGCTGGTGCCGGACCGATCGATGTCCTGGTTGTCGGTGAAGTGCCGGCATCGCCGCTGAAATCAGCGCCGCTACCGCTCAGCACCAGTCTGCTCACCGAGCGACCGGCTGGGCCGCTGCGCTGGCGTCGTTATCTCGGGGCGCTTGCCATCACGGCGGCGTGCACTGGGCTCAGTGCCCTGATCGCCTATTTCTATCCCGGACTGGCGCTCGCCAACATCGTCATGATCTACCTGCTGGGGGCTGCGATAGCGGGCCGCTTCGGGCGACGGCCGGCGATCATCACCAGCATGGCCAACGTGCTGGCGCTGGACTTTTTCTTTGTGCCGCCGCGCTTCACATTCGCCGTAGCCGACTTCCAGTACATCATTACCTTCGCCGTGATGCTGATCATTGCACTGGCACTTGCGAATCTGATGGTGAGTGTGCGCCTGCAAACCCGCATCGCCGGCCATCGCGAACGACGCACGGCGGCGCTCTATGCGATGAGCCGCGAACTGTCCCAGGCGCGCGGGGCGGACAACATGGCGCGCATTGCGATGCGCCATGTCTCGGATGTGTTCGCGAGCCGCGCGGTCGTGCTGCTGGCCGGTAGCGACGGGTTGCTCAAGCTGCCGGCCGAGACTGTCGAGGGCAACTGGCTGCCGGATCTGTCGGTTGCTGAGTGGGTCTATCACCATACCTCGGCCGCGGGCCTCGGCACCGATACACTGGCGGGCGCTGGTGCGCTGTACCTGCCGATCCGCGGCACCAAGCACATGCTGGGCGTACTGGCCGTCAATCCCGAGAACGTGCGCCGTATTCTGCTGCCCGAGCAGCGCCACCTGCTCGAGACCTTTTCCGGTCAGCTGGCACTCGCCCTGGAGCGCGCGGAACTGGCCGCGCAGGCCGAGAGTGCACGCGTTGCCGCAGAGACCGAGGGCCTGCGCAATTCCTTACTGTCCTCGATATCGCACGACCTGCGCACGCCACTGGCGGTCATCTCCGGGGCCAGTAGCACGCTGGCCGAGAACCCGACGCTCGATGCCCCGACACGGACCGAGCTCGCGCGCTCCATACACGAGCATGCGCGTGCGATGTCGGACCTGGTATCCGACGTGCTCGATCTGATGCGCCTGGAGTCCGGAGCCGTGCAGCTGCGGCTGGAGGAGTACGATCTGGAAGAACTGCTCGGCAGCGTGCTGCATCGATTGGAGGAACCCCTGCGCGCTCACCAGGTCATCGTCGATCTGCCGGCCGATCTGCCGCCGCTGACAGCCGATGGCGCGCTGCTTTCCCAGGTGCTCGCCAACCTGCTCGACAATGCAGCCCGCTACACACCCGCGGGCACCACGATCACGGTCGGAGCGCAGATTGAGGAGACCCGCATGCACGTGACCGTTGCCGACAACGGCCCGGGGCTGCCGCCGGGCGATCCGGCACGGCTGTTCCAGAAATTTCAGCGCGGGCAGAGCGAGAGCGCGGTGGTTGGCGTCGGCCTCGGGCTGGCGATCTGCCAGGCGATCGTCGCTGCCCATGGCGGCGTGATCCAAGCGCGCGAGCGCCCCGGTGGCGGTGCGCAGTTCGAGCTCACGCTGCCGCTGGCGGGGCCGGCGCGATGACCAGCGCAATGCATCTGGTGCTGGTGATCGAGGACGAGCCGGGCATGCGCGCCGTGCTGCGCGCGACCTGCGAAGCGGCCGGCTATCGCGTGGCCGAGGCCGAGAGCTTTGCCCGAGGAGCGATCGAGGCGCGCAGCCGCAAGCCGGATGTGATTCTGCTGGATCTGGGCCTGCCCGATGGCGATGGCACGCAGCTGATTCGCAGCATCCGCCAATACTCGCCGGTACCGATCATTGTCATCTCGGCGCGCACGATGGAGGAGCAGAAAGTGCTGGCACTGGACTCGGGGGCCGATGACTATGTGATCAAGCCCTTTTCGACCGCCGAACTGCTGGCGCGGCTGCGCGCTGCTGCCCGACGCGGCGCGCACTCGGAGGTGACGCTGCCGGTGATTCGCATCGGCGAATACGAGGTGGATCTGGGGCGGCGGCGCACGCTTCGTAGTGGCGGGGAGGAGCTGCACCTGACCCCGGTCGAATACCGCCTGCTCGAATGTCTGGCGCGGCGCGCCGGTTCGATCGTCACGCGCGAGCAGTTGCTGCGCGAAGTGTGGGGTCCGGATCGGGAAGGGGACTCGAGCGGGCTGCGGGTGTTCATGAAACGGCTGCGCACGAAGCTGGAACCGGATCCGCACCGCCCGCGGTTTCTCTTGACCGAGACCGGCATCGGCTATCGCCTGCAGCTCGATTAGCCGTTCAGCACCTGCATCATCCCGGGCGGGTGCCGCTCACCCTGGATGCCGAGTGTGCTGACCAGCGCTGCGACTTCGGCGGCTTCGGCCACCGACAGCCTGACCGACAGCGCGCCAATGTTTTCCATCAGACGCGCGCGATGCTTGGTGCCGGGAATCGGCAGGATGTCCTCACCCTGTGCCAGGAGCCACGCCAGGGCGAGCTGCGCGGTCGTGCAGCCGCGCGCGGCGGCGTAGCGGTTCAGTGCTTCGGCGATCGCACGGTTATGTGCCAGCGCTTCGGCCTGGAAGCGCGGTTGCTGGCGGCGCACGTCGTTGGCCGGCAGCTGATCGAAGCTGCTGAAGTCCCCGGCCAGAAAGCCGCGGCCGAGTGGGCTGTAGGCGACGAAGCCGACGCCGAACTCACGGCAGGTCGCAAGCATGCCGGCCTCGGGATCGCGCACCCAGAGCGAGTATTCACTTTGCACGGCAGCGATCGGATGCACCGCGCAAGCGCGGCGCAGCGTGCTGCTGCTGCATTCGGACAGACCGATATGGCGAATCTTGCCGGTGGCTACCAGTCTTGCAAGGGCGCCGACCGACTCCTCGATCGGTACGGCTGGATCAATCCGATGCAGGTAGTACAGGTCGATGTAATCCAACCCGAGGCGCGCGAGACTCGCATCCACCGCGCTGACGAGCGATTCGGGCTTGTTGTCGAGCAGCACACCCCCACTGGGATCGCGCAGCAGTCCGAACTTGGACGCGATGAACAGGCGCTCGCGCCGGTATTGCGGCGCTGACTTCAGGGCGGCGCCGACGAAGCGCTCATTCTCTCCCTGCTGGTAGGAGCTCGCGGTATCAAAGTGAGTGATGCCAGCGTCCAGCGCCGCGAGCAGCGTGGCGCGTGCCTCCTCGTCGTTCCGCTGGCCGTACCAGCCGATCAGTCCCATGCAGCCCAGGCCCAGGGCTGACACCTCAACTCCCGTCTTACCCAGCGGCCGACTGTCCATGCGCTGACTCCAAACGCTGCAATTCCCAGCGCCTAAGCCTATCAGGATCACGGCACGGCGGCGGTACCGGTAGTCATGGGTTAAGATTCGCGAGCGGCGGGCGTCGAGTGCGGCGGCCGACGCATCTGAGATAGATGATGTGGAAACTTCGCGAGCAGGCACAACGCATGATCATCGACTGTCATGGCCATTACACGACCGCGCCCGGAGAGCTGCAGGCCTTCCGTGAGGCACAGATCGCGGCGCTCAAGGATCCGGCCCGCACGCCCGATGTCAGCAAGCTCAATATCAGCGACGAGCAGATCCGCCAGAGTCTCGAACAGGCCCAGCTCAAGCTGCAGCGCGAGCGCGGCACGGACCTGACGGTCTTTTCCCCGCGCGCCTCGGCGATGGCGCACCACATCGGGGATGAGCGCACCAGCCAGACCTGGACACGGGTGTGCAACGATCTGATCCATCGGGTCGTGAATCTCTATCCGGACAATTTCGTGGGCGTATGCCAGCTGCCGCAGTCCACCGGCGTGCCACCGGCGCACAGCGCCGCGGAACTGGAGCGCTGCGTGACCGAGCTCGGCTTCATTGGCTGCAACCTCAATCCCGATCCTTCCGGCGGCCACTGGAATTCCCCGCCGCTGACCGATCGGCACTGGTATCCGCTGTACGAGAAGATGGTGGCGCTTGACGTGCCGGCGATGGTGCACGTCAGTGCCTCGTGCAATCCGAACTTCCACGCCACCGGCGCGCACTACATCAACGCCGACACCACGGCGTTCATGCAGTTTATCCAGGCCGACCTGTTCAAGGACTTCCCGACGCTGCGCTTCATTATTCCGCACGGCGGTGGCGCTGTGCCGTATCACTGGGGCCGTTATCGGGGCCTGGCGCAGGACATGAAGCGTCCGCCGCTGCAGGAGTCGGTGCTGGGCAACGTGTACTTCGACACCTGCGTTTACCATCAGCCGGGGATCGACCTGCTGGCGCGCGTGATCCCGATCAAGAACATCCTGTTTGGTTCTGAGATGGTGGGCGCAGTGCGCGGCATCGATCCGACGACCGGACAGTATTACGATGATACGAAACGCTATATCGAGCAGCTGCCGCTGAGCGCGGCCGACAAGCAGCTGATCTTCGAGGGCAACGTGCGGCGTGTATTCCCGCGACTGGATGCGCGGCTGCGGGGCGGCCATTGAAGAGGGTCACTCACCTCATGGTGGCCAGCGCGCTGCTGTGCCTGCAGCCGACATTGCAGGCGGCGCCGACGCCGCTGCCGGACCTGCGCCTGATCGATGCGATGGCACCGGCGACCCCGAGTGGCGCCGACAGCGCGATCGTCTACCTGAGCGTCCACAATGTCGGTGGCCGTGTCGATCGGCTGCTCGATGGCCAGACGCCGCGGGCAGCCCATGTGCGCTTCTATGATCTGCGGCGCGGGCCGCCGGGCGTGGTGGTGGACCAGGGGCTCGATGTGCCCGTGGGTGGCAGTGTCGATTTTGTCAGTACCGGGATGCAGCTGCGCCTTGAGGGGCTATCCCGAGCCCTCAAGACTGGTGAGCACTTCACGCTGACGCTGCGCTTTCGGGATGCGGGCGCGCTCAGTACCGAAGTCCAGGTCGGACCGGCGGAGCGGCGCCCCGGAGCGGCAGCGGCGCAACACTGAGCTCCGAGGTTGTCGCTCGACCCGGGCTCAGACGTACTTGAGTCCCAGTTCGGCCAGCTTCTCGCGCATCTTGTAAAGATCCAAACCCAGCTCACCGGCGGCCAGGCGCTTGCGCTTGTCCTCTTCATTCGCGATGCGTGCGGTGGCGGAATGCGCGGTCGCCGCGGCGTGGGCTCGTGGCACGATAACGACCCCATCATCATCGGCGACGACCACGTCGCCGGCTTCAACGCGCTGCGATGCACAGATCACCGGAATGTTGACCGCACCCAGGCTCGCCTTGATCGTGCCCTGGGCGCAGATGCATTTGCTCCAGACCGGAAAGTGCATCGCGGTCAGGGTAGCGACATCCCGAACACCGGCGTCGATGATCAGTGCCCGCACGCCGCGGGCCTGCAGTGAAGTCGCCAGCAGGTCCCCAAAGTAGCCATCGGTGCAGGGCGAGGAGGGCGCCACCACCAGCACGTCACCGGAGCGGCACTGCTCAGCCGCGACGTGAATCATCCAGTTATCCCCCGGCGTCACCAGTGCGGTGACTGCCGATCCGGCAATCGAGGCTCCGGCATAGATCGGGCGCATGTAGTGCGCCAGCAGGCCAATGCGTCCCTGAGCCTCGTGCACTGTCGCGACCCCGGCGGTGGCGAGCGAGTCAATGACGGCCGCATCGGCGCGGGCAATATTCTGAACCACGATGTGCTTATTGATGACGGCTCTCCGGCACTGGAATGCCCGGCTCCGGGCCGGGCACCGCAAAGTATATCGCTGCCGCCCAAGCTCCGGGTAACACCCGCGCGGGTGAGCCGCGCCGCGCGGGCGTCGCGCGGCGCTTGAACTTGGCTGCAGATCCTCACAGGATGGGCGCCGAGCGGCGCTGGCTGCAAATCTTAAGAGGATCGGGGATGCTGTATTCGGTGGTGGCGATTTCCGTAGGCGCAGCCGCCGGCGCACTGCTGCGCTGGTTCTTTGG
>JBEKOK010000201.1:0-7036 GCA_049521875.1 Steroidobacteraceae bacterium
GATTACCCTGCGTGAATGGAGTCAGCGGCAGGAGTTCGGTGGGCACGCCGTCGAAGCAGTAAGGTACGGGATGAAGCCGGACATCGTCCAGGCAATCGCCGAAGGACGCCATCCGGAAGGCATGTCCGCGGACGAGACTGTTATCTACAACTTCATGACCGAGCTGCTAATGAATCACGGCGTCAGCGATCCGAGCTACGCGGCCATGGTTGGACGCTTTGGCGACAAAGGTGTGATCGAAGCCATCACGCTCGCAGGTCTCTATTCCATGGTTGGGATGACCTACAACACTGTGCGCGAACCGGTACCCGAGGGCTATGTGCCGTTGCCCGATCTGCCCCAGCTGACATCGAACGCGCCCGGCGCCTATTCCAATCTGCCGCCCCCATTTCCGGGGTTTCCTGCTGCACGGCCCGCTGCAGCGCCACCGGCGTCTAATGGCAGCGGTAAGTAGATAACGCGCCAGTGGCAGGTAGCAGCGGAGTTGCCGGAACGACAGGCTCTTGAGGATACACGTTGTCTTGAAGGAGGAAGTTCCGGGGAGTCACGCCGCCGGTTCTACGGCCGGACCTGCTGAAGACAGACACCGCGGGCGAGGTCACCGGTGGCATGGCCACGGATAATTCGCGACTGCGCTAGAGCACGGTGTGCCGAGGTGGCTGAAGTTAGACACGTGATCCGGAGCATGCGGAATGCGCTCCACCGAATGAATTAACGTTCCGAGGGACGGGGCCATGCTGTTCGGTACCGGGAGCCCTCGGGGCTTAATCGAGGCGGCGGCACGATGCGGTGACGCCCCGCAAGCGTAGTCGGCAGCAACCTCGGTGCCCAGCAGTCACTTTATGATGCGAATGTCTCGAGCCGCGTCAATCACAGCTACTATCCGTGCTGCGAGAGAAAGCGCAGCACGATACCGTTATAGGCCTGCGGCTGCTCCCAATACGCGGCGTGGCCGGCGTTGTCCACAAAGGCGACCGATTTCGTTCCTAGGCGGTGCGCTACGTAGATCAACAGCGCCGGACAGGCGTAAAGATCACAAGCGCCCGTCAGAAGCAGCATTGGCACGCGCAGCGCCCCCAGATTGGCAAACGTTACCGTGGTGCCGCCAATGCTTGGTGAAGCTGCGATTGCACCTGCTCCGCGGGCGGCCTGCTCCAGCTCAATCCACCGCGCCGTACCCTCAGGATTGGCGGCTCGATATGAGGGTCCCAATTCGCGAAACTCGGGTGGCATCGTGGCGAAGCTTGATGGCAGCAAGCGCGCGAGCAAATCCTGATATTCCCGATCCTGAATGCTGATGAGACTGGAGCTCAGGACCACGCTAGCCAGGTTCTGGGGGTAGGTAACGGCAAACTGAGCGGCGAGAAAGGCGCCGGCCGCGCTGCCGACCAGATGAAATCGCGAAATGCCCAGGTGGTCGATAAGTTGTCGCAAGTCTGCCAGATCGGTGGCACCCGCGTGTGCGTCGCTGATTGTTGATTTGAAATGGCCCCGTCGTGAGTAGCCTATTACGCGGTAACCTGCTTCAGCAAAAGCCGGCTGCTGGTATCCCCACGTCGCTCCGCTGCCGGTCGCCGGATGGGACAGCACTACTGGCATTCCCTTCCCGCCGGTGTCCCAAAACCACAGCTGCGCTCCGCCCACATCCAGCAATCCCTCGATTGCAGGTGCCTGCGGTGGCATGGGGACCACCTTCACCGGCTCAGGCAATTCGGCCGGCTCCACATTGGTAACTGCCGTTGCGGTGGTGCTAATGCCACCTCCGGCAAGCGCAACGGCGGCACCGAGCACCTGCCGTCGACTGAGCGTGCCTTTGCCGGAAACCTGCTCCGAGCCCGCCAAACTCTCTCTCCGAGGAATATCCATTCGTGTCGGCATAGCAATCAATAGTTATCGTTCGGCTCAGGTTGAAATCCCGCCGTGGGATCACTGCTCAGATTGCCGGCCTGCTCATCGCAGTTGTACTCGTTGAGAATCGCGTAGTCAGGCCGCCAGGCATAGGTACGCACATAGGACCACGGCCGCGAGTAGAAGGTTGGATCCTCGACGGTGGTAACTACCTCCAGGAACCAGCGATTTTCGTGCACTTTGCGGATCCGCTCTGTCAGCTTTCCGTTCGGAGAAAGTGGTGTGCCGCGAAAGGAGAGGTAGAGCCTGTTCCTGAAGCCGGTCGTTTCAACGACCAGCGTATCCCCGTCCCAGTGGCCAACCGAGCGGCCAGTGTACGACTTGGTGCCTGCCGGCAAGGCCAGTGCTGGATTCAAAGCAATCTGCCACCAGGTGCGGTTGGCGTTCGAGATTAAGTCGATCTTGTCTTTGGACTGGAAAATCACAAACCGAACGCGAATGATGTCTCGTGGCGCTCCAGAGGACCGGCACACCACCGAAGGGGTGACATAGGGGCGGTGGCTGTCATTGGCCAGGAGCCGCTGATCCATAACCTTGCGGCCTGCCTCATTGAATGGCACGTAGTTTCCGTACGAATCGTTCTTGATTTCAAAGGCGTCGAGGTACTGCTCGCCAAACCAGCTGCCATCGAAACTGCGCGGATCGGTGGAGGGCTGCGGCGCATCTGCGGGCAACGGGCCTGGTGAGCGAACATTGCCGTTTAGCCGTATCTGTTGATCCAGACCACCACCGGGGCCAGTGCTTAGCCCGTACGGACCAGTCGTCAGACCGCCCAGGCGTGGCGGACCGGTATCGGGTGCTTCAACGGTCGACTGCACCTGCGCAAACGTCACGCCAGAACTCGCAACCAGCGCCGCAATCGTCGCGGCGCGTCTCAGGAGCGACAGCAGGGGTCGTGAAAAGCCAGCCGTGGAAATCATGCAGTTCCTGTACTCCATAGACTTCAAATATGCTCCTCCAGCACTGCATCGAGTCATCGGGTCGGGAGCGGTGGTGGGCCGCGCAGCTTATCCAGGCAGGTGTCCTCCGGAATGATGGCGTCAGGCTGTCGCTGATAGGTCAGCGTCGAACCCCATGGTCTAGTGAAGAACACCGGATCCTCGACGCTGATGCGGTCCTCAAGCGTCTTGCTGTTCTTCAGCCGGATGCGCTCGGTAATTTTCAGGTCATAGCCGTGTGGCACGAGCTCGTCGAGCAGTGTGTTGGCACTGAAATTGGTGCTTGAGACCACCAGCGTATCACCTTCCCAGTGCCCTTCGGATGTGCCCATTGCAGTTCCCACCAATTTGGCGTTAGCCCCGGCAAAATCTGTTGACTGCGTCGGCAGACCAGGCAGCGTGATAGTGCGACGCACCCGGTTCCACTCGAATGCCATCAGCAGCAGCTGCGGGCGCTGAAAAATCTCAATCCGTTCCGCAGTCAGCATGATCCGTGGCAGCCCCGGACTGGCACAGCGCGACTTCACGTGGTCATAATCGTCGTAGTCGCCCCGGGCGAGGGCGGCCTTATTGTCTTCATAGGCCTTTTGCCCCGCGGTGGTAAATGGTATGGCACTTCCGTCGGGCACCAGAAAGGGCTGAGGCGTGTTGTTTTTCCAGATACCGTCAAGATTCACTGCCCACGCCACTGGCATGCACAACAGGGCCGCCAGGATGCCCATGCCGAAGAACCGCCGCATTGCAGGGAGCGATCCGCGGATGGCGGTCATAACAAGAACTCCGTAACGCCTAGCCTGCAGGAGTGCCGAATGTGTTATCGAGATAGATGCGTCCGTCCTCGAGTTTCAGGCCCATCAAGGCTCCCCCCGGCCTACCGTCTAGTAGCGGATGCCAGCTTACTTCCACCTTCATGCCGGCGTGAAAATCGCGGGGCGTGAATCCCTGCCTCACAATCGTAGTGGGCGCCGCGCCCTGCAAAGTCATGGTTTGCGTCGTGCCGTCGTCGTTCATCACTACGAGACTCACAGACGAGTGCGGTGCTCCCCACAGGAATTCCTTGATCGTCGCTTGAGCGTGCAGTGTCTTGGTCTCGTCGTACATGGCAAAGGAGTGATGCGCCCAGGCACCGGACTCCGCCACTAGCAGCGCCATCGCCACAGGTAGCGCCCAACCGAGCAGATATTTCTTGGGCATAGTTTCCCTCTGGATCCTGACCCGCCACCCTATGCTTCTGGCCTGCAGGCCTCTCTGTTATCAGTCTTCCGCGTCCGGCCCGCGGACAAGGCCGTGCCAGGACCCGGGAGGCGGTCTGGATTGGGCAGTCGCGCGGGGCGATCTACTGGCGGCGGGATCTGGCCTCTCCGGTTGAACGCTCGCAACCACCGCTCGGCACTGCCCCGACACCTGCCCAATCTGCTGCCACTCGGCCTTACCCGAGGTAGCCCATAGTCGAGTCGGGCGGGTGTCCGACGTGCAGACGATACGCAATGAAGCAGGATCCAGGTATTGAAAGCGCCACCGGCCGGCGAGCAAGATTCCATGCTCCGCCCGACAGATCTTAAGGCACCGGATTCAAAGGAGTAGATCGTGCAAACAACCGTAAAGCTTTTCATCCTTTCCACACTTGCCTATGTGAGCACGGTTGGTCTGACGCAAAATGGTGTCGCAATCCCCACGGCCCCATTGCCGACTGCGACCGGCAATTCCCTGCTGCTCGTGCTGGCGGCTCCAAAGCCGGGCATGGACCAGGCGTTTGAGTCCTGGTACGCCAATCACCTGGTGGAATTCACGCGTATCCCCGGCGTCCTGGCGGCTCGACGCAACCGGCTCTTACCCCTGGCTGCCATCGGCATCACACTCCCGCCATCGCTCGCCATGTATGAGCTGGATGGGGCGCGACTCGATCAAATCGACGCCGAGGTCGCCAGCCGTCTGAAGGACGGGCGGATCAGCCGGGGTGAGGCCGTTGACTATGCCGGGATCATCACCATCAAGGCCAGACCCTTAGGACCGGCGCTGTTCGCCCGCGACGTACCCGGGGCGGCACCGGAACCGTTGGGCAGCGAGGGCCCCGTCAAGGAATATCAGTTCATCGTCTTCAGTGACCCGACAACGTCGGACGTGGAGAAGCAATATAACGACTGGTACGATCACCAGCACATGCCTGATGTGCTTCGCGTGCCAGGGTTTGTGTTTGCGCAGCGATTCATTGTCACCAGCGCTTCAGCAAACAGCCAAACAGCGCGCTATTTCATTCTTTTCAACCTCTTGAGCCGGGATCTGTCAGCCACAAACGCCGAAATACGCCGCCGGCTTCGTGAAAAAATCACGGTACCTACGACCACAATGAGTAATGGCACGGCGTCGTTTATGGAGCCCGTGGGGCCAGCGGTCCTGGCGTCTGGGGGCTAGCTTCGAACGCGTACGATCCCCTGCATCCGTAGAGTCATGGCGGCCGGCAACTGGCTCGACGGGAGATCGCAGTGCCGGCAGTAAGAAGTCCACAGTATGGACGTCCTGGGTTCCGACGAGGCATAGGTACCCCAATATGAGATGTTAACCGGCGCGCAACCGCCATGTCCGAGCCGTGAAAAAACCTCGGAAAGGATGCGCGAGATCGCAGTTTGACGCGATGCGGCAACGGCTCGTTACCATTAAAGGCTACGCCGCGATGAGAGTGATTGCGACGCGGCCAACATTTTACTAGAGAGGACAGCGAAATGATGACGATGAAATGGTTCTCGTTGGTTGCTGTCTGCGCATCCATGCCGGCGTTTGCCGCGCCGGAGATTTACACAGTTGAGCCACACCACACTTATCCGAGCTTCGAGACCACGCACATGGGTATCTCCCTTTGGCGCGGCAAGTTCGATCGGACCGAGGGGAAGATCTGGCTTGATCGGGAAAATAAGACTGGTCGCGTCATGATTAGTGTAGACGTGCGCTCGATTAACTTTGGACTGCCCGTCATGGACAAGGTTGCTCTGGGCGATGAGTTCTTCAAGGCGGATCAGTACCCGACGGCTAAATACGATGGTGAATCAATAACCTTCCAGGGCGACGTACCGGTCGCCGTAAATGGAGAATTGACACTTGCGGGCGTAACCAAGCCACTCAACCTTCAGATCGCGTCGTTCAAATGCATTATGAGCCCGTTCCTCAAGCGAGAGGTATGCGGTGCGGACGTGCGCGCCGAGTTCGACCGCAGAGGCTTCGGTATGATGCGCGACATTGTGCCGGATGATCCTAATGTACGGTTGTATATTCAAGTCGAGGCGATCAAGGGCGATGTGCTTCCCCAGCTCACACCGCCGACTAGTGCGGCTGGTGCGGCCGGAACCGCGGGCTCAGATCAATCCAGCGGCCCTGGAGGAACATCGCAGAATGCACCCCAAAAGTAGCTAACGCACAGTACGTGTGGCGTGCGACATTTAGGAGACGAGATAACCGCGTGCGCACGAGTGCTAAGGGTCGAAAGCGGGCTCGTGGCAGCCAGACCGAACCAGCCCTAGCGATGAACGGTGGCTCGAGGAGCGGTGACGAGGGAGCGTCGGAGACGCTCGGGCCCCGGCGCGGCAATACCGCGGTGCGACGAATGGACGAGCGTTCCACCTGGGCCAATTCTCGGACTCGGGAGATCGAAATTGTACAGGAGGAGGAGCGCCGACAAATTGCCCAACTTCTACATGAGGGAGTTGCCCAGGACCTGGCGGTGGCAATCATGACCCTTGAAATCGCAGAACAGCGCTCGGGCCGTCAGCCACATACGCGTGCTTCGATAACCCAAACACTAGGGTCGCTGCAACGGGTTGTACTTGGCCTGAGGCGGCTGACGCATGAGCTATGGCCTAGGGAGATTGAATTACTTAACCTTCCAGAGGCCATGGAGATGCTGGCAGCTGAAAGAAGCGCTGCGTCTGGACTGCCCATCCAGATACTCCACTCTGGAAACATACCCGACCTGTCGCTCCCTTATAAGGCCGTGTTTTATCGTGCTGTGCAGGAAGCACTTACAAACATCGTCCGCCACGCCCACGCCAGTACGGTGGTCGCCTCGGTCCGGCGCAATCGCCGGCACATTCGAGTGTGGGTTGACGATGACGGTAAGGGCATTTCCGCGGCTGACCTCAACAAGCCAACGTCAATAGGCTTAGCTGGACTTCAGAACCGATTTAGGTCTCTGGGAGGTT
>JBEKOK010000202.1:0-7023 GCA_049521875.1 Steroidobacteraceae bacterium
AGCGCCGCACTGATCGGTGTGGCGAGCACAGCAGGATCGGGTATCGATTGCGCCGAGCGTGCGGCATCAGTCAGTCGGGCACCGGGCCCACCCCCCTCGATCGCCCAGACCTGGGTGGCATCGGTCGCATCGTAGATCGCCATCAGCAGGCCCGAGCCTACCCAGTAGCTCAGTGCAACGACGACGACAGTCATAATCCAGCGGTGCCAGGTTCGCATTCTGAGTTATTCCCCTATTGATCGATCGTTTGCCTGCTACTCGCGCCGGCCGTCTTGTAAACTCGGGCCGAGGGCCGGTAACAGGCTTCATGCGATGCCGGGGAAAGACTAGCGGAACTGAGCTATGGCCTGCTGGGGCACTATAAAGTGACTGCTGGGCCCCGCTGAGCCAATGGAACGCGACTTAACCGTAGAAATTAAACATTTTTTAATTATCCACCAAGCTCAAGGGCATGCGCGTCACCCTATCGTAACCGGTCAGCTTCACTGCCAATCCTGTCCCCATGCACCCTTCTGCCGACCGCACCGAGCCGCGCGCAACGCGAGCCGCACCCCACTGCGGCTGGCGGGCGATCGCGCTGCCGTTGCTTCTGGCTCTCTCGGCCTGCAGTGTCGGACCGCGTTATCGGCGACCCGATGTCCCGCCGCCAGCAGCCTGGCAGAGCGGCGAGGGCACGACTGCTGCGTGGCCCTCGAGTGAGTGGTGGGACGGGTTCCAGTCTCCGGAGCTGCTGCAGCTGATTGGAGCCGCGGAGCACGCCAATGATGATCTGAGAGCGGCCCTGGCACGGGTCGATGAGGCCGACGCCCAGGCCCGCGTGGCCGGGGCGCCGCTGTATCCGGCACTCCAGGCCGACGGCGGGGCGGCGCGCATGCATCAGGTCGTGCCGGGCATGGGCCCAAACCCGATCACAGCCTCGCAGTTCACTGCCGGACTGAGTGCCAGCTACGAACTCGACTTCTGGGGCAAGAACCGCGCGGCACGCGAAGCGGCGTTGCAGCTGGCGGCGGCCAGCCGTTTTGATCAGCAGACTGTGCGCCTCTCGGTGCTTGCGAGCGTGGCCACGACCTACTTCCAGACGCTCGAAGTGCGTGATCGGCTGCAGTATGCCCGCGACAATCTTAAGAGTGCCGAAGGCATCCTCAAGGGCTTGCGCACCGAGCAGTCGATCGGCACCGCGACTGCGCTCGATGTCGCGCAGCAGGCGACTACTGTCGCCAACTTGAGTGCCTCGATCCCGCCGCTCATCGAGCAGCTCGGGCAGAGCAAGGATGCGCTGGCAATCCTGACCGGTCTGAACCCCGAAGCCCTGCTGCTGGGCGAGGGCACGCTGAGCACCTTGGCGGAGCCGATGATTGCCCCGGGCCTGCCCTCGGAACTGCTGGCGCGACGACCTGATGTCGCGGAAGCCGAAGCGCAGCTGAAGTCCGCCAATGCCAATATCACCGTGGCACGCGCCGCGTTCCTGCCCAGCATCGCACTGACCGGCAGTGGCGGCTTTGCCAGTCAGGCGCTCAGTACACTCTTTAATCCGATCAGCCGCGTCTACGACATCAGCGCCAGCCTCACACAGCCGATATTCCAGGGCGGTGCGCTGAGCGGCCAGTACCAGTACAGCAAGGCGCGCTACCGCGAGCTGCTGGCTGACTACCACAAGGCTGTGATCTCTGCCTTTGGTAATGTCGAGGACTCGCTGATCGCGCTCCAGCAGACCGCCGATCAGCTGCAAAAGCAGCAGCTGGCTGTCGCCAGCGCCCAGCTGGCCTTCGATTACGCACAGAAACAGTTTCACGCCGGCACGATCAACATCCTGACGCTGCTGAATACCCAAAACGCCCTGTCTACGGCCGAGGACCTGCTGGTGCAGGTCAAGTACGCCCGACTGCAGGCGCTGATCGGGCTGTTCAATGCGCTGGGCGGCGGCTGGCAGCAGACTTAAAGGGAACTATGGAACCGACGGATCAACACCCGATGCACCGATGGCAACGGATGGACAGCACGGGCAAGCGCTGGGGTATCGCCGCCGTGCTGATCCTGGCCACGCTCGGCATTGCATGGTGGGCAGGGCTGTTCCGGCCGGCCCCGGCGAAGAAAGCGCCCGCGGGCGTTCAGGTCGATGCGGCCGCCGTGCAGACCAGCGACGTGCCGGTCTATCTTGAGGGCCTGGGTACGGTCCAGGCCCTTTACACCGACACGATCACCGCCCGCGTCGACGGTCAGCTCAACACCGTGGCCTTCACCGAAGGCCAGATGGTCGCGAAGGGCGACCTGCTGGCACAGATTGATCCGCGGCCCTACCAGGCCGCACTGGATGCCGCACTCGCGAACCAGGCCAAGGACAGCGCGACGCTGGCCAGCGCACGGCGGGATCTGGACCGCTACGTGCAGCTCGCGCCGGAGGATCTGGCGAGCAAGCAGACGGTGGATGATCAGCGCGGCCTGGTCGGTTCGCTCACAGCACAGGTCAAGAGCGACATTGCAGCGGCCGAGAATGCCCGCACGCAGCTTGACTACACACGGATCACTTCACCGATTCCGGGTCGCACTGGCATCCGCCTGGTCGATCCGGGCAACATCGTCCACGCGGCCGACACCACCGGCATCGTCGTCGTCACGCAGGTGCAGCCAATCAGCTGCATCTTCACGCTGCCCGAAGATGTCCTGCCGCGGGTCACTGCGGCCATGGCCGCCGGCCCGGTGGCGGTGACGGCGATCTCGCGCGATGGCAAGACCGAGTTCGACCACGGCGTCGTGGCGCTGATCGATAATCAGATCGATCAGTCCACCGGCACGATCCGCGTCAAGGCGCGCTTTCCCAACACGCACAACACGCTCTGGCCGGGCGAGTTCGTGATGATTCGCATGCTGGTGCAAACCGACCACAATGCGCTGACGATTCCCTCGAGCGCCGTAGAGCGCGGGCCCGATGGCGCCTTCACCTATGTCGTGAAGGCCGACTCGACCGCCGAGCTCCGGCCAATCACGCTCGGTGATGAGCGCAACGGCATAACCCTGGTGACCTCGGGTCTGAAGGTCGGTGACACGGTCGTCACCAGCAACCAGTACCGCGTGCAGCCCGGCAGCCGGCTCGCCGTAGCTAAATCGGCGGCCGCGGTGGCCGCCGCACCCAAGAGCCCGTGAGCCGCGCGCCGGATTTCCCCCGATGAGTATTTCCGAACCCTTCGTCAAACGCCCGATTGCGACCTCGCTGCTGATGGCCGGCATCCTGCTGGTCGGGCTGGTCGCGTTCCCGCTGCTGCCAGTGGCGCCGCTCCCGCAGGTGGACTTCCCGACGATTGTCGTTACCGCCTCGCTCCCCGGCGCCAGCCCCGAGACGATGGCCTCATCGGTCGCGACACCGCTCGAGTACCAGTTTGGTGCGATCGCCGGCGTCGCGCAGATGACCTCGGCCAGTATCCTGGGATCGACACAGGTCACAGTTGTTTTTGACCTGTCGCGGAACATTGACGCCGCGGCCCAGGACATCCAGTCGGCGATCGACGCCGCCGGCGGCCAGCTGCCCAAGAACCTGCCCGCGCCGCCAAGCTACAAGAAGGTCAATCCGGCCGAATCGCCAATACTGATCCTGGCGGCACACTCCGATGTATTGCCGGTGACGACGGTCGATGACTACGCCGAGAATGTGATCTCGCAGCAGATCTCGCGCATCCCCGGCGTCTCGCAGGTGAGCATCGGCGGACAGCAGAAACCGGCAGTGCGAGTCCAGGTGGATCCCGCAAAAATCGCTTCGCTCGGCCTGCAGCTCGAAGACATCGCCGGCGTTATCGCGACCGCGACCGTCGACAATCCGAAGGGCTCCATCAGTGGGCCGCTGCACAGCTTCGCGGTCTATGACAACGACCAGCTGCTCAAGGCCGCGCCCTGGAATGATGTAGTGGTCGCGTACAAGAATGGCGCGCCGGTGCGGATCCGCGATATCGGCGTTGCCGTTGATGGCCCGGAGAACAGCCAGATCGCGGCATGGCAGAACGGCCAGAACGGCATCCAGCTGCAGATCTACAAGCAGCCCGGCGCCAATGTGGTCGATGCCGTAGCGCGCATCCAGAAACTGCTGCCACAGGCGCTGGCCTCGGTTCCACCTTCGATCAAGGTGGACACGGTGGTCAATCGCACCACGACGATCAAGGCCTCGCTTGAGGATGTCGAATTCACTTTGATGCTGACCATCTCACTCGTGGTGCTGGTCATCTTCCTGTTCCTGCGTAACTTTTGGGCCACTGCGATTCCCGGCCTCACGGTGCCACTGGCGCTGCTGGGCACCGCGGCACTGATGTATGTGTTCGGCTACAGCCTCGACAACCTGTCGCTGATGGGACTGACGATCGCCGTGGGCTTCGTAGTCGATGATGCGATCGTGATGCTGGAGAACATCTATCGGCACATCGAGCATGGTCTCTCGCCGATGGAGGCGACCCTGAAGGGCGCTAAGGAGATCGGCTTCACCATCCTCTCGATCAGCATCTCGCTGGTGGCGGTCTTCATTCCACTGCTGCTGATGGGTGGCATTGTCGGCCGCCTGTTCCGCGAGTTCGCCATTGTTGTCACGATGACGATCGCGGTTTCGGCCTTCGTGGCCCTGACGCTCTCACCGACGATGTGCGCGATCTTCCTGCGCAACGAGAGAGAGACCCGGCACGGCCGGGCCTATCTGTATATCGAGCGGGCCTTCGAGCGGCTGCTTGGCGGCTACACGCGCGGGCTGGACTTCGTGCTGCGCCACCAGAAGGCGACGCTGATCTTCTTCGTGATCACGCTGCTCACCAGCGGCGTGCTGTACGTGCTCGTGCCCAAGGGGTTTTTCCCACAGCAGGACACCGGCCTCATCGCCGGCATCTCGGATGCGCCGCAGGATATCTCCTTTGCCGAGATGGTACGACGCGAGCATCTGATTACCGATGTGCTGGCGCGTGATCCGGACATCGCGGGCTGGGCCACCGCCATTGGCGGCACGCGCTCGATCAACAATGGCTTTGTCGTCATTGGGCTTAAGCCGCGTGGCGAGCGCAAATATACGGCCGATGAAATCATCAACCGCCTGCGGCCGCAGATCGCCAAGGTCCCCGGCGTCACACTGTTCATGCAGGTGCCACAGGACCTGAACGTCGGCGGCCGGCTGACGCGCACCCAGTATCAGTACACACTGCAAGATGCGGATCTGGATGAGCTCAACCACTGGGCGCCCATGCTGCTCGAGCGCATGCAGAAGCTGGTACTGCTGCAGGATGTCGCGACCGATCAGCAGACCAGCAGCTCGATGCTGGCGCTCAAGATTGATCGCGACCAGGCCGCACGCTTTGGCGTGCAACCCTCGCAGATCGATCAGATCCTGTACGACGCCTATGGTCAGCGTCAGGTCACGCAGTACTTCACACAACTCAACGCCTACCATGTGGTGATCGAGATCTCCCCGGAAATGCAGGGCGACCCGCAGTCGCTGAACCTGTTGTACGTCAAATCACCGCTCACCGGCGCCATGGTGCCGCTCTCGACCTTCGTCAGCTTCGACACCTCGCATGTGACCTACCTGTCGATCAACCATCAGGCGCAGTTCCCGGCGGTGACGATCTCCTTCAATCTGGCTCCGGGTGTCGCGCTCGGCGATGCGGTAATTGCGATCCAGAAGGTCGCGGCCGATATCCGCCTGCCGGCCTCGGTGTCAGGGGGTTTCCAGGGATCGGCCCAGGCCTTCCAGGCTTCGCTTGCCACCGAGCCCTACCTGATTCTGGCGGCGCTGGTGGTGGTCTACATCATCCTTGGCATGCTCTACGAGAGTTACATACATCCGCTGACGATCCTCTCGACGCTGCCCTCGGCGGGCGTCGGCGCGCTGCTGGTGCTGCTGATCTTCAAGATCCAGCTGTCGGTAATCGCATTGATCGGCATCATCCTGCTGATTGGCATCGTGAAGAAGAACGGCATCATGATGGTCGACTTCGCACTGCAGGCCGAGCGTGAGCAGCACCTCTCGCCCGAGGAGTCAATCCGCCAGGCCTGCTTGCTGCGCTTTCGCCCGATCATGATGACCACGATGGCCGCACTGCTGGGCGCGCTGCCGCTGATGCTCGGGCGCGGTACCGGCTCCGAGTTGCGCCAGCCGCTTGGTTACACGATGGTGGGCGGCCTGATACTGAGCCAGGCGTTCACGCTCTTTACCACGCCCGTGGTCTATCTGTATCTGGATCGGATGAGCGTGCGCTGGCGCGAGCGGCGTGAACAACGCGCTGCAGCAGCTGCACTGCGGCCGGTCCAGTAGAGCGAAATGTGCTTTGGGTTCAGAATTAGTTGTCTGATGAGGATCTGCCGTGAAACTGCTGCTGGTTGAAGACAACGAGCGTGTCAGTCAGTTCGTGCTCAAGGGCCTGGCCGAAGCCGGGCACACCGCTGACCATGCTGACAATGGCCGCGATGGTCTGTTCCTGGCCGCCAGCGAACCCTATGACGTCATCGTCATGGATCGCATGCTGCCCGGTGGCATCGACGGGCTGGGGATCATTGCCGCCCTGCGCAAAGCCGGCAAGCAGACCCCGATCCTGATCCTCAGTGCGCTGACGGATGTCGATGAGCGCATCCGTGGTCTCAAGAGCGGCGGCGATGACTACCTGACCAAGCCGTTCGCGTTCGGCGAGCTGCTGGCCCGCGTGGACGCACTGACCCGCCGCTCTCAGGGCAGCACTGGCGTTACGACGCTGGAGGTCGGGGACCTGCGCATCGACCTGCTCTCGCGCCGGGCCACGCGCGCGACGCGCACGATTACTCTGCAGCCGCGCGAATTCAAGCTGCTCGAGTACCTGATGCGCCACGCCGATCAGGTGGTAACGCGCACGATGCTGCTCGAGAATGTCTGGGACTACCATTTTGATCCGCAAACCAACGTCGTTGACGTGCATGTCAGCAAGCTGCGCCAGAAGATCGATACGGCGAGCGAGCGGCCGCTGCTGCGCACGGTGCGCAACGCGGGCTATATGCTCACTGCACAGGAGTAAGCGATGCGCTCCTCAGCCT
>JBEKOK010000203.1:0-7017 GCA_049521875.1 Steroidobacteraceae bacterium
CAGTAGCGCAAAGGCGGTGAGCGTCGCATCACGCGGCCATACCAGGTGATAGCCACCGAGACTGTTGGTGCTGTTTCCCCAAGGTACGCTCAGGCTCGCGACGACCGCGCCGGGGTAAGTGCGATCCTCATGCATCTTGAGTACTGCTGCAGAGAGCAACGCCGCATCGCCAAGCGTAGCGTCGGGTCGTGGCAGCGTGAGCCTCGCGCCCCACATCTGCCAGTATCTGAGGAACTCCTCACGCAGCGAGTCGAACCCCTCCGCGAGTGCCGAGCGTACCAGCGTATGCGCCCCGTGCGCGGATTCGGAAAACCCGATCGCCAGAATGCCACTGGCCTCGGCAGCCTGTGCGCTCACCGCTACCGTGCCGTTCGGTGCTTCTGTGAAGGCGTAGGTCAGTCGTCCGTGACGCTCGAGGTCCTGCCAGCCATCCGATGCGCCAACGTAACCGCAGCTGAGTTGTTCCAGCGGCGGGTATGCGCCCAGGCACACCACGCAGTCAGCACGCTGCGCAAAGCCCGCGCCCTGATCCGTCCAGGCATTGTTGTCGAGCCCGCTGCTGCCCAGGTGTGGAGCAAGAATGAGTGCCAGCCGGTAAGGTCCCTCCAGGCTGTAGCGCAACATCAGTACGTCACGACTCGAATCGGGCATAACCTCGATGGCCAGCTGGTAGTCGCTGCCATAGTGCGTAATCGTGAGCGCGGGCAGGAACGGACCCGGCGTGGAGAGGCGGTAGCGGCTAACGCGCTTCAGATCAATCCAGTGGTTCGCACCGATCAGGTAAAAACTGATATCGCGCGTCTGCGGCTGTCCGGTGGAGGGCCAATACAGCTCATTGATGATGCCATGCCCGATCGTGACCCAAAGGCGCGACGCACCGAGCGCGGTCGTCACGAAATCCTTGTCGCTGGAAGACCAGGTCGGAGCAATTCCAGGTGCGCCGAATGCCGTGTCACCCATCGGCTCAGCCCCCGTGACCAAAAGCGGGATAATCACTCATGCCGCCGTCGATAAACACGCTGGTTGCGGTCACGTAGTCGGCAACCTCCGAGGCAAGCACGACGGCCAGACGCGCCACGTCTTTTGGTTCACCGACGCGCCCGAGCGGGATCTTGCTCAGCAGGTCATGAGCGCCTGCCGGGTCCTGCCAGACGCTGGCATTGATGGTGGTCCTGATCGCGCCGGGTGCAATGCACAGTACGCGCACGCCGAACGGCCCTGCTTCCTGAGCCAGAGTCTTCGAAAGCATCGACAAACCTGCCTTGCTGGCGGCGTAGGCGCTGTAGCCGCTCCAGGCGATCTGCTCGTGGACGCTGCTGGTGTTCAGGACGACGCCACTGCGCTGCGCAACCATGCGCCGCAGCGCGGCGCGGGCGCAGTGGAAAGCGCCGTTCAGGTTGATCTGCAGCACGCGGCTCCAGGCTACGAGGTCAGCCTCCCATGCGAGTGCTCTCGGACCGTCAATGCCGGCGTTATTGATCAGAATATCGATTCCACCCCAATTTTTATCAAGCTGCCCGAACATTGATTCGACCGCCGCCGCGTCGCTGATATCGGCCTCCAGCGTCAGCACATCGGCAGCCGTGGCGCGCAGTTGCAAGGCCAGGGACTGGGCCGCCTCGGGCTCGGCGATGTAATTGATCGCCACGCGCGCATGCTCGGCAGCAAATGCCGTTGCAATCGCGGCGCCAAGACCAGTGTTGCCGCCGGTGACTAGCACCCGCTTGCCGGAGAGATTCAGGTCCATGGGCAGATGAGCCTCAAAGGGATACGTAGCAGCATACGGGACGGGGCTGTGAGTCGCCACCCGGTCTGCTTCCTTCCCAGCTCGACAATTCATTTTCTGCGGTGCCATGGCCGATATTGCAGTTCAATGACCTTGCACTGACTCTCACACTCGCCCGCAGTGAGATCAGCCATCAGTTGCAGTGCACTCTTGCGGGCAGCGCCTCGAGCTGCGCTCGCTTGCGAGTGGATGGTCGAACCGGCGTGTGGCACGCCCGCAACGATCTAATCTGATCCCGACATCCGGGCTTCGTGATGAATACGTATGTGAGCTGTTCCCTTCGCCCAGGCGGATCGCTAGAGTTTCTTGTGATGATAAGAAAACTTTTCGGTCGTGCGGTGGGGCGCACACCGTCCAGCGTTTCCGTAACGCGCCTATTGCGGCGGTCAAAGCTGACGGAAAATCTCTGGGCTGTGCCGCTTTGGCCTGCGTTATTGGTGTTTGTGCTGACGAGCGTTGCCGCATGCGGCGGCGGCGGTAGCGGCGGTGGTGGCGGAGGGGGCGGAGGCGGAGGCGGTGGGGGCGGTGGAAATACCATCGTACTTAGCAACGCCCAGGCGATCTGGCTCAACTCAAACACGATTGTCTGGCCAACCGCCGATGCAATTCACACCTATAAACTGTATTACTCCGCTTCCGGCAATCTGTCCGCAGGCACAAACGACATCGCCGGAGAAGATAATGTTGGCGGCGTGACGCTGACCGCGGGTACGCTGAGTGCCTCGCTTCAGAATGCGTTTCCGCAGTACATAGGCGCCACGGCGCTTACGTTACCGACTGCGACAGCCTCGCAGGCCAATACCCTGCTCACCGAGCAGCTTGCGGTGGTGCAGTATTCAGGCACAACTCCCACCAACGGCACTGAAGTACAGATTGGCCCAGTGCTCGACAGTCAGTATGGGAATGCAGCGGCCGCCGCGACGCTGGGCGTGAGTTTCAATCCTGCGACCGACGTACCCACGTTTCAAGTGTGGGCGCCCACCGCGACCTCAGCAGTGCTCAATGTCTATCCAACTGCGGCCACGGTGACGCCAACCGTATTCCCAATGACCGAGGATTCGGACTCTGGCGTCTGGAGCTACACCGCGGCCGATTCCAGCTGGACCAATGTCGCCTACTACACCTACACCGTCAGCGTGTTTAGCCGTGCAGCCAGCTCGGCGCTGGGGTACGGAGCCGTAATATCCAATACCGTCACGGATCCCTATTCGGTGTCCCTGAATGGCGATGGCACGCAGTCCATGGTCGTCAACTTGTCGGACTCCGCGGCGACTCCGGCGGGGTGGCCCGGGGCACTGATTGCCACCAGTGCGACCCCCACCGACAGTGTGATCTATGAGCTGCACGCCCGGGACTTTTCAGTCAACGATTCGACGGTTCCCACAGCGCACCAGGGGAAGTTCCTGGCGTTTACGGACTCGACGACCAACGGCATGAAACATCTGGCTGCCCTGGCCAGCGCTGGATTGACACACGTGCACCTGCTGCCAGCCTTCGACTTCTCCTCGGTTGATGCGCTGACCTGCACCAATCCGAGTATTCCAACCTCCACCGGCGCCGGCACGGCGGCTGAGCTTGCTGTCATCGCGGGCCAGAATGGCGATTGCTTTAACTGGGGCTACGATCCATTTCATTACGGCGCGCCGCAGGGCAGCTATTCTACAAACGCCGCCAACGGGCTGACCCGCGTGCTTGAGTTTCGCCAGATGGTGCAGGCGCTGCATGCGACGGGTCTGCGCTTGATTCTCGATGTTGTTTACAACCACACGAGTGCCAGCGGTGAGGATCCCCATTCAGTACTCGATCAGTTAGTGCCGGGCTATTACCAGCGCCTCGATGGCAACGGCGCGGTAGAGAACAACTCCTGTTGTTCGGATACGGCCACCGAGCGTGTGATGATGGCCAAGTTGATGGACGATACGCTCGTGCAGTGGGCTGGACAGTACAAGGTCGACGGGTTTCGCTTCGACACGATGGGGCTGATCCCCAAATCGGCGATGATTCAGGCGCTCGCGCTGGTCAACGCCGTCGCGGCCGCCGATGGCCGGGGCTACACCTACTTTTATGGCGAGGGGTGGACCCCTCCGATGCAGGTCTCCTCGGTGATCACGCCCGCCACGCAACTGAACATGGCCGGTACCGGGATTGGCACCTTCAACGATCGGCTGCGTGACGGCGTTCGCGGCGGCAGTCCCTATGACAGCGGCAGTGCCATGGTCACGAACCAGGGGTTCATCAACGGCCTGTGCTATGACCTGAACAGCAACGATCAGAGCGACGATTGCACCGGCGATGCCAACGATGTGATGCTGCCCGTGCAGGATCGTATCAGCGTGGGCTTGGCAGGCAATCTGGCCAGTTTTCCGCTCAGTCCCGGGGTCACTGGCGCTCAGGTGAACTATTTTGGCAGTCCGACCGGCTACACGATTCTGCCGCAGGAGAATCTGGTGTATGTCGCCTGCCACGACAATGAGACTCTGTTCGACATCAGTCAGTACAAGCACCCGACAAGTACTAGCGTCGCGGACGTGGGACGCGCTCAGGCGGTCGGACTGTCGGTCGCGGTGCTTTCCGAGGGCGTCGCCTTTATCCATGGCGGCGATGATATGTTGCGTTCCAAGTCCGGCGACAGCAACAGCTATAACTCTGGTGACTACTTCAACCGCATTTACTGGGATGGCTCCGTGAACAACTGGAGCAGCGGTCTGCCGCCACAGAACACTGGCAACAACGCCGCCAATGCGGCCACGCTTGGCCCGCTACTGATCAGTCAGTCAGTGCCGGATTCGGGCACGATACAGGCCACCAGCACACGCGTGCAGGAGTTCCTGAAAATCCGTAAGACCACGGATTTATTTCGGCTCGGTACAGCGGCCCTGATCAACAGCTGCGTGAGCTTCCCGGATCAGGGCGCCCAGATTCATGGCCTGATCGTCGAGCAGATCCTCGGCGTCGGCTGCGTGTCTGGCACAACATCCGGGTACAACGCGGCGGTCGTGCTTTACAACGCCAGCACTTCGGCGCAGTCGTTCACGATCACCAGTGCGACTTATGCCAATGCAGTCAAGGGGACGGCGAGCGGCAACGTCTCGCTGCACCCGGTGCAACTGGCGGGGTCTGATGCGACGCTACTGGCCGGCTGGAACTTCAGCTCAACGGCGACCGGCGGCACATTCACAGTGCCCGCGCGAACCACTGCGGTCTTCGTTCAGTACCACTAAGGCGCAAGCGGGGCAGCGACGCCGGGCGCCCCGGCGTTCCCTGCGCTGCGTCGTACGGTGACCCGCGCCGGGCCGCTTTGGTCAGGAATGAGGATGCGCAGTGCCTGGGCCTCGGCGTCGATGTTCACAGCCACGGACTCAGCGGCCAGCATCGCGGTGGCCGGCCCCTGCCAGCCGTGAACAATCAGCTCAATCGCCTTCCACCAGGGTCCGTAGTGGCCTTGGCGCGACCCAAAGTCGATGTCGAGACCCTCGCTTGTCACCTGGCAGCTGACACTCTGGCGCATGAATTCCTGCTGCCGGAATGTCTGGCTGTGTCCGTCATCGTCATACAGTGTGCCGTGACAGTCTTCGCCAGGATAAATCTCCAAGGCCAGCGGCCCATCGGGCAGCTGCGCCGTGCTTTGCACCAGATTCTGGCGCGGCAGGATGGCGCCAGCCCGCACATAGACTGGCAGGTCCGCGAGCGCCGGAGTCACCCGCACGAATTGCTGCCTGGTTGCGGGTGCCGTGGCCCACTCGCCGGCGCCGCGTCGCTGCGGCGCGACTTCCAGGCCGCTCCAGTAGTCGTACCAGCGCCCGGCCGGCAGGCAGATGTCATAGGCGGCACTGGATTCGGGTTCCGGGGAGGGCGCCACCATCAGCTGAGCGCCAAGCAAGAATGTCATGGATGAATCACAACTACTGGTGAGGTTATCGGGGTAGTCGTAAAACACAGGGCGCATCAACGGCGCGCCGGTACGCAGGTTCTCGTCGGCCAGCGCGTAGAGATACGGCATCAGCCGATAACGTTCCTCGATGAAATGGCGCCGGATGGCCGTGTGCTCCGGTCCATCGACCCAGGGCTCCTTGCGCGCTGTGCCCTTGGCGGAATGGCCGCGGAAGATCGGCGTGAAGGCAGCAATCTCAAACCACCGCGTCGCAAGCTCCGGGGTGGGATTACCATTGAATCCCGGAACGTCGGCCCCGGCGTAGGCAAAGCCGCTGAGCCCGAGGTTCAGGAGCATCGGTACCATCAGCTTCAGGTGATTCCAGCTCGAGTCGTTGTCGCCGGTCCAGGTCACCGCGTACCGCTGGCCCCCGGCGAAACTGGCGCGGGTCATCACAAACGGCCGCTCCTGTGGTGCAAGACTCAGCAGCCCGTCGTAGGTTGCGCGGGAATTCTCCATGCCATAGATGTTGTGAATCTCCGCATGCGTAGCAGTGCGCTCGGCAAACCCAGGTTCCGCGATGCGATGCAGTGTGTCGAGCGGCATGGTCCTGCTGGCGGTGCGAAACAGCGCGGGCTCATTCATGTCATTCCAGAAACCCGCAACGCCATCCGCGACGAAGTCATGGTAGAGGCCACCCCACCACTGGCGCGTGGCTGCGCGCGTAAAGTCCGGAAAGAGCGCCGGGCCGGGCCACACCGTGCCGACGAAGTTCGTGCCATCAGCGCGCTTGACGAAGTGATCACCTGCGATACCGCTGTCGTAGGGGGCGTAGCCTTGCGCAGCCGCATCGGCAATATGCAGATCGGTAATCAAGATCAGACGAAAATCCTCGCTCCTTAGCTGCGCAGCCAGATCTGTCAGGCTTGGGAAGGTCGCGCTGTTAGTCGTAAAGGGGCGGTTGCGGTCCTGGTAGTCGATATCGAGCCACAGAACATCCGTCGGGATCCGCTCGGAGCGCAAGCGCTGCGCGAGCGCCAGCACTTCAGTAGCCGACATGTAGCTGTAGCGTGACTGTTGATAGCCAAGCGCCCAGCGTGGCGGAAGCGGCGCGCGCCCCGAGAGCTCGGTGTAACTGCTCACGACCGCGCGTGGCGTAGGCCCGTATATAAAGTAGTAGTCGATCGCGCCGCCGTCGGCGCCGATCTCCAGCGTCTCGGGATTGCGCCGACCAAAGTCGAACCACGTACGCCAGGTGTTGTCGAGGTACAGGCCGTAGCTGCCGCCCGGAGCCCCGACACTTATAAAGAAGGGGATACTCTTGTAGAGCGGATCATTGGCTCCGGAAAAGCGCCCGACG
>JBEKOK010000204.1:0-7015 GCA_049521875.1 Steroidobacteraceae bacterium
ACTGCTGAACAGTGCCGCGACGCCGGGCACGTTCGGTGCACTGATGGATCTGCCTTAAGACCCAGCGGCCTCAGCCCGCGGCCGCGATCCGGCCGCGGGCTTTACTCGCCTGATTTCGCCCCGGCGCGCGGCCCGAGTAGCTGCAGCGGCAATTCGGTCGTGTGCTTGGTCTCCTCCAGCACCATACGTGACTCGATCGCGTGCACGCCTTCGATCTGCGATAAGCGCTTCTGAATAAAGTCGTTGTATTCCTCAATGCTGCGCGTGGCCACGAGCAGCACGAAATCAGTGTCCCCGAGCACCATGAAGCACTGCACGACCTCGGGGTAGCTGACGATCCTCTCTTTGAATTTCGGCAGCGACTGCCAGCCGTGACTGGCAAGCTTCACTTGCACGATCACCATCACTGCGAGGCCCAGACGCTCGCGCGAGAGCAGCGCCACGCGCCGGCGAATCACGCCGTCGGATTCGAGCTGGCTGATACGACGCCAGCACGGGGACTGCGATAGACCGACGCGCTGTGCCAACTCGCTCGTGGACACGGTAGCATCGCGCTGCAGGGTGTCGAGAATCCGCAGATCCGTGGAGTCGAGGGCCATGGTTAATTGCTCCTGTTAATCGCAATATTTTAGATTGTTTATGCACCTTAGGGGTAGTAAAGGGGTCATTTTTGAGTAATTGTTCCACCCCGCTGGCGCTATGCTGGGCTGTTAGCCGACCAGAACTCCACGCCAAAAGATGGAAGCGCGCATGAATCCGAAGTCCCGACTGCATGTGCCGAGTCCCCCTGCCCGACCGGGCCAGGCACCCGACTTCTCCTACGTACACCTGACGCCGGCCGGCGAACTGGCACGACCCGAGCCTAATGCCCGGCTCGTGGAGCTCGGCGCGCTGGCGACGGGGCTGGTCCGGGTGCTGGATGATCAGCACCGCGCGGTCGGTCCCTGGGATCCGCATCTCGATGCCCATGAGCTGCAGCTGGGTCTGCGCTACATGCTGCTGACGCGCCTGTTCGATGATCGCATGCAGAAGATCCAGCGCCAGGGCCGCATGTCGTTCTATATGAAATCCACCGGCGAGGAAGCCGTCTCGGTGGCGGCGGCGATGGCACTGGAGCCGGCCGACATGCTGTTCCCGGCCTATCGCAACCAGGGGCTGCAGTTCGTGCGTGGCCAGCCACTGGTGGCGCTGATGTGCCAGCTGCTCTCCAACACCGGTGACATGTGCAAGGGCCGCCAGCTGCCGGTGATGTATCACTCGGCCAAGGCGCGGCTGTTCTCGATCTCGGGCAATCTGGCGACGCAGTTTCCGCAGGCGGTCGGCTGGGCGATGGCAGCGGCGATCAAGGGCGAGGATCACATCGCAGCGACCTGGACTGGTGAGGGCAGCACTGCGGAGGCCGACTTCCATTACGCGCTGCTGTTCGCCTCGGTGTATCGCGCCCCGGTGATCCTCAACGTCGTCAATAATCAGTGGGCGATCTCGACTTTTCAGGGGTTCGCCGGCGGCGAGCAATCCTCGTTCGCAGCCCGCGGCCCCGGCTATGGCATCCCGGGCCTGCGCGTGGATGGCAATGATTTTCTCGCGGTCTATGCCGCAACCCAGTGGGCCGCGGCGCGCGCGCGCACCGGGACCGGCGCGACGCTGATCGAACTGGTGACCTACCGCGCCTCGGCGCATTCGACCAGCGATGATCCGGCCCGCTACCGGCCCAAGGATGATTACGAGAAGTGGCCGCTCGGCGATCCGCTCGAACGGCTCAAACAACACCTGATCCTCAAGGGCGATTGGACCGAGGAGCGCCACCGGGCGCTGAGCCAGGAGCTCGATGAGATGATCTCCCAGGCCTGGAAGGAAGCGGTGACCTTTGGCACGCTGACCGATGGTCCGCGGCTGAACGCCGATCAGATGTTCGAGGATGTGTTCAAGGAGATGCCGGTGCATTTGCGCGAGCAGCTGGAGCAGCTGCACATCGAGCAGAGGACCCCATGGCGCAAATGAACATGATCCAGGCCCTGAACTCGGCCATGGATGTGATGCTCGGCCAGGACCCCTCGGTCATCGTGCTGGGCGAGGATGTGGGTTTCTTCGGTGGCGTGTTCCGCTGCACTGATGGCCTGCAGCGAAAATATGGCGAGCACCGGGTACTCGATACGCCGATTGCCGAAGGCGGCATCATCGCCGCCGCGATCGGCATGGGTGTCAACGGTCTCAGGCCGGTCGCCGAAGTGCAGTTCGCCGATTACGTCTACCCCGGCTACGATCAGATCGTCAGCGAGCTGGCGCGCCTGCGCTATCGCAGCGCCGGGGACTTCCATGCCCCGGTCACGGTGCGCATGCCCTGTGGCGGCGGCATCCGCGGCGGCCAGACGCATTCGCAGAGCCCCGAGGTGCTGTTCGCGCACGTGTGCGGCCTGAAGGTCGTGATGCCCTCAAACCCCTATGATGCCAAGGGACTGCTGATTGCGGCGATCGAGGATGATGATCCGGTGATCTTCCTGGAGCCCAAGCGGCTCTACAATGGTCCCTTCGATGGCGAGCCGGACAAGCCGGCGGTGCCGTGGAACGCGCATCCGAAGGGCGAGGTGCCACTGGGCCACTACCAGGTGCCGTTCAAGGCCGAGATCGTCAAGGCGGGCAACGATGTGAGCGTGATCACCTACGGCACGATGGTGCACGTGGCCGAAGCGGCGGCGCGCGCGCTTGGGATCGACGCCGAGATCATTGACCTGCGCACGATCGTGCCGCTCGATGTCGAGACGATCGTGGCCTCGGTACGCCGCACGGGACGCTGCCTGATCGCGCACGAAGCCACGCGCTTTGCCGGCTTCGGCGCGGAGCTGTCGGCGACGATCCAGGAGCAGTGTTTCTGGCAGCTCGAGGCCCCGATCGGGCGCGTCGGCGGCTGGGATACGCCCTATCCACATGCCTTTGAGTGGGAGTACTTCCCTGGCCAGGCGCGCGTCGGCCTGGCCCTGAAAGCCGTCATGGAGCCCAAATGAGCCGGCAAGTCTTCAAGCTCCCCGATCTGGGGGAAGGTACTGTCGCCGCCGAGATCATCGCCTGGCGCGCCGCGGTCGGTGATCAGATCCGCGAGGATGACCCGCTGGTCGAGATGTCGACCGACAAGGCGGTGGTCGAAGTGCCCTCGCCGGTCAGTGGCCGGATCGTCTCGATCGCCGGCAAGCCCGGGGACACCGTCGCCGTCGGCTCCGAGCTGGTGGTGTTCGAGACTGAGGCGGCGGCGGCGCCAGCCACTGCGGCGCCTGCGGCCGCAGCCTCCCCTCCAGCGGCCGCGCTCGCTGCAGCGCCCCCGAGCCCGGCCCCGCCGCCGGCCGCCACGCGGCCTGTGGCTGGCGCGAGCGGGGTACGCGCCTCGCCGGCCACACGCCGTCGCGCCCAGGAAGCCGGCGTCGACCTGTCCACCGTGCGCGGCAGCGGACCCGGCGGGCGCATCCAGAGCGAGGACCTGCAGGCCGCCCTCGCAAGCGCCCCGGCCACGGCGGCGGCTCACCGTGCCCCCGCCTCGGCTGTCGAGGAAATCCCGGTCATCGGCATCCGCCGGGTCATCGCGCAGCGCATGGCCGAGGCGAAGCGGACGATTCCGCATTTCGCCTATGTCGAGGAGGTTGACATAACCGAGCTCGAGGCGCTGCGCTCGCACCTCAATGGCCGCGCCGCAAAGGCCGGATTGACCTACCTGCCCTTCATCGTCATGGCGCTGGTGCGCGTGCTCAGGGACTTTCCCCAGTGCAATGCGCTCTATGACACCGAGCGCAACCTGATCCTGCGCCACCGCTCGGTTCACGTCGGCATCGCGACCCAGACCCCCGATGGCCTGAAGGTGCCGGTGGTGCGGGATGCCCAGGACCGCTCGTTGAGCGACCTGGCCACCGAGATCCGCCGGGTGGCCGAAGCCGCGCGCGGCCGCCAGGCGAGCCGGGAGCTGCTCGGCGGCTCGACGATCACGGTCACCAGCCTCGGCCGACTGGGCGGGATCGCCAGTACCCCGGTCATCAACGCCCCGGAAGTCGCCATTGTGGGCATCAACAAGGCGATCGATCGGCCGGTGGTTCATCGTGGCGCGATCACGATCCGGCGCATGATGAATCTCTCCTCCTCCTTTGATCATCGCTTTGTCGATGGCTTCGATGCGGCCGCGATGATCCAGGCTCTGAAGGAGCGGCTCGAGCATCCGGCGACGATCTTTATCGAGTCCTGAGGCCCGAGTGAGAGCTGGTTCCGGCCAGCCCTCGACTCCAGTTGAGATAGTTTTCCTATCTTATTGGTTTGACTCACTTAGCGGAAAATCGCGGTTTTTCACGTCGCGGTAATCTTTCGCGGCCTATGCTGGCTCCCTGAGCGCCAAGTCCCGGCAGCAAAAGCTCCGCAAGCCAAATCCTATTTTCAGAAACTGTGAGCTTGCGTTGAATTTCGCACCGATCACGCGATATCCTGTGCCTAGAGCACTGAAGCCACACGTCATTCCTGCACTAACAACAACCAATAAGCAGCACGGAGACACCATGGCCACCCCGCCCCTCACCGCCCCCCGGAAGGATTGAGCGCATGGAACAGATCATTCGGCATCTCGAAGCAGCCGTACTCATTCTCACGGGTGTCGGCGCATTGAAGGAACGCCTGTACGGCGCCTACATCCAGCATCTCGAAGCACTCGATCTGAATTCCGGTGGCACCGAATTACCGGGCGATCTGCTGCGCGACTACACCGCCATGTGCGCAGCGATGCACACTGCGCACGCGCTGCCGGGTGAGAATGTCATTCGTGCTTCGGTCAGAAAATTATCGGCGGCCGAGGCCGAGCGCTACGCCGCACTGATCGTGCGCGTGTTCTCGACGCTCTCGGGAGCGCGCAGCGTGGCGCGCAATGTACCGCCGCGTCGCGTGGTCAGTCCGCTCGCTGCGATCCTCGCGCTCGAGCCGGTGACCGCGGACGCGCGCAGCGGCTAGAGCCGCTGCCGCGGCGACTGGCGCGGCGGCGCGCTAGTCGAGCTTGAATTCAATGACGTCCCAGCGCGCCGTGTTTTCGTGGCGCGCCAGCTGCCGCACCGCATCCACCAGTGCGCGCTCATCCCAGGCCGCCTGCTCATCGGCCAGCTGCGTGACATCCTTGGGCAGGATCACACTGCGCCCGAATCCAGGCATCAGCACCACGGGCTTGTGCAGGCCCTTGGCGCAGTTCATCTGGAAGATCAGCAGATCCTTGTTCGTGACGAACAGGCTCGCCAGTGCCACCACGGCCTCGGCGCGCTCGATCTGCGCGCGCAGGTTCTGCCGCAGCGCTTCGCCATCACCGCTCGGGACCTGCTCGGGTGTGCTGGTGTTGCGGTAATAGAAATTGCGGGCGCATTCGAGATATTCGAACACCCGCAGATAGTCATCCGACGCCTCCCAGCAGTGCGTGACAAATACCCGGATGGGATCGCGTTCCGACATACTCCCAGTGTACTGTGCACCCACAGGAGATGGAACCGCTTGCGCCTGCTCGTCTATAACATCCGCTATGCCACGGGCATAGGACCGGCCTTTCACCTGCCGGTCCCCGGGGCAGGCTACCTGCGCAGCAGTCGCCGGGTCCTGGAGGAGATCACCCAGTTCATCCGCCGCGAGGATCCGGACGTGGTCGGCCTGATCGAGGTCGATACCGGCTCGATCCGCACCGGTATGGTCAACCAGGCCGAGTACGTGGCCAAGTCCCTGGGCCACTACACCGCCTACCAGTGCAAGTACGGCACCGGCTCGATCAACAAGTTCGTGCCGATCGTGCGCAAGCAGGGCAATGCGCTGCTGGCCGCCTCGCGCGTGGCCGGGGAGCGCTTCCATTATTTCGACACCGGCATCAAGCGCCTGATCATCGAGCTCGAGCTCGATGAGGTGTGCATCTTCCTCGTGCATCTCTCGCTCAAATTCCGTCACCGCCAGTACCAGCTGCGCACGCTGCACGATCTGGTCATGGGCTCCAATAAGCCGGTGATCGTGGCCGGGGACTTCAATGCGTTCTGGGGCACCCACGAGATCTATCTGTTCATGCGCGCCTCGGGGCTGCGCAGCGCCAACGAACTTGGACTCCCCTCCTTTCCCACCAAGAAGCCGCGCGTGGAACTGGACTTTGTGCTGGTCAGCGGCGGCATCGATGTGACCGGGTTTCGCATTCCGGACGTACAATTCTCCGATCACCGCCCGCTGGTGTGCGATTTTAAGATCCGGCCACCGGGTGCGGCTTCGCTCGCAGCAGAGCCCGCGAACAATCGATAAGACTAGGTAAGGAGTAACGGGGATGAATAGCGCAACCGCCTGGCGGCTGGATCGCGATGCGGACGGCATTGCCTGGCTGACCCTCGATCGGCCCGACAAGTCCGCCAACGCGCTCTCGGCCGACATTCTGCACGAGCTCGATGCGCAGCTCGAGGCGCTGGCTGGCGCGCGGCCCAAGGGGCTCGTGATCCGCTCCGGCAAGAAATCCGGATTCATCGCCGGCGCCGACATCCGCGAATTCACGACGCTGCGCAGCCCGCAGGAAGCCCTGGCGCACATCCTGATCGGCCAGCGCTGTTTTGATCGGCTCGAGGCGCTGCCGTTCCCGACGGTGGCCGCCATTCATGGGTTCGCCCTCGGCGGCGGCCTGGAGCTGGCCCTCGCCTGCCGCTACCGGGTCGCGGTCGCGGACGCAAAACTCTCCTTGGGCCTGCCCGAAGTGCAGCTGGGTATCCACCCGGGATTCGGTGGCACCGTGCGCTCGGTGCGCCTGCTCGGGGTGCAGCCGGCGATGGAGCTGATGCTGACCGGCAAGCCGGTGCGCGCCGAGCGCGCGCTTGCGATCGGACTGGTCGACAAGCTCGTCAGCGCCTCGGAGCTGGAAGGCGCCGCGCGCGAGATCCTCAAGCGCAAACCGGCGCCACACCGGCCGCCCTTAAGCGCGCGCGCCCTGAGCTGGGGGATTGTGCGGCCACTGATCAAACCCAAGCTGATTGCGCAGGTGGCACGTCACGCGCGC
>JBEKOK010000205.1:0-6964 GCA_049521875.1 Steroidobacteraceae bacterium
GGCTATATTAATGAGTATCCTGCTGGCCGCCTGTGGCGCGATGCCAAGCTGTATGAAATTGGTGCCGGCACCTCGGAGATCCGTCGGATGCTGATTGGGCGGGAACTGGTCAATGAGGGCCTGGAATGAGTGTGATCCACTCGCAGATCCGGACCGATTCCGAGGAGTTTCGTACCAACGAAGCGCTGATGCGCCGGCTGGTCGATTCACTGCGCGAGACCACCGCCAAGACGGCGCTGGGAGGATCCGAGAGCGCGCGCAGCAAGCATCAGGCACGGGGCAAGCTGCTGGTGCGGGATCGGATCGATGCGCTGGTGGATCCGGCCTCGCCCTTCCTCGAGCTCTCCTCGCTGGCCGCGCACGGGCTGTATCGCAACGAGGTGCCCAGCGCCGGCATGGTGACGGGTATTGGCCGCATCAGCGGCCGCGAATGCATGATCGTGGCCAATGATGCGACGGTACGCGGCGGCACTTACTACCCGATCACGGTCAAGAAGCACCTGCGCGCCCAGGAGATTGCCCTGGAGAATCACCTGCCATGCGTCTATCTGGTGGACTCCGGAGGTGCATTTCTGCCGCTGCAGGATGAGGTGTTTCCGGACAAGGAGCATTTCGGCCGGATCTTCTTCAACCAGGCCAACCTCTCGGCCCAGAACATTCCGCAGGTCGCCTGCGTCATGGGTTCGTGCACGGCCGGCGGCGCCTATGTGCCTGCCATGAGCGATGAAGCCATCATCGTAAAAAACCAGGGCACGATCTTTCTGGGGGGCCCCCCGTTGGTGCGGGCAGCGACCGGCGAGATTGTTAGTGCCGAGGATCTGGGAGGCGCCGACGTGCATACCCGGATCTCGGGCGTCGCCGATCATTTCGCGGAGGATGACCATCACGCACTCGCGCTTGTGCGCCAGATCATTGCCAACCTGAATCGCGTCAAGCTCGTGTCGATGGACCTGCGTACGCCCGAAGAGCCGTTATGCGACCCGCGCGAACTGTACGGTGTCATTCCGGCCGATACCCGCAAGCCGTACGACGTTCGCGAGGTGATCGCACGCCTGGCCGATGGTTCGCGGCTCGATGAGTTCAAGACACGCTATGGCAGCTCGCTGGTCACGGGCTTTGCCCATATTCATGGCTACCCGGTCGGCATTGTCGCCAACAACGGCATCCTCTTCAGCGAGTCGGCCCAGAAAGGCACGCACTTCATCGAGCTGTGCTCCACGCGCCAGATCCCACTGCTGTTCCTGCAGAACATCTCCGGATTCATGGTCGGGCGTAAGTATGAGAGTGGTGGCATCGCCAAGGACGGGGCCAAGATGGTCACGGCTGTGGCCACCTCGCAGGTTCCGAAGTTCACCGTCCTGATTGGCGGATCCTTCGGCGCCGGTAACTACGGCATGTGCGGCCGCGCTTTCGGCCCGCGGCTGCTCTGGTCGTGGCCCAATTCGCGCATCAGCGTCATGGGCGGCGAGCAGGCGGCACGCGTTCTGTCCACGGTGCGCCGTGAGGCCATCGAGGCGCAGGGAAAAACCTGGAGTATCGAGGAAGAGACTGCCTTCATGGAGCCGACCCGTCAGCAGTTTGAAGTGCAGAGCGATCCCTACTACGCCACAGCCCGTCTGTGGGATGACGGCATCATCGATCCGGCGCAGACCCGCACGGCACTCGCGCTGGGTTTGTCGGCAGCGCTCAACGCCCCGCCGCTCGCGACCCGCTTTGGCATCTTCCGGATGTAGCCTCATGAGCTATACGGGAATCGAACTGTTGCAGCAGGGATCGGTGGCCACCCTGTGGCTGAATCGGCCGGAAGTGCACAACGCCTTTGATGAACACCTGATCGCTGCGGTGACCGGCGCCTTGCGCAGTCTGGATTCGGATCAGAGCGTGCGCGTCGTGGTGCTCGCCGGACGCGGCAAGAGCTTCTGTGCTGGTGGGGACCTGGCCTGGATGAGACGCATGGCCGGCTACTCGGAGGCCGAGAATCTAAAGGATGCAGCAGCCCTGGCCGAAATGTATCGGGCGCTGGCGCAGCTGTCGAAGCCCACCGTCGCGCGGGTCCATGGCGCCGCTCTGGGTGGTGGCACCGGTCTTGTGGCTGCCTGCGACATGGCGCTGGCCACTCCCGAAGCAAGCTTTGGCACGACCGAAGTGCGCCTGGGACTGATGCCGGCGACCATCAGTCCGTATGTCATTGCTGCGATCGGTGCCCGCGCTGCCCATCGCTATTTCCTGAGCGGCGAACGCATCGACAGCGCAACGGCCCTGCGGCTCGGCCTCGTGAATGAAATCTGTACTGGCGACACGTTGGACGCGCGGCTCAGCGAACTGAGCGGCGCTTTGCTTGCCGGCGGCCCTGCCGCACAGGCGGCCTGCAAGCGGCTGATTGCCGACATCAGCGGCCAGCCGCTGAATGCAGCATTGATCGCCGATACCTCGGCTCGTATTGCGGACATCCGCGCCGGAGCCGAGGCGCGCGAGGGCGTGCAGGCATTCTTTGAGAAGCGCAAGCCGCTCTGGAATTCCTGATGTTCAGGAAGATCCTCATTGCTAATCGCGGTGAAATCGCCTGCCGCATCGCTCGGACCTGCCGACGCCTGGGTATCCACACGATCGCCGTTTACTCGGAAGCCGATGCCGGTGCCCGTCACGTGCGCGTGGCCGATGAGGCCTATTGCATCGGACCCCCCGCAGCGCGCGAGAGTTACCTGCGCGGCGAGGTCATCGTGGAAGTCGCGGTACGGCATGGCGCCGAAGCCATCCATCCTGGCTACGGATTTCTTTCGGAAAACGAAGCGTTCGCGCAAGCCTGCGCCGAGGCTCACATCACCTTTATAGGGCCGCCGGTCGGGGCTCTGCGGGCCATGGGTTCAAAGTCCGCTGCCAAGACCTTGATGGCGCGGGCCGGTGTGCCGCTGGTTCCCGGATACCACGGCGAGGAACAGGACCCTGCACTGCTGCAGCACGAGGCCGACGCGATCGGCTATCCGGTACTGATCAAGCCGTCGGCAGGTGGTGGCGGCAAGGGCATGCAGGTGGTCGAGCGCAGTGCCGACTTCACCACCGCCCTGGCCTCCTGCCAGCGCGCTGGCCTGGCCGGTTTTGGCGACGCCAAAGTACTGCTCGAGAAGTACCTGGAGCGCGGACGTCACATCGAGATACAGATCTTTGGCGATAGCCAGGGCCAGGTCATCAGTCTGTTCGAGCGTGACTGCTCGGCACAGCGCCGTCACCAGAAGGTGATCGAAGAGGCGCCCGCGCCAAAGCTCTCCGAAGAACAGCGCGCAGCAATGGGTCGCGCGGCCTGCGATGCGGCGCGGGCCGTGGCCTACGTGGGCGCCGGCACAGTCGAGTTCATTGCCGATGCGCGCGGCGCCTTCTACTTCATGGAGATGAATACCCGCCTGCAGGTCGAGCATCCGGTCACCGAGATGATCACGGGCCTCGATCTGGTCGAGTGGCAACTGCGTGTCGCCGCCGGCGAGCCGCTGCCCCTGGGCCAGTCCGAAATCCGCCGACAGGGTCACGCAATCGAAGCACGCATCTATGCCGAAGAGCCTGAAAAGGGTTTCCTGCCCTCCATTGGCCGTCTGGTGCGATTTCGGCCGCCGTTGATCTCCGAGCACGTGCGCGTTGATGCCGGTGTCGATCAGGGTGATTCGGTAACGCCCCACTACGATCCGATGCTCGCCAAGCTGATCGTGTGGGATGAAACTCGCGAACAGGCCATCCAGCGCTTGCTGCAGGCGCTGGCGGAGTTTCAGATCTCGGGCGTCGGTAACAATATTGCCTTCCTGGCGCGCCTGATCACGCACCCGGCGTTCCGGGATGGCCTCATGGACACGACGCTGATCGAGCGCGAATCCAGCGCGCTGCTGGTGCCGGAGCCGCCCGCTTCGGCCGAAGTATTTTATGCCGCGGCTCTGTGGGTGATTTGTGAGGAATTGGCTGCCCAGCGTGCCAGCTGCGCGGGAACGGCCGATGCGCACTCGCCCTGGGCCGATGCCGAGGGCTGGCGTCTCAACGGAAGCCTAACCCGACGGCTCGAATTCCGGGAGAGCGAGCGCAGCGTGTCGGTGGCCGTCCAATACATCGCAGGAGGCTACCGGCTCGATAAGCTTGCAGCTACCGTGGAGTCGAGGTCTGCAGAGACGCTGGTGTTTTCGATTGACGGCAAACGCCTAAAGGCTGAGGTCGTCCGGATGAACGAGGAACTGCAGGTGTTCCTGGGCGGACGCCGCTTCCGTATTGTCGTACATAACAGACTGGCGCTCTCCGAACGATCAGTGGATGCGCACGCCGGCCTGCTGGCGCCGATGCCCGGCACCATCATTTCGCTCGCGGTCACCGCTGGTGTTGCCGTGGAAAAGGGCACGCCGCTGCTGGTGATGGAAGCGATGAAGATGGAGCACACGCTGCGGGCTCCGGGACCCGGCACGGTGCTCGAGTTTCATTGCAAGGTTGGCGACCAGGTTCGCGAAGGCGCCGAGCTCGTGAATTTCGAGGCCCGGGGCTGAGCATGACCGAGACGCTGCCCGGGCAGGTGCGCATTGTTGAAGTGGGCGCACGCGATGGCCTGCAAAATGAATCGTCCGCCGTTTCGACAGAAGCCAAGGTGCGCCTGATCGGCATGTTGGCGGATGCGGGCCTGCGGCATATCGAGGCGACAGCATTCGTCTCGCCGCGCTGGGTACCGCAGATGGCCGATCACGAGGCGGTCCTGCGCGCGCTGCCCGCACGGAGCGGTGTAATTTATTCAGTACTGACACCTAATCTGCGCGGATTCGAGGGCGCAGTGGCCGCGGGCGCGCGCGAAGTCGCGGTATTTGCCGCGGCCTCTGAGGCATTCTCACAGAGGAATATCAACTGCAGCATTGCTGAGAGCCTCAAGCGCTTCGAACCCATTCTGCAGGCGGCGCGACCGCTGAACATCGCGGTTCGTGGCTATGTCTCCTGCGTGGCCGGCTGTCCGTACCAGGGCGAGGTTAAACCCGAGGCCGTGGCTCAAGTGGCCAGGTCGTTGTTCGACATGGGGTGCTATGAGATCTCGCTGGGCGACACCGTTGGCGTCGGCACGCCGGGCCAGATCAGGCGACTTCTTGAGGTGGTCGCGCTGCAGGTACCGATGAAGCATCTTGCTGGACATTTTCACGACACCTACGGACAGGCACTCGCCAATGTGTATGGCGCGCTCCAGTCAGGCGTCTCAGTCTTTGACAGCTCGGTGGCCGGGCTCGGGGGCTGCCCCTATGCGACCGGCGCCTCGGGCAATGTCGCGACTGAGGATCTGCTGTACATGCTGCAAGGGCTTGGCATCAGCATGGATGTCGATCTTGTAGGTGTCGCCGCCGCGGGTAGCTACATCTGCCAGGCGCTGGGTCGCAGCACCCGATCTCGTGTCGCACAAGCCCTTGCGGGCAAGACCGTACCAACTACGTGAAACGAGCTGCTCGCCTCTCACCAGCTTGCCGGCCAGCCACCCGTCCTGCTGGCGTCACAGGTCCGGGTCCCAAGCCGCATTAACACCCGCGCACCCTGCGACAGCAGGCGATGGGCCCGGTCAGGGAGCAGGAACAGCGCAGTCGCCGCGCGCGCCTGTCCCAGCGGCCGACCGCGAGATGAACGACTTCATGACCGTCCCACGCTCGCGCCCAGGGTGACGAGAAGCTCGTCCAGTTGCGCGAACGTCTCGGCCATCGCGTTCTCCATCCCGGCGTTGGCATCGAGAGCTTCCTTGGAGGGATAGAGTTCGTGATAGACCAGCAGGGTCTTGCCACCTCTCTCCTCAAAGGTCGCGGTGCTGACCGCACCTCCGTCACACTCCTCATTCGTCCAGACGAGGCGCGAGTGCGGTGTTACTTCCTTGTACGTGCCGAAGAACGCCATCCGTGAGTCCCCGTGTGCGAACTCCAAACGGTACCCGCCCCCGACACGAACATCCATTTCGCAGGAAAGCAGGGCCATTCCCATCGACTTCGGCACCCACCACTGCCTGAAAAGCTCGGGCTTGGTCCACGCCTCGAACACGATGCGCGCTGGACCGTTGAAAGTTCGCCTAACGACGATCTCACGCTCGGACTTCCGTTCTACCGTCGTGAGGTTCTTCATGGTGCTAGGCTCACTTTCTCTTCTTGCGTCCATCGACTCTCTCCTTCCGTGTCAGTTCCTCGACAACCTTGTCCAGCTCGTCGAAGCGAGCCTCCCAGAGCTGGCGGTACCTCTCAATCCACGCCGCCTCTTCCTCCAGACGGCGCAGGCCGAGCCTGCAGGTCCGCACGCGCCCGATCTTCTCCGTGCTGACGAGCCCCGCCTGCTCCAAGACGCCAACATGCTTCTTCATGCCGGTGAGAGTCATGTGGAACTTCTGGGCAAGGTCCGTGATCGAAGCGTCTGCACGCCCGAGTTGCTCCAGAACGCCGCGTCGTGTGGCGTCCGAGAGCGCGGCGAACGAGGCATCGAATCGGGCGGGACTATACTGAACCATATGGTTCAGTTTGTAACACACCGATTGGCGGCATGCAAGAGGAGACCGAGCGCGCGCTGCGGAATGGCGCACAAGCCAGCCAGATACGCTCTATTAAGAAAGCGGGATGCTGGAGCACGCTTCGAAACTTTAATGGCGTGTTCAGGTCGCGCTCGGTGTAGCGAGTAAAGCGCACGCCGCGAATGCGCGTGAGAATTAACCGCAGTGAAATAATTTGTGTCGTCAGTACGCGACGATTAATGTCTTCGGCCCGCGAATTAGGGTCGCTGTGTGATGTCAGCTCGGGTGCAACTGCACCAGCCCGTTGCACTGCCCTACAACGGAACACACGAAACACCACATTGGTGCAAGTTCCTTGTCAAATCAGTCACATTCCATTCAGGTTGTCTGCCGTATGGTATGAGTGTTGCTTGGGTTTACGCATGGATCCAACTATCAGCCAAGGAGCATCAGCATGCAGCTACCGTCGCTGAAGTTCCTGCGAAC
>JBEKOK010000206.1:0-6902 GCA_049521875.1 Steroidobacteraceae bacterium
CCGGTAAATCAACGCTGCTGCGTCTCATTGCAGGGCTGTCGGAACCCAGCACCGGCCATCTGAACTATCTCGGCAAACCAATCGATGGTCCCGCGAAGGGTATCGCGATGGTCTTCCAGAGTTTCGCGCTGTTCCCCTGGCTGACGGTATTCGAGAACGTCGCGCTCGGACTTGAAGCGCAGCACATGCCGGCGCCGGACATTCGCAAACGCGCTCTGGCTGCAATCGATCTGATCGGCCTGGATGGATTTGAGTCGGCCTATCCGCGCGAGCTCTCTGGTGGCATGCGCCAACGGGTCGGCTTTGCGCGTGCGCTGGTCGTGCACCCGAATATCCTGCTGATGGATGAGCCGTTCTCGGCCCTCGATGTGCTGACCGCCGAGACACTGCGCACCGACTTTCTCGACCTGTGGATGGAAGGGCGCATGCCGATCAAGGGCGTGATCCTGGTGACACACAACATTGAGGAAGCGGTGTTGATGTGCGATCGCGTGCTGGTGTTCGGCAGCAATCCGGGCCGGATCCTGAGCGAGATCGTTGTGACGCTGCCGCAACCGCGCAAACGCCTGGATCCAGCCTTCCGCGAAATTGTCGAGAAGCTCTATGTCGCGATGACCGCCCGCCCGGTCGGCAGAGAGGCCAACGCGCGCCATGAGCGCTTCCCGGGCCTTGGCATTGGCAGCGTCATGCCGCACGTGTCCTCGAACCTGCTCTCGGGCCTAATGGAGGCAGTCGCCGCGCCGCCGTTCAATGGCAATGCGGATCTGCCGAAAATTGCCTCCGACCTGCAGCTGGAGATCGATGATCTGTTCCCGGTCGCTGAGACGCTGCAGATGATGCGCTTTGCTGAACTGGAAGGGGGCGATCTGAAGCTCACCGAGGCCGGCAAGGCCTATGCCAATGCCGATGTCGACGAGCGCAAGAAGATATTTGCCCGGCAGCTACTCTCCTACGTCCCGCTCGCCGCACACATTCGCCGGGTGCTCGACGAACGCGCCTCGCACTGGGCCCGTCGTCGACGCTTCTCGGATGAACTTGAGGATTACATGAGCGATGAGGCAGCCGAACAGACGCTGCATGCCATCGTCAGCTGGGGCCGTTACGCCGAGATTTTTGCCTACGATGATGAGTCTGAACGCTTCAGTCTGGAGAATCCGGGCGCCTGATGGGCAGGCGCTGCCGGCTGTAGAGAAAAACTCATGTGTGGTCGATATGTGTCACGTGATCAGGCCGCGATCGAACGTGAGTACGATATCCGGATCATCGATCCGTTTGAAAAGATCTACAACGCGGCCCCGACGATGCGGCTGCCGGTTCTGCGGGCGAATGCGGCGGGATGGAACTGCACGCTGATGCAGTGGGGCCTGATCCCCGCATGGTGGTCAAAGAGCGAGCCACCGGCCTCAACGATCAATGCGCGCAGTGAAGAGGCGGCCAGCAAGCCGATGTGGCGCCAGGCCGTGCGCCATAACCGCTGCCTCGTGCCTGCCAGTGGCTGGTACGAATGGCAGCAGGGCGCTGTGGGTGCGCGCAAGCAGCCGTTTTATATTCACGCTGCGGACAATGCCGGCCTGTGCTTCGCAGGCCTGTGGTCGACGCATCTGCGCGAGGGCGTTGAAGCACACACGTTTGCGATCCTGACGCGCGCGGCATCCGAAGAACTCGCCTTCATCCACCACCGCATGCCGCTGGTGCTGCCATCGGCCGTCTTCGCCGAGTGGCTCGATCCGGGCGTTGCCGGCAGTCAGGAACTGCTGGATCAGGCCGTCGGCCAGTCACTGACGCATTTCGCCAGCTACCCGGTCTCCGCCTATGTCAGCTCCTCACGCAACCAGGGTGAGCGCTGCATCGCACCACTGTAGCTGAATCAACGCATTAGCTGCTGAAGGACCGTGTCCGTCCGCCGCGATCCGCGGGCTCCCGGCAGCCGCTCGCGGCCACTGCATTTGTGGATGAACAGTGCAGATTCTCGGGCTGCCCCGGTAGAGCTGAAACTGCTGAACTGGCCTCACGAACCGGAGGCCTTGTGACAGCCCAGCTCATGCAAATCGCACTGATGTGCGCGCCGCTGATCCACCCCATCACGATGGGTGCGATCATCAACGTCGAGTCGGGTGGCAACCCGTTTGCCGTCAGCATCAACTACCCGCAGACGCTCGAGGCGCAAGGCCGAATCGTTCCTGAGATTCTGGTGCAGCCGCGCTCGGCCGTCGAAGCCAGCCGCCTGGTCGATGCGCTCACGAGCCAGGGCTTTAGCACGAGCCTTGGCCTGGCGCAGATCAATACCGAGCATCTGCAGGAGTTCGGCCTCACCTACGCGCAGCTGTTCGATCCGTGCACCAACCTGAAGCTGGCCGAACGCATTCTCCTGCGCTGCAAGCAGCAGGTCGGCACGGCCGAGCCCGCTGCAGCCCAGCAGCTCATTGCCAGAACCTTGTCCTGCTACAACTCGGGCAACGACACGCTCGGCCTGCGCAACGGCTACGTCGAGGCGGTCGTTGCGCAGGCGCGTGCGCTCTTCGCCACCCACTGATCCTTCCAGAAAAGGAAATTCCCATGCTCTGTCGCAATACGCTGCTCACACGACATCTGACCCCGTTGCTGGTCCCCGCGTTGCTGCTGCCCTGGCACGAGGTCTGGGCGCAGGCATCGCCGTTTCAGACCGGCGCGACGGCACTGCAGTCAAACCTGCTGACGCTGCTGACTCCGGTGGCGGTGATTCTGGTCATCGCGCTGGGCGTCATGGCCATGGTCAATCGCATCTCCTGGGGCTGGTGCATTGCTGCCATTACCGGCATTGCGATCGCCTTTGGTGCGCCACAGATGGTCAGCTGGATCCGCGGCATGTTCGGCGTCTGATGCCGAAGCGGACAACCCATGATCGCCACCAGCACCACGCTTCACAAGGATCCACTGTTCGTCGGCGCGACCCGCCCGCCGATGCGCTGGGGCGTGACTTATGCCGCACTGCTCGGGAACGTGGTCTTTACGATGGAAGTGTTCCTGCTGACGCGCAACCTGCTGGCGTTGCTCGTGGCCGTGCCGATTCACCTGCTCAGTGCCGCGCTTTGCGCCAGCGATGCGCGCTGCTTCGACCTGTGGCTGATGTGGCTCAAGACGCGCGGCGTGGCCCTGCTCGGCAACGTCCACTACTGGGGCGGCTCGAGCTATAGCCCGCTGGCGGTAGCACCGCCGGATGTCCGCGGACGGCGCCGCATCCCGCCAGGCTCGGTGCCAGTCGCGTGGCAGCGGGGCGCCTCGTGAAAGCCGAATGCCTGAGCCGCCTGCGCCGCGAACTGAGTGCCGCAGAGCAGATCCCGTACACGGCCCACGTCACGGCATCGGTGGTACGCACCGCCGCCGGGGATCTGGTGCAGGCCTTCCGGCTGACCGGCGGCAGCTTCGAGTGCGCCGATGACTCGGAGCTCAACAACTGGCATGAACGCCTGAATGTGCTGTGGCGGAACATCGCCAGCCCCAACGTTGCACTGTGGGTGCACCTGGTGCGACGGCGCGAAGTGAGCCTGCCCGATGACAGCTTCAAACCAGGCTTCGGTGCCGATCTGTATCGGCACTACTACCGGCGGCTTTCAGGCGAGCTGCTGATGGTGAATGAACTCTACCTGAGCCTGGTCTATCGACCCTCGCCCGGGGCGCTGCGCAAATGGACCGTCGGAGCGCTCGCCAAGACCAGTCGTGCCGCCGAGGATCAGGCGCTGGCCGAGGCGCTCGATGCCTGTGACAAGCTGGCGAAGCTGCTGAAGATCTCGCTGGAGCGCTACGAACCGGAAGTTCTGGGACTCTGTCCCGCGTCCGCCGGCGGCGGCCGGCCGTGCTCGCGCCTGCTGCAGTTCCTCGGGCTGCTGATCAATGGTGAGCAGCGCGCGGTAGCGCTGCCTTCGGCGCCACTCAATGAAGTACTGGCGACCAGCCGCATCCTGATCGGCCGCGAATTGATTGAGTACCGCATGCCGCACGGTTCCAGGCTCGGCGCGATGCTGGCCATCAAGGAATATCCCACCTCGACCATGCCCGGATTGCTCAACCGGCTGCTCTCAGCCCCGTTCCCACTGCTGCTGACACAGTCCTTTGCCTTCATGTCCCGGGCTGCCGGCCAGGGGTTGCTACAGCGTCAATACCATCGCATGACCAATGTCGGGGATCTGAGCCAGTCCCAGGCGCAGGAGCTCAAAGGGGCCCTTGATGCCCTGAGCAGCAACAGCTTTGCGATGGGGGATCATCATTTCACGCTGCAGATTCTGACCGAGTGCTTCGATACGCTGGATGCGAGCGAGCTGCCGCGGCAACAGCGGCGCCTGACCGACAATCTCGCCTCGGCAAGAAATCTGCTCGCTGATACCGGCATGACGGTTGCGCGCGAGGACATTGCGCTCGAAGCCTCGTTCTGGGCCCAGTTGCCAGGACACTTTGGCCGGCGACCGCGCAAGGCGCCGATCACGAGTCGGAATTTTGCGGCACTGGCGCCGTTTCATAATTATCCCAGCGGGCGCGCGACCGACAATCACTGGGGTCCGGCGCTGGCTTTGCTGGTGACCTCCTCGCATTCGCCGTTCTACTTTTCATTGCACGCCTCGGAAGGCGGTCCGGGCGAGGAGGGCGGCCGGCGCGATACCGGGCACACCTTTCTGTGCGGGCCGACCGGCTCGGGCAAGACCGTGTTGATTGGTTTCCTGATCACGATGCTGCAGCGGCAGGGCGTCAGCCAGGTGATCTTCGACAAGGATCGGGGCCTTGAACTGCTGGTGCTGGCTTTGGGCGGGACCTATCTGCCCCTGCGCAGTGGCATTGCTACGGGCTTTAACCCGCTGCGCCTGGCACCGACGCCGCTCAACGTGGATTTCCTGAAGACCTGGTTACGACAGCTGGTGCGGCGCGCCGGCCAGTCATCCGCTGAGCTTGTGGATGCACAGCAGGCGGCGGATCTGGATCAGGCGCTGCACGGCACTCTGGCGCTGGAGCCGGCGGCACGCCGGCTCTCGCGCCTGATCGAATTCCTCGACCCGACGGAAGTCAATGGCATTCACGCCCGACTCTCACCCTGGTGCCAGAGCACCGGTGGTGACTATGCCTGGGTGTTCGACAATCCGGAGGATCGCGTCAGTCCGCTGATGCACGAGACGCCAACCATTGGCTTTGATGTCACCGAATTCCTGGATCATCCCGACACCCGCACGCCGGTCACGCTGTACCTGTTCCATCTGGTGCGCCAGCTGTTGGATGGCCGCCGGCTGGTGTGCTGGCTCGATGAGTTCTGGCGGATGCTGAGCGACTCGGCCTTCGAGCAGTTTGCCAAGGATGGCCCGAAGACCTGGCGAAAACTCAATGCCGTCATGTGCCTCTCGACCCAGAGTCCGAGCGATGTCCTGAAGAGTCCGATCAGCCGGACGATCATCGAGCAGACGCCCACCAAGGTCTTCTTTCCCTGCCCGGTCGCCGACCCTGGCGAATACCAGCAAGGCTTCGGCCTCTCCGAGCGCGAATGGAGCCTGATCAGTCAGCAGATGGAGCCCGGCTCGCGCCAGTTTCTGGTGCGCCAGGGCCGCCAGAGCATCGTCTGCCGGCTGGACCTGCGCGGGATGGATGAGGAACTGGCCATTCTCTCCAGTCGCCGCAGCAGTATCGAGCTCGCACAGCAGGTCCTGCAGCAGACCGGAGCCGATCCGGGTCGCTGGTTGCCGGAATTTCATCGGCTACTCCGGCAGAACGCCGCCGGGAGCGTTTCAACCCACCCCCAAAGGAGCATCGCATGAACCGCATACACCAATTCTCAGCAGCCCTTCTCGCCCTGATCAGCGCCGCTCTCGTGCAACCGTGCATGGCGCAGATCCCGGTCACCGACCTCGGCGCGATCGCGCAGCTGATTACCCAGGTGGCCAATATGGAGAACCAGCTGGTGACGATGCGCAACCAGCTGGTGCAGGCCGAGAGCACCCTCAAGTCGATGACCGGATCTCGCGGCATGGAACAGCTGCTCGGAGGCCAGAACCGTAACTACCTGCCGACCGACTGGAATTCACTGGCGAGCGTCATCAACAATTCCAGCACCGCCTACAGTGCACTGGCCGCGAACCTGCAGGCGATTGTCTCCGGAAATTCAGTCATGAGCACAGCCCAGATCAGCCAGCTGGGTCCCAATGAGCGCACCGCCGTCTCCGACGCCCGGATCTCGGCCGCGACCAGCGGGGCCGTCAGTCGCAGCGCGCTGGCCGACACCAGCAGCCGCTTCGATGATCTGCAGCAGCTGATCAGCGCCATCGGTACCACCACCGATCAAAAAGCGATTCTCGAGCTGCAGGCACGCATCAATGCCGAGCAGACGATGATCAGCAACGATCAGTCAAAGCTGCAGGCGCTCTACAAGACCACTGAGGCCGACGAGGAGCTGCGCAAGCAGCGGGTCCGGGAGCGCGCGATCGCTGACGTGGGCAGCTTCGCCACGCTGGCGCCGATGGGCCTGTAGAACTTCCAGCCGCGGCGCGGAAAATCACCATGGGATTCTTTGCCGAACTGGACGCGTGGCTCAACGGCATTCTCACCGGCTACATCGGCGATTCGACCACCGCCGTGGCAGCCGCGCTCGAGCCCGCCGTCATCACGCTGGCAGCGGTCTACATGATGTTCTGGGGCTACCTGCAGCTCTCGGGGCAGATCCAGGAGCCGCTGCTGGACGGACTCAAGCGCATCGCCCGGCTGGTAATCGTCATCGGACTCGGGCTGCACCTGTGGCTCTACAACTCGCTGATCGTTGACACCTTCTTCAACGCGCCAATGGAACTGGCCGCTGCGATCAGCGGCAGCCCGAATGCTGTGTCGGTCGTGGATCAGATCATCTCCAGCGGCGCCGACACCGCTGGAGCCCTCATTCAAAAAGGTGGAGTACT
>JBEKOK010000207.1:0-6877 GCA_049521875.1 Steroidobacteraceae bacterium
TAGCGGTACAGCGCTTGTTGCAGACCGCTGTTGCGGTCGAACTCCGTGCGAAAGGCGCCAGCCTCCATTCGCAAGGCAGCACCGGCACCCTGAACGAGTGCGCGCACGCCCGACACGCCCACACCGAGAATAAATGGCATGCCCGCCATGCCTTCGTTTCCTACCATTCCCACCTCCAGGGAGCGGCGTCGGTCCACGACCGTCAGCAGCGAAATCAGACAGTCGATAGGAAAGTAGACGTGGCGGATTCGCTCCCCGGGCTGATAGAGCATTTCCCCAAAGCTGAGAGTGACTGGTTCGAGATTCGCCCGCAGTTGGGTGAGCTCCCGGCTGGAAATGCTGCTGAGAACTATGTTCTGGAGGCTCGTTTGCGTCGCCATAGGTGCAGATTCCGACGAGGCAGTTTGCTTAATGGGGCCGCTAGGCGGCACTTGCCGGACTTAGGGCTAGTTCTCGGACTATGCCAAGAGAAAATCGCGCTGTATGTGCGCCGCCACACGTAGGCTAATGCTTTGATGCCTAAGCGGATCCGCCGGGATAGGCGATATGAAGATCCAGATAGGATCCGAGTGCGACGCTGCCGGAGCAGCGAAAAACCGGACGGGCGACGCCCGCCCGGTCTGATGAAGACCTTCGATGCAAAGGCGATCGAAAATTGGGCGGATCAGGCGCCCGTCTTGATCTTCGTAATCTTGGAGCCTTCCAGTGACAGGTCTCCAATCAGGCCTTTCTCGGCGAACACAAACCCGAGAATGGGCTTGTGATCGGTCTCAGTGCTGATCGTACCGTCGGCGCCGCCCGATACCACGGTGATGCCCGCATCGGCACCGATGGACCAGCCGTCCGCCGCTGTGAACTTATCAAGCGAGCTCTGCGTCATGAACATGATGATCTCGCTGTGCTCGGCCAATCCGAGGGTCAGGCCGACGGATCCGGCGCCGACGCTGTAGTAGCCGACCGTCTTGCCGTTCACCTGCAGCGCGCCTTCACCGAACTCGGCACCCACGCCAACGCCACCTTTGGTGACGCGCGGGAATACCAGCACGCCGACAGCCTTGTTGCTAAGCGTCTTGTTGGCAGCATTAAAGGAATCGAACTGCGTCAGCGTGGTGCTTACGCGCTCGTTGATCTGGTGCTTGGTCGCGCCCAGGGCTAACGCACCCGCGCTCAAAGCGAGAATGCTCAGGCCAGTAGTGGCCATGATGGATTTGATAGTCATAATTTGTCTCTACATTAAGGTGATGGGAAAAATCGCACCGGATCGATCTAGGATCACGGCATTGGGGTTCTGGAGTTGGCGTCGAGCCAGCCTCTTCCCTGTCCCCAAGTTATCGGCTTTCATGATTAAGGTCTGTGCGTCAGCGTACCGAGGTGCTTGCAGTTCCTGCACGGCACTGCGTACTGACGCCGTGGGTCCGTGGGAATTCAGGTAGAAAGCCGGCGGGACGAGTCATGTTTCCGCCGTTGGCGACATGCCTGGGCGTGAGCGTTACCATGCACGTTCCATCCGGAAGCGCGGTACACCGCGGCGCGGCGCACCATCTGTCGATCGCCGCCGGTGCGTGGCAGAGATAAATTGATGCAGAGAGGGTTATCTGATGAGCAGCGGTAGCGAGCCCGAGTCACGAATCCACAGCGGAGCCGGAAAACTAGCGCCTGCAGCGGCACTGGTTGATGTTGTCGCTCTTGTTGCCGCTTACTTCAGTGACCGCCCGGACCCCGCCGTGACAGCACAGCGCGTCTCTTTTGGAACCTCCGGGCACCGCGGGACCTCATTCGAACGTAGTTTCAACGAATGGCACGTCCTGGCCATTAGCCAGGCCATCGCCGAATACCGCAGCAATCAGGGATACAGCGGCCCGCTCTTCATGGGAATAGATACCCATGCGCTATCGGTTCCGGCGCTCCACAGCGCCCTCGAGGTGCTGGCGGCTAACGGCGTAGAGGTTTTGATCGCACCGGAGGGCGAATTCACGCCGACGCCCGCCGTCTCGCACGCGATTCTGGTCTACAACCGCGGCCGAAAATCTGCTCTCGCGGACGGCATTGTGATTACGCCTTCGCATAATCCCCCCGAGAGCGGTGGTTTCAAGTACAACCCGCCGAACGGAGGGCCGGCCGATACCACGGTAACGAACTGGATTCAGAATCGAGCCAATGCGCTGATGGACAATGCCCTTAAAGAGGTGCGGCGCGTCACTCTGCAGGCCGCAATGGGCGCCGCAACGACGCACGTGCACGATTATCTTCAAACCTATGTAGCGGACCTTGGTTCGGTTCTGGATTTCGACGTGATCCGCGGCTCGGCGATCCGCATGGGTGTCGATCCTCTGGGCGGAGCCGGTGTGCACTATTGGTCGCGCATCGCGGAGTTGTATCGGCTTGACCTGGCGGTCGTCAGTGAGCAGGTGGATCCAACCTTCGCTTTCATGACACTGGACTGGGACGGTAGAATTCGGATGGATCCTTCCTCGGCGTGGGCCATGCAGCGCCTGATTGCTCTTAAGGATCGCTACGACATTGCCTTTGGTTGCGATACGGACCACGACCGTCACGGCATCGTCACACCGAGCGGCGGCCTGGTACCCCCGAACCACTATCTGAGTGTCGCCGTGGACTACCTGTTTCGCAACCGGCCGCTTTGGGCCGCGACGGCAGGCGTGGGGAAGACTGTGGTCAGCAGCGCGATGATTGATCGGGTGACAGCGCGGCTTGGGCGGCGCCTGTATGAAGTGCCGGTCGGATTCAAGTGGTTCGTTGCAGGGCTACTCGATGGCTCGCTGGCTTTCGGCGGCGAGGAGAGTGCCGGCGCATCCTTCAGCCGCAAGGATGGCACGGTCTGGACGACCGACAAAGACGGCATCGTTGCGGCGCTGCTCTCCGCGGAAATTACCGCGCGCGGCGGACGAGATCCAAGTCAGTATTACCAGTCCATGTCAGATAAGCTCGGGCATCCGGTCGCGGATCGAGTGGAGGCGCGCGCCACAGCTGAACAGCGTTCCCGGCTCGCAAAGCTTTCTGCCGGGGAATTGCACATGACGCAGTTGGGCGGCGAACCGGTGCAGGGCATTTATGACCGCGCGCCAGGCAACGATGCACCGATCGGCGGCGCCAAGGTGGTCGCTGCTCATGGCTGGTTTGCCGCGCGTCCTTCGGGGACGGAGGACATCTTCAAAATCTACGCCGAGAGCTTCCAGGGACCGGAGCATCTCAGGGCCATTCTCAAGCAGGCCCAGCAGGCGGTCGATTCGACTATTGCTGGTCCAGCGTAATGAGTGCAGTTTGTGCCAGCCTCGCGGTTGCCAAGGCTGGCGCTTGGTTGACCCGTGACAGGTGAGCGGCACTGGCCAAATCTAACATCGGGTTCACTTGCTATGCCTAGTGCGGCTGTTGCACGTGCCGCACGGCGCGTAGCGAAGTACCCGAGCCCCACCGCCTATCAGCGCCGCCCAATGCCATTAGTGGGGCCGCTACCGCGCGATCGCGAAGGTATCGATGGAGTTTTTCGACTGGCCGGCGCTGGACGGTAGTTGTGTGTTCTCGCGGAGCCGCCGCGGCGCTCACCGCCCCAGCCTGGGCCTACATAGTATCCGGGTCCCCAGCCACCGTAGGTGTAGCCGTAAGGTTCATAGAACCCTGCAGAAACCCCGACATCAACGTCCCCGTCATAGCCGCCACCGGTGGCCACACAGCCATCGATCCCGATAGTAAGCAACAGCGCGAGGCCTGCGATCCGGAGGTGCCGAGCATGTTTGTTCATTTTGCTGCCCCGACGTCGCTCGAGTCTGACCATTCCATCAGCCCCACAGGTGCTCCGGTAGGATCGGCGACGACCGCGACCATGTTGCCGTGACGATCCGCGTGCGGTTCGACCAGCACGCGGCCACCCAGTGCCGCCGCGCTGGCCGAGGCCTGCACGGTACTGAGAACGCGCACGAAGTAGATCCAATGGGAATGCCGTCGACTTTGATCGACGGGCAGGGTGTGTACGCTGGCCCGGGCGAAGTCGTCGCCGGAGAGGATCAGGTGCTCGGCATTGTCATCGCTCGCGAGCTCATAGACCTCATAGCCGAAGACTTCCTGGTAGAACGCTGCATCCTTGCCGGCGTCGCTGGCCAGCAGCGAACTCCAGATCCACTCGCCCGGTTCAGCCAAGTAGTCCGGCGGGTCACCGCTGCTGGAGGCCATGATGCCGAAGATGGCGCCCTCCGGGTCCCTCAGGATCATTTGGCGGCCGCGACCGCCGACATTGCCAGGCCCGTTCAGTACCGTGGCCCCATGCGCCAGCGCCGTGCGTCGGGCCGAATCAAAATTGTTGGTGGCGATGAAACTCACCCAGATCGGTTGCTGTGGCGTGCCGGCTGGCATTGGACGTCGGAACAGTCCGGCAACCGGGCGCCCTCCAGAGAGCGCCAGCACATAATCAATATCGCCATCTCTGGCGACGCGGAAGGTCCAGCCAAAAACACCGCTGTAGAATGGTTCAACGACCGCCAGGTCCGGTGTGACCAAATCTGCCCAGATCACCTTGCCAGGGTGATGCTCGATGCTCACGGCATCGGAGATTGGCGGCATGGGCGCGAGCGCGGCCATGATCATCGACGATGCACCGAGGCACAAGCAGGCGGCGAGCACCTCTCGCACCCGCAGCCGTCGCGCGCGCAGCAGGGTCAGCTTCATAGATATCCTCGAACTGGCGAAATGGAATTCACGGTCGCGAAGGACCAAGTGCAGGCTAGCTGGCGCTCGAAAGTCCGTCTGTACGACGCCGCACAGAGTCGGCGTGGCAAGCAGGGGCAGGCATTGGCGTCAACTCCGCTGCATCACCCCGGGTCGCAGAGCTGCAGTTAGTGCGCGGCAACTGGCCAACAATTAGCGGTTGCGCCAGTTGCTCATTCCACGTCCCTGACCGTCACATCGCTGTGCACGGATTGCACATGGTCCACAGCAGAGGCAATCGTAACTGCTTCGTCTATCGCCTGTTGCGTGTTTGCAGTGCCGGTGAGCCAAACCACCCCATCCTTGTCGGTCTCGACGTGAATTCGGGCCAGGCTGGTGAGATGATTCTCTGCCAATTTAGTCTTAACCTTCGTGGTAATTGCCGAGTCCCGCACAAACACGCGGGTCGTTGTGGCCACTGCATCGGCATCCTCGGCCGCGAATGCACCGACTGTGCCCAGTGCTGCGCCTAGTGATAAACAGCCGAGTGCGAGCATCTTATTCATAATTGTCTCCTCTGCGTTGGAACTGCGAGCAGTGTGCACGAGGGTCCCTGCGCGCCGCCGTTCGCTACCGAACCTAGGCGCTCCGAGGACTGGCGCCAGCTCGGATCGCATCGGTACGTAAGTTGGCTATCGAACAGAAAGCTGCGAGTTGAGGGCGGACACTGCGCGCCATCGAGCCACCGCCCAAGTTGCGCGGCCTCGCGGTTTTCCTTCAGGAGAGTTCGATATGAGCGAGAAACCCGATACGGTCCGTCTGCCGCTGTGGCGACTCACGGCACTTGGAATCGCAGGCACGTTGTTGGCCAGCGCCTGTGCGTCGACGCCGCCGGCGCCGACTGCCGACCTGCAGTCTGCGGCGCAAGCAATTGCCACTGCGGATCAAGCGCGAATTCCGGACACGACCGCCCCTGAACTGGGCGAGGCCCGCGACAAACTCGTCGCAGCGCATGAGGCCGTGGCTGCGCAGCACATGCAAGAGGCGGACCGGCTGGCGCTTGAATCGCGCGCCGATGCGGAACTGGCGAGCGCCACCAGTCAGGCTTCTAAGGATCAGTTGGTCAACGACGAGATCGTGCAGAGCACTACGACGTTGTCGCAGGAAATGCAGCGTAACAAAGGGACAAGTCAATGAACTATCAAACTTCGATGGTGCGCAGCCTGATTGCTGCAGCGGTGGCGACAGCTTTGCTCGGCGCATGCTCGAGCGCCCCCCTCAAGCCTGACGGGGCCGACGGCCTGCAGGTCCGGCTGGCGCAGCTGCAAGCCGATCCGAATCTCGGCGGCCGGGCACCCTTGGCGATGCAGAAGGCCGCTCAGGCAGTCAGTGCAGCGGAACAGCCGCAGATCGATCCGGTGGTGGCCACGCACCTGGTCTTTATGGCGGATCGCAGCATCCTGATTGCTCGGGCCGACGCCCAAAGTGAGTATGAAGTAGCCCAGCGCAAGGCGCTTGGCGAGCAGCGCGAAGAGATGCGGCTGCGAGCGCGTACCCAGGAGGCCGATGCGGCCAACGCGCGCGCGAACGTGGCGCAAGCCTCGGCTCGTGATGCGAATCAGGTGGCCGAGAATGCGAATCGCCGCGCCGATGATGCCGAGGCGGTCGCCGCGGATCAGGCCTTGCAGGCCGATGCGGCGCGTGACGCCGCGGCGCATGCCCAGCATGATGCCGACGAATTGGCCGAACAGATCGCACTGTTGCAAGCCCGCGTGACTGATCACGGGCTGGTGCTGACACTTGGCGATGTGCTGTTCTCAAGTGGAACCGCGACGCTGAACGGTGGTGGCAACGGCCATCTCGATAAGCTGGCCGGCTTTCTCAATCACTATCCGGGTCGGACCGCGACTATCGACGGTTATACCGACAGCATTGGCAGCGACGACTACAACCAGGGACTCTCGGAGCGGCGCGCCGCGGCAGTCAAGGACTTCCTGGTTGGCCAGGGTATCGATGGACCGCGCCTGACGGCGACCGGCATGGGCAAGAGCTCACCGGTGGCAACCAATGGAACGGCGGCAGGTCGGCAGCAGAACCGACGCGTCGAGGTGACTATCAGCAACCCGCCGGTGGCGATCGCCGCGGCGACGGTGCCGGCAGTCAGCGTCCGCTAGCCTAGGTTGCGGAGACGGGGACTCTTTGGGAGACCGTCTCCGCG
>JBEKOK010000208.1:0-13139 GCA_049521875.1 Steroidobacteraceae bacterium
ACGAGATCTGGCTCAGCGCTGCAATCCGCGGACTGGTTGCAGTCACGACTCTCGATGGCCTGAAAGTCGGCAGCGGACGACCCGGGCCCCTGTGGCAGCGTGTTTACACGCTGCTGAGCGCCGTCTGGTAGCCGCCGCACCGGCTCTAGCCGCGCAGGGCCTCGATGAGCAGATCGGCGAGCCGCTGGTACTGCTCAATATGGTTGTAGAGCTGCGCCGAGAGCCGCACCGCTGCGAGCGGCGCGATCGGAAACATGCTGCGCACGCCGCGATCGTGAAACCACTCGCCTAATGCATCGCCCTGAAGACGCGCCGCCGCCGAACCGGGTGTGGCTGGCGGCAGCGGGATCGTGGCGGTGGCGCCAATCATCGCCTCCGGCGCCGCGGGCGCCAGGCCCAGGCGCGCATTCACGAGCGTCCGCGCCTCGAGCACCAGTGCGCGGTTACGCGCCATGACCGCCGCCCAGCCACCCGGCAGCAGGCGCTGCATGAAATCGAGCGCTTTTGGGATGCACAACCACGCCGTCGGATCGCAGGTGCCGACCCAGTCGAACTCGGCGCGAAATCCCTGCCCGTAACCATGGCTGATCACGCACGGGTGGATCAGCGGCTGCAGGTCGCGGCGTACATGCAGGAACGCGGCGCCCTTGGGTGCACACAGCCACTTGTGGGCGTTGCCGGTGTAATAGGCCGCGCCGAGCCGTGTCAGATCAACCGGAACCATGCCCGGGCCATGCGCGCCGTCGACCAGAGTCTCGATGCCGCGGGCCTTGAGTTCATCCACCAGCCGCGCGATCGGCAATATCAGCGCGGTCGGACTGGTGATGTGATCCAGCAATGCGAGGCGCGTACGTAGCGTGACGCAGCCAAGCACCACGTCGACGACCTGCTGTTCGTTCGCCAGCGGGAACGGCACGCTTGCGGTCACCAGCTTGGCACCGGTGCGCATCGCCACGTAGTCGGCCGCCTTGTGGCACGCCGCGTAAGTGTGTGAGGTGACCAGCAGTTCATCGCCGGGCTGGAAATCCAGCGACCGCAGGATCGCATTCACTCCGACACTGGCATTCGTCACGAAGGCCAGGTCTTCGGCCGCCGCACCGAGAAACTCGCCCAGCGTGCCGAGCGCTGCCTGCAGGCGCCCGGGTAGCGTTGTCCACAGGAAATCGCCGGCGTCCCATTCCATCTGCGCCTGCAGGTCAGTCTGCAGTGCCAGCACCTCGCGCGGACAGGCGCCAAAGGAGCCGTGGTTCAGATGCGCGATTGCCGGATCGAGGGCCCAGTGCGCGGCGTACTCCATGTGAACCTCAGGCCGCGCGGCAGGCATGAAAGTGGCTCTGTCGCCAGGTGCCGCGCTCGTTGATCCACACTTGCGTCACGAGTGCATCGGCAGTGATTGGCTCGGGCTTGTCCGCGCGGCGCATCGTATTGCGCATGCGGCCGGTCATGATCGCGACCTCTCCGCACAGCTTGATCGTAAGCTCCGAGCGCGTGACGCTCAGGAACTCGAGTACGTTCATCACGTAGTCGATCAGTTCGGCCTTGTTCATCTGCGTGCCGGTCGAGTGGATATGGATCAGATCGGCTGTGAACAGCGCCTCGAGCTGCGTGCGGTTACGTTCCACCAGCGCCGTGGCGCGAAGCGCCTCCAGAGCGGTGAGCTGCTCCGTTACCTGCTGTGAATTCAAGGACTGCTCCTCCAAAGCGGAATTATCGATGCGTGCCTCGGATGAATTCTCGCCGCCTACTGCAGCGGCGAGAACGGCGTCGGTATCAGCAACTTGGACTCCATCAACTGGATCAGCGGCATTCCACGCTGCAGGTATTGCTGCCACAGCGGCTCGGCCGCCAGCAGCGCGCGCCGACGCAGGCGCTCCTCGAAGCTCTCGTAGCCCCAGAGGTGCACAAACTGATTGAGCGGCCCGACCTCGACCGAAAAGTAGCCCAGCAGATTGCCGAGGATGCGCCGCTGCAACGCCAGCGCATCAGGCAGGTAGTAGCCCAGGAATTCCGGAATCTTTCCCGGATGAAAAGTGTAGGTTCGCTGCTCCACAATCATCGCATTGGCACTCCAGCCGATCACTGCAGGTCGGTATTCCCGTACGCGCGCCCAAGACTTAAGGTGGCCACCCGTTGCTCCGGGCCGAGCTCTATGACTACAGCCCAATCGCCCGCTGGATACATCGCCTGCGCGCCCTGCACCAGGGGTGGCTCCCCCCAGCGCGTACGGATGTCGTCGCGGCTATCCCCGACACGCAGGCCATCGATGCTACCCGCGGCGCGCGTCAGCAGGTAGATCATCGACACATCGCCGGTGGCGTTGAGCAGGATCGCCAGGCCCCGCTGGGAATATTCGATCATCAATCCGGATCCCGCCGGTCGCAGTTCCAGCGCCGGTCCGAGCGTGGATTCCACGGCGGCGCGCGTATCACCAAGATGCAGGCCGGCAATGGATGGCGGCGCATCGCCTCGGGTCCAGGGAAAACGCGCGCTGGCCGCGGCCGGCGGCGTTAGCGGCGATTGCTCCTGAGGACAGGCATCCGTGCCTAGAATGACCAGCGCCAGCCCCGCTAATGTTCTCAGCGCACTCAGGGCCATTGCGTCGCATGCTCGGTGAAGTGCGCGGTCTGCACCCGCACGACGCAGAAGCGCTGGCCGGTCGGCGCTTCCATCACCCACCAGGTGTGGACTGGCGCAATGCGGCGAGCACCGAGTGCCTCGAGGCGCCGGACCTCGGCTTCAATATCATCCGTCTCGATGTCCAGGTGGACACGGCTCGGGTGCTCGACCGCCTGGACTTCGATATTCAGGTCCAAGTGCGCATCACGCAGCTGCCGGTAGCGCGTAGCGGGAGCTTCCGGCGCCACTTCGGTCTGCTTCATTCCCAGAGCTCTCGACCAGAAGTCGGCCGCGGCAGCCACCTCGGTCGTCTGGCAATCGATGATGAACCCGGCAAGCTTGCTACGATGCATGGCTGATTCCCCAGAGGCGCATGGCATGCGCGCATGCTGCACGTACAATTAACTGACCTGGGGGATTATCGGCCGGACCCGCGAGCCCGGCCAGCGGCACAGCGGATTCCCACCAGCACCATCGATGCGGTGCTGGTGGGAGCAGCGTTTAGAATGAATAGCCGAGAGCAACCACGACCGCGAACGGATCGAAGGTCACATGCGTGGTGCGGTCCACACCAGCGGTTGTCAGGGTGATGTCTGATTTCACCACTGCGTAGTTGGCCGAGGCGATCACGCTCCAGTTCTGGGCGAAGCTGAACTTTACACCCGCCGTCCCGGCAGGACCGACCGAAGCCGTTTGGTCGATCGAGGTCGGGCCACCGCCGACGGCATCACCAGCCGCCGAGGACTGACGGCCTTCGAATGCGGTGTAGTTCACGCCGACGCCAACATAGGGGCGGATCGGGGCATCGTCCTGGAAGAACTTGTACTCGAGCAGTGCCGTGGGTGCGACCCACTTTGCGGAGCCCAGTACCACACCGTTATAGGGGACGGACCCGACGGTCGCCGGTCCCTTGCCCACGGTTTCAGTCTTCGGCGGCACGCCAAAGGCCAGCTCCGCATCCCAGTGGGTCGAGAGCCTGCGAATGTAGGAAATGTAAGGTGTGTCGACGTTCTTGGCCTTGATGTCCAGCGGCGGCGTCTCGGCCGGCACGAACGGACCGGTGATCGGCGTCGACGATGAATTGAAGAATACAAAGTAGTAGCCCAGTCGCACGGTGTTCTGCGGGCCACTGTCATCCGCCCAGGCCAGCGATGTCATGCACCCCAGCAGCACCAGTGAGCAGGCAAGGATTTTTGAATTTTTCATGTTCAGCCTCTTGCTTCCTTAGGGACCACTGAAGAATGCGGGGGCGAGGAAATACTCGAATACTGCAGCCGCACAAATCGGTGGCACGAGCGTGCCGTGGTAGTCCTCAGATGCCTGCTCGTAGCCATTGGCCGCGAGATCGCCGTTGTACTCCTCGGTGAAGGCGTTCTGCAGCGCCGCGAAGGGCCCAGAGCCAGCAGTGGTGTTTGCCATCATCGGATTCGGGTTCGTATCAACGCTCAGCAGCGCAAAATTCGTCGGTACGCTGCCCGCGACATCAGCCCAGTAACCGGCCATCGCCTGGCTGTTCAGGAAGTACACGGTCGGATCATTCTGCCCGCCACACAGCAACGTCTGTCCGCTCGGTACCCACGGGGTTGCGTTGTTGCGCAGATCATTCATGTACAGACCCCAGCGCAGGAAATTGATCGAGGGCGGCGCGGCGGCCACCGTCGGCAGGGCGGGCTGTCCGAGGTAATTTGAAATCACGCCGTCCATGTTGGTGAATGCATCGAGCGCATAGTCGGCGCGGAAGCTGTTCTGGATCAGGTTGGTGCCATCCGCTACATAGAACGGACTTGGCGCGGCAGGCGGTGCCACAATCTCAGCCAGTTCGCCTGCCTGTCCGGCGTTAAGCGGTGGCATAAAGGCGGCGGCCGTAATTGCGGTGGAGGAGAACAAACCCGTCGGTGGCAGCGCCATATCGGTGTAGATGAGCGTATCGATCGGGGTCGTGCTCGGCAGCAGCCCCGTAATGCCGCTGGCGTACGCCGGTTCATAGACATCGGTAGGCCCACCCGTGAACTGGAACACCGGGTTCGGCGTTGTTGCCGTGCCGTAGGCCTTGTTGTAAGCCGTGGTGATGAAGGGCGAGAACACTGTATCGTCCACGCCGACCTGGCCTAACAGGAAGATCGCATCGACGAAGGCTTCCAGCGCATGCGGCCCGGACATCGGCGCCACGGCGGTGTATTGGCCGGGCTCCTGAAGATCCAGTGCGCGCGCCGTGGCCAGCGCCACGTAGCCGCCCTCAGAATAGCCCGTGATATAGAGACTGCCACTGTCCTTGGTGCTCGCAGTCATCGTATTGGGCAGCGCAGTGCGCGCGGCGGTCAGGATATCGATCATCTCTCCGGACTGCTGATTGGCCAGCACGTACGGATGGTACCCAAGCGTCGAGATATCGTAGCCGGCGTAGTTTGGCGCCACCACGATGTAACCCTGTGAGGCGTACATCGCGGCGATCAGTGCGCCCTCGGTATTGGTTGGGTCTTCCAGATTGGCAATATTCAATGCCTTGTTGGTATTTGTGCCGTGAGCGTAAAGCAGGATCGGAAGCGGACCCGAGCATCCCGGCGCAGCGCCGGTCGGAACCATCATCGCGCCACTGGATACAGTCGCTTCACCCGCAGCGCCCGTGGTGTTGAACTTCAGGTAATAGACATCGATCCCGCAATTGTTCGGCGTGTAGCCTGGAATGGCTGCAAGTCCGGCCTGAACAGATTGAATGAGCCCAAGCAGCTGTGCGCCCGAAGCGCTGGCACCCAGCTGCGCCTGCAGCGTGGCGTTATTTACCGAGGCGAGCCGCAGTGGCGGATTTACCACGAGCGTGCCATGTGTGGTGCTGCTGCTGGGTACTGCTGAGCCCGTATTCGAGCCGCAGGCGGTGAGTGCAATCGCGATAGTCGCTGCACCTAAAATCAGCCTGATAGACGCCATTGCACCCTCCCGAGAGTCAAAGGCCTTATGGGAGTTCGCCGCAACTGGCTTCTCCACCACCTCTGACCCGTAGTTTTTAAATCATTCTGGAACTAGTCGCGCTTTCGAGCGGCGCGATTGCAACATCTTCGGAACGCCGACGCAAGCTCCTGAACGGACCGCGCATGCCGATTTCCAGGTATTGAGTGCCGATCAACCGCAACGCGCAACAGAGGTACGCACCCACGGGCAACTTAATGCAGAAGGGCCCGCACTTGGCGGGCCCTTCTGCTGCATCACTTAACTAAATTAAGCAGCCTCCACGGTGCTTACCAGCGGCCCCCACCGCCGCCACCGCCGCCTGCGCCCCCACCGCCGCCGCCGCCGCCGCCGCGATAGCCACCACCCGGACGACCACCACCGCCGGTACGCGGCTTGTCCTGGGCTTCATTGACCCGCAGCGGACGGCCGCCCATGTTGTAGCCATTGAGGCTCTGGATGGCTCGGGCCGAATCGGCCTGGCTCATCTCGACGAACCCGAAGCCGCGTGGCCGACCGGTCTCACGTTCGGTCGGCAGCGATACCGACTCGACCGTGCCGTGCTGCGAGAACAGCGTGCGGACGTCCGCCTCGCTCGCGCTGAAAGGCAGATTGCCAACATAAATCTTCGCCATGAATAACGCTCTCCAATCTACTCGAGCGGCGCCTAGCCAGGTCCCGATGAAGGCCGGAGCCACTCCACACGGCAGGAACACCAGCGAGGTCAGGGAGAGAGAGTCTCACGAGCCGTCGAACCGTAGATCCTGTCACCTGATCGCAGGCGATTCGGCTCGAGCTCGAATGCGCTTATGAGCGCATGCAACCAAACGCGACGTCGACGATCGCTCGCAAGTGTACCACATTCCCTATTTGTCAAGCAGCAGCGCAGCGGCGTCTTGAGTGAGCTATAAACCCTTAGAAATCATGGATTTTCAGCGCCTGTGAGTTGCATGCCGCTGCCGGAAAAGTGGCGAATCAGCTACGCTTGCAGCCGTGGAACAACAGTCCCTTCTGGCCTTTCCGTGTGACTACCCGATCAAGGTGATGGCGCGCGTCGGGGCGGGCTTGCGCGAGCAGCTCGATGCGATCGTTCGTCGTCACGCCGCGGACCTGGATGAGAGCCGCATCAGCGAACGGCCGAGCGCCCAGCAGAACTTCGTCGGCGTGACCTACATCATCCGCGCGCACAACGCCGAACAGATAGCTGCGTTGTTTGCAGATCTCAAGACTGTAGAGTCTGTGCTACTGGTGCTGTAGCCGCAGGCTAAGCCTCAAGCGGCCTTGGAAGCACCCTGACTTCGCGCGGGACACCCAGCATCGACAACTGCGTCATCTGCAGACCCGCATAGCCGCACGGATTGATGCGCCCGAAGGGTGCCAGATCCATGTCCACATTCAGCGCAAGTCCGTGGTAGCTGCCACCGCGTCGGATGCGCAGCCCCACGCTCGCCAGTTTGCGCCCATCAACGTAGACACCCGGCGCATTGGCGCGACACTCCGCACGGATGCCGAAGCTCGCGGCATAGTCGATGACCGCACGCTCCAGCGCCGTCACGAGACTGCGCACGCCGAGGCCCGAACGACGCACGTCGATCAGCGGATATATGACCAGCTGCCCTGGGCCGTGATAGGTCACCTGTCCTCCCCGATCGATCTGGATCACCGGAATATCGCCGGCGGCCAGCACGTGCGAGGGATCAGCGTTCATCCCGAGCGTGAAGACCGGCTCATGCTCGAGCAACCAGATCTCATCGGGGGTCTCGGCGCCACGGGTATCCGTGAACTGCTGCATCGCGCGCCAGGTCGGTTCGTAGCCGACGCGGCCAAGCCAGCGGATCAGCGGCGCCTTCACAGCGAGTGAGCGTTGCTGGCCCCTGGCAGGCCGACGTTGTTGCCGGCCAGGGCCTGTTCCGCGCGATAGCTCGAGCGCACCAGTGGACCCGCAACGACTTCGCGAAATCCAAGTGCCAAGCCCTGCTGACGATAGTGATCGAATTCCGCCGGCGTCACGAAGCGCTCGACGGCCAGATGATTGCGGGTCGGACGCAGGTACTGACCGAGGGTCAGCAGATCCACGCCCACCGCGCGCAGATCGCGCATGGATTCGAGCAGTTCCTCCTCGCGCTCACCCAGGCCCAGCATCAGGCTGGTCTTGACCAGAATGTCGGAGCGCCACTGCCGCGCGTGCGCCAGCACCGCGAGCGTCTGCTCATAGCCGGCGCGTGGATCACGCACCGGGTGCGTCAGGCGTCGCACGGTTTCGATGTTCTGGGCAAATACCTGTAGACCCGAATCCACGACCTGCTCGACCGCGGCGAGGTTGCCCTGGAAGTCCGGCGTCAATGCCTCGACGGCGGTGGCTGGAGTGCGCCGCTTGATCGCGCGGATGCACTCGGCGTAGTGCGCGGCACCGCCATCGGGCAGGTCATCGCGATTCACCGAGGTGAGCACTACGTAGCGCAGTTTCATCAGCGCCACGCTGTCAGCGACGTTCTCGGGCTCCTCGGCATCGAGCCAACCGCGGGGATTGCCGGTATCGACGGCGCAGAAGCGGCAGGCGCGCGTGCACACCGCGCCCATCAGCATGATCGTGGCCGTACCAGCGTTCCAGCACTCGCCAATATTCGGGCAGTGTGCTTCCTCGCAGACCGTCGCGAGGCGATGCTCCCGTACCGTGCTGCGCACGAACTCGTAGCCGGCGCCGATCGCCAGCGGCGCCCGCAGCCAGCGCGGCTTGCCGCCCAAACCGCGCGCGTCCGCGCCGGTGGTGCCGCCCTTGATGCCATCGCGGATCGCCGTGAAGCCCTGGGGCGTCAGGTATTTCTCGCCGCTGCGCGGGGCGCTCTCAGGAACGATGGGGATGCCTTTTATCTGCGACATGGCGGTCGTGGCTCAGCGTGATTCGCTCGCATCAGGCGGGAGTGCCGCCCGGGCAGTCATCGTGCGGGATCGACGCCCCCAAAGTCCAGCCGCGGCACTCATTCCTGAGTCTCTGGCCCGTTGAGCGCCGCGAGGCGCTCGGGACTGCCGACATCGACCCAGGGGCCGGTATAAAGCTCGCCGCGCAGCTGGCCCACGCCGATGGCCCGATGCAGCAACGGCAGCAGTGGGAATTTCCCGTCGCGGCAGCCTTCGAAGAGCTTGGGCGTGAACAGGCCTATGCCCGAATAGGTGTAGGTTGGCGCGCCGCCCAGCAACAGCAGACCCTGCTCGAGTCCGAAGTCGCCGCGTGGATGCTGGGGTGGATTCGGCACGACCACCAGGTGCGCCTGCATGCCCTGTTCTGGCACCAGTCGCCGGAAATCATAGCCGGTGAACACATCCGCGTTGACCAGCAGGAATGGCGCAGGCCCCAGCAGCGGCAGCGCCCGGAAAATGCCCCCGCCGGTCTCCAGTGGTTCAGGACCCTCCTCGCTGTACTCGATATGCAGGCCCCACTCCGATCCGGAGCCGAGTCGGGTGCGGATCTGTGCACCGAGCCACGACAGGTTGATGATCACTTCGCTCACTCCGGCACGCGCCAGCGCCTCCAGATGCCAGACGATCAGCGCCTTGCCGCGCACCAGCAGCAGCGGCTTGGGATGCTGATCGGTCAGCGGCCGCAAGCGCTCGCCGCGCCCCGCGGCCAGCAGCATCGCCTTCATGCCGCACTCCCGCGCAGCTCGCGCTCGTTGGCGGCGGCGAGCGCCGGGGTCACGCGCTGCTCGAGCCAGGCATGGAAAGGCGCGAGTTCCACGTACAGGGAGGCCGCCTCGCGCACGTAAGCGAGCACACGCGGGAGATCGGCGAGATAGCCGCGCTTGCCATCGCGATACCACAGCCGCGCAAAAATCCCGAGCACCTTGATGTGCCGCTGCACGCCGATCAAATCAAAGCCGCGTAGGAATTCTCCGGCATCGGCCGCAGCGCTGAAGCCCTCGCCAAGCAATTGCTCGCGGTACTTCTCGAGCCAGCCGAGCACACGCGCGCGCGGCCACGCGATGTAGCAGTCCTTGAGCAGCGAGACCAGGTCATAACCGAGCGGCCCGCTGACCGCATCCTGGAAATCAATGATGCCCGGCGAACGCTCAGGAGTGATCATCAGGTTGCGTGAGTGGTAATCGCGATGCACCAGCACCACCGGCTGCGACAGGGCCTCGCGAATCAGAAAGGCAAAGCTCGATTGGAGCATTTCATGTTCCGCCGCGCTCAGCTCGATGCGCAGATGGCGCGCGCAAAACCATTCTGGCAACAGCTGCATCTCGCGCCCGAGCGTCGCCGCATCGTAAGGCGGCAGCTGCCGCAGTGAGCCACCACCACGCAGCTGGATCAGGGCCAGCGCAGCGAGCGCCTCGCCGTAGAGCGCATCCACATCGCCGCCGCCCTGCAGTTGCGACAGCAGCGGTGTCGAGCCCAGATCCTCGAGCAGCAGCAGGCCGAGCGTGGCATCCGCTGCCTCAATGGTCGGCACATGCACGCCGCAGGCCGCGAGGATCTGCGTGGTCCGGCAGTAGGGAGCGGTATCTTCCTTGTCAGGTGGCGCGTCCATGACAATGCGGGTCGCCCCATCGGCGCGCCAGATTCGAAAGTAACGCCGGAAACTGGCATCGGCCGAAGCGGGCTCGAAGCGTACTACGGACCAGCCCACGGGCCCCGCCAGCCAGCGGCGGATCGCAACGATCCGCTGATCAGTGTCAGTCATTGAACGCCGCAGCACGTTTGCATGGAGTGTCCTAGGGATGAATTACGTCCGTTCTGCTCAACAGCAGACCGGACCGCTGCTGCCACAACCTGATTATAATGTCGGCACTCATGATTGATCTCCAGCTTCGGCGCGCCACGGCGAGCATCGGTGTGTTGCTGGCCTGCTGCTGGTCCGCCCGCGCGGCGCCGTCGCTGTGTGATCAGGCACCGCTGCGGATCGCGGCCGCGCCCGCCTACGGTGAGAACACGATCCCGCCGCTCCCTGGCCTCACCAACGGCCCATTGCAATACCGGGCCGATTCCGGAACCGGCGATGTCGCTCATGGCCAGGGCATCCTGTATGGCAATGTCCTGCTGAAGATGGGCGATCGGCAGATCGGAGCCGATCAGGCCAACCTGTACACGAACCCCAACCGCATACAGCTGTTCGGCAAAGTCAGCTATCAGGATCTGAACCTCAAGATGCAGGGTACCTCCGGCAGCTACAGCGACACCGGGGCTGAACTGGCCAATGCGCACTTCGAGCTGATCCGCATGCCCGGGCGCGGCGACGCCTCGCTGATCCGCACGACGCAGCCCGGCGTCATCGAGCTCGACCAGGTCGACTACACCACCTGCCCCGCGGGGATCAGCGACTGGGATATCCGCGCGCACCGGATCACCCTCGATACCAACATCACGCGCGGCGCGGCCCACAGTGCGATCGTGGATTTCAAGGGCGTGCCGATCCTGTATCTGCCCTATCTCTCCTTCCCGATGAGCGATGCGCGCCAGAGCGGTCTGCTCTATCCGAGCATCGGCACCGCGAGCGGCAGTGGCCTGATCGTCTCGGCCCCCTGGTACTGGAACATCGCGACCAATCAGGATCTGACACTCGCACCGACGATCTACAGCTCACGCGGCGTCGGCATCGACAGCGACTACCGGCTGCTGACCGATGCAACCAATGGGCTGCTGCACGTTGATTACCTGCCCGATGATCACACGGTGCACTACAACCGCAGCTACGAGAACCTGACCGATGTCTATCTGCTGCCCGATGACTGGCGCCTGCATGTCAATGCCGAGAACGTCAGTGATACCGCGTATTTCGAGCAATTCTCGCAGAGCACCTCCCAGAGCAGCACCGTGTTTCTGGGCCGCGAGTTCGATGCGCAGTACCGCGACGATATCTGGAACGTGCGCGCGATGCTGCTCGATTACCAGACGCTTGATCAGGAGCTGATCGTCAACGAACCCTTCGATCGCCCGTATGCGCAGACGCCGCGAATCAACGCGAGCGCCGTGCTTCCCGGGCCCGATGGGCTCAAGGCCGGGATCACGACCGAAGTCGTCGACTTTACGCGCGGCGATGATGTGAACGGCTGGCGCGCCGATGCGATGCCGACCGTGTCGTGGGATTTCACCCGCCCGGGCTACTACGTGCGCCCGAACCTCGCGTGGGACTTCACCGCCTACCGGCTCGAGGATGTCGCGGCCGGCCAGAGCACCAGCCCGACCCGTGAGCTGCCGCTGGCCAGCCTCGACATGGGCCTGGAGTTCGAGCGTGCCGCGACCTCGCCCAACGGCTATCTGATCACACTGCAGCCGCGGCTCTACTACGTCTACATCCCGTATCGCAATCAGAGTGAACTGCCGATCTTCGATACCGGGCTGCCGGATGCCAACATCGTCTCGCTGTTCCGTCCCAACCGCTATGTCGGGCTCGATCGGATCGGCGATGCCAATGACGTGACCATCGCCCTCACGACGCAGGGCTTCCAGAATGCGACCGGGCAACGCGTGCTGAGCGCCACCTTTGGCGAGCGCTTCGATCTGTCGACCCCCCATGTAGGTTTGCCCGAGCAGACGCTGCCCGGCACGCTGCCCACCTTTCCGATCGTGACCGAGCTCATTCCGGGACGCCGCTCGGACATCGTCGCGGATGTGGATCTGACCGCCTACCGCAACTGGAGCCTGCACTACGATCTCGCCTGGGATCCGCATCCGGAGGAAACCGACCGCAGCATCCTGAGCCTCCAGTACCGTGCCAATGGTGGCCAGGTCATCAATCTGGGCTACCGCTTTGATAACGGCCTGTTCGAGCAGGTCGAGGCCTCAGGCGCATGGCCGGTTGGGGGGCACTGGGAGCTCTATGGGCGCAGCGTCTACTCGCTGATGGACCACGAAGCGACCGAGAATTTCCTTGGGGCGCAATACCATGGCAGCTGCTGGGGGCTGCGGGTGGTGGTGCGCCGCGCCCTGACGACGCGCGAGGGCACCAGCGACACCGGCGTGTTTCTGCAGCTGGAACTCAATGGCCTTTCCAGTGTCGGATCCGGAACCGACACTTTCCTGAAGTCCGAGATTCAGGGATACTCGGCGGATACCCCAAGCCGTTGAGTGAAAAAGGAATCTTGATGTTGCGTATCCATTCGGGCCTGCTGCTGGCCGTGTATTCCCTGGCCGGTACCCTGTCCCTGGCAGCCACCCCGGTAACCCCTGCGCTGACGACGCCACCCCCGAGCCGCGCCAACGCAACGCATGGGGTGCCTTTGGATCGGGTCGTGGCGGTCGTCAATGACGGCGTCGTGCTCGAGAGCGAGCTGGAGACCGAGACCAACGATATTTCAGTCCGCCTGCGCAATGAAAAGGTCCAGCTGCCCAGCACCGATGTATTGCGCGAACAGGTGCTCGACCGCCTGGTGCTCGAGGAGATCCAGGCGCAGCGCGCCGATCGCGCCGGTATCCATGTCACCGATGAACAGGTCAACGCCGCGCTCGAGGATATCGCCCGGCGCAACAAGGTCGATCTGGCCCATCTGCCGGAGAAGCTTGCCGAACAGGGCTTCGTCTATGCTGATTACCGCAACAATCTGCGCCGTGAGATCCAGCGCGAAATGCTGCGGGCCCGCGAT
>JBEKOK010000209.1:0-6827 GCA_049521875.1 Steroidobacteraceae bacterium
CGTGCCATACTCGCCATGAATTACGCCGTGACTGATCTGCGCCGGAAAATGAAAGGTGTAGCCGCCGGCGACCCCCTCGCTCGGGCACACCAGATCCACGTTCCACAGGCCATCGAAGCGTCTCGAGACGTGCTCTGGCTCCGGAGGTGGTGCCGTTGGCTGCACATTGATCGTGATGTTCGGATTCTCCACGGTCACCGGGCCGTTGAAGAAGTAGAAATTGCCGGCAATCGGCGAGGTCGCGAGCCACGGCTGCTGCGCGCCGGCCGTGCCTTGCTTCACGACCAGCCCGACTTCGTTGAAGACGTGAAAGACATCCGAACCCGGGCGCTCGATCGCCTTGGCGAGCGCCACCGTATATGGGCTGTCTCCTGAATCCCCATCGAGCGCAACGTTGCCGGGCTGCGTGGCATAAGAAATCAGCGTGCCTTCCGGCGCCGCCATCTCGCCCAGACCGCCCGCGGCGGCCCGCACTCCGCGGATCGCAAACGGATTGTTGCGGCAGGCGTCCAGGATCACCATATTGAGCTTGGTGCCGGCATCTTCCATCTGTCGCAGCACCAGGCTTGCATCGACCATCTGGAAGTCCATGTCCTTGGCGCTGGTCGGATTGGCATCCACCGGTACCAGCCAGTTCACGCCCTGGACCTGCATGCCATGGCCTGAGTAATAAAAGAGCGCGACGTCGGCGCCCGGCAGCTCGCGCCCGAACTGCTGGATCAGCCGATCGAACTGCGCCTTGTCGAGATCAACCTGCGGGCCGCCGCCCACGAGCGTGAATCCCGCGCGCTGCAACGTGCCGGCAATCAGGCGCGCATCATTGGCGGGATTGGGCAGCCGCGCCACGTTCTGGTAGCTGCCGTTACCGATCACGAGCGCAATGCGCCGGCCACTCTGTGCCGCCTCTGCGCCACGGGATCCCTGACCGACCGGCACTGCGCGCCGTTCGAGCTGCTGCGCGGTGAGTGGTCCGGCAAATGCCAGTCCTGCCGCAATCAGGGCGATCCATGCATGGCAATGCAGCCGATCGGTTCTCATCGGTCCCGGTTCCTCCGCCCCCGCGTCGGTGCGTGCGGTTGGGTCAGGTTCCTTCTGCACGCACCCACTCAAAACACCCCAAGCGCCAGACCTGCCGCCAGTGTAGCGCCGAGCTCCCGGCAGCGCTGCAGGTCAGCGGCCGTTGGCGCGCCGCGCACGATCAGCGGTTCGCTGACTTTTTTCCAGCGGTAGCCGAGCGCAATGCGATCGATGGAAGAGACCGCGCCGCTGCCGTCATTACCGGCGCTGACAAACACCGCGTACGGGAGCGAATCGACGCGCCCCTCTGCCGGATAGAACGTACGGTCCATGAAATCCTTCACGGCGCCCGACATGTAGCCAAAATGCTCCGGGGTGCCGATGAGGAGCGCCTCGGCCCACAGCAGATCCTCGACGCCTGCCTGGAGCGCATTGAGCACGCGAAGTTCAAGGGCTTCGCCTGATTCGCTGATCCCGGCGCGCACCGCATCGAGCAGTATCGCGGTGCGTCCACCTGCATGACCGCCGTAGATGATGAGCAGATGTTTCACAGTGCTTAAAGTCAGCTGAACTCGGCCGCGAGGCGGCTCAGCGCCCGGGCAGCGGACGATACACCTGGGCGAAGCGGGCCTGCGCCGCGACGCCATGATCGCCCGGCGCATATTGCAGCAGCCAGTCGCCCGCCTGCCCTTCCAGCCAGTCGCCGCCCGCGGTGCGCTGGCAGCGGAAAGGCTCGGTCATCTGTCGTGCGAGAACCGGTGCCGGCTTGTTCTGGTAGCGACCTGACTGGCCATGATTCACGCCCGGGAGCGGTTCGTACTTCAGATCAAAGCGATCGCGCGAGACGCACCAGCGATCACCGTCCATCCCGCTCACCAGCGCATCGCCTGCCTGATAGTGATTGGGTCCGACGCGCGAGATCAGTGCACCGGCGCTCGCCGCAAACTCGACACCGACAATTTCATGCTTGACGTATCGGGCCGCCGCCGGATCGGTACGCAGATCGACCGCATTCAGCTCCAGCACGGCGCAGCTCCTCGGACCCGGGCGGCGCTGACCACGGCCCGCTTGCTCAGACCGTTTTGAGGAAATCCGCGCAGGTTGCCTGCGCCGGATCGGTTGCCGGAACCTTGGCGCAGATGCCGTTCATCTGCGCATGAATCTGTTCGATGACCGCCGCATGCTTGCCCTTGCTGTTCCAGTCGTGCAGTGACTTGGCCAGCCGCATCAGGCCGGAGCTGCTGCGGCCGTAGATCCGGCCGCCGCCATCGAGCTCGCCCAGCACCTGCTGCGAGGTGGTACCGATCGTGGCTTCATCCTCAGGCCGCAGGCGCAGCAGGCCGCGAACGTAATGGGCGCCCCACTGGAAGCGCGTCGCCTGCCCCTGGGATTCCAGGTACGAGCGCGCGAGCCATTGCAGTGCCGCGTCTTTGTGGCCGCGTTCCTCTTCAATGTCCGCCAGATCTTCCATGTAGTAGTACGGTGTCTTGGAAGTCTTGATCTCGTTGCTCAGCAGCGTGTAGCTGGTGTCGTTGTCGCCGAGCTTGTCGTAGATGTTCAGCGCCGCATTCACCAGCGAGGTGCGCGTATAGGAATCTGTGGTCAGCGCGAGCGCGGCATCAACCTTCTGGCGTGCTTCAGCCACCAGCGCCGGTGGCAACTTCCCGCCCGGCTCCAGCGCCTTCGCCGCGCGCAGTTTGCCGTACTCGGCATACAGCCGATCAGTCGTAGAGTAGCGCTCATCGGCCGCCACGGCGTCCATCAGCTTCATCCAGGATTTCTCAAGATCAGCCACGTGCGCCCGATCGAGCTTGGCCTCCGTCTTGAAAAAATCCGATCCCAGATAACTCAGGATGTCTGAGACGCTCTCAGCGAGTGTCTCATTGGCCAGTAACGCGCGAACCGGAGCCAGATCGGCAATGACCCGCGGGCTGACCGGCTTGCCAGGCTTGGAGGCATTCGGATCGGCATCGAGCGCCGCGGAAGCGGCGAACACCTGCAGGCGCGCGCGCTCCTGCACGGCATCAGCAGGGCAACGCATCGCCGCCTGGCTCAGCGCATCGGAGGTCGCGGCAAGCCAGCCCGGGTGATCCTCGTTGAATATCCACTCCTCCTGCAGGCCCCAGCCGTTGTAGGCCAGGCGCCGGCAATCCGCGGTGCTCAGCGGCGCCGAGCCGCCGCTCACTTCCGCCAGCACTTCGCTCAACGGGCGCGAGGCGGACAGCCCGATATCGAGCATCTCGCCATAGCGGCTGAGGTCCATGCCGCCGGAGACCCGCTCGAGCTCGGCATGCTTGCCATCCAGGATCAGCATCGTCGGATAGCCGGTGACCTTGAACTCCGAAGCCCAACGCTGGGCATCGGGCGCATCGCCATCGAGATATACCGGCACGAACAGCGACAGCTTGCCGAGGAAATCCTGGCGATGAAACATCGTCGCCTTCAACTCCTGGCACGGCGGGCACCACACCGCGCCGAAGTACACGAACACCGGCTTGTGCTGCTGCTCAGCCGCGGTGAAGGCCCCGGCGACATCCCCTTCGAACCAGGCCACGCCCTCGGGGCGGGACGGATGGGTTGCTGCCGCCTGTGGTGCCGGAGTTGCCGGTGGCGCCGGCGTCACCGGCGGTGGCTTCTGGCAGGCAGCCAGCATCATCAGCATGGCAACGCCAACAGTCATTGGGATCAGTCTGGACATGGCCGCCTCATTGCTCCAATTAGTAGTACCCGCGTCGCTCAGTGCTGCTTTTCCAGCGCCTCAAACTCGTCCATCAGCCGATTCATGCGCGCCACCAGCGCCTGGTAGGGCTTGGGCGTGGCCATGTCAATGCCGGCCTGCTTGTACAGATCGTAGCCGTAGCCGGAGCCGCCGGCACGCAGCATCGTGAGGAAACGCTCACGTGCCGGCTCGCCCCCGGTGAGAATTGCATCGGTCATCGAGGCCGCGCCCGCCATCGAGGTTGCGTACTGATAGACGTAGTAGGTGAGGCCGAAGAAGTGGTGGACGTATTCCCATTCATAGCAATCCACCGGATCGATCTTCATGACGCCTTCGGCTTCGCCATAGTACGTGCGCAGAATGCCGCAGTAGATCTCGCTCATTCGCTCGCCTGAGAGCGGCCGGCCCTGCTCCACCTCCTGGTGGATCGCAAGCTCGAACTCGGCAAACTGTACCTGGCGGAAAAACGTTGTGCGGATCGATTCGATGCCCTCGCTGAGGTAAAACAGCTTCAGCTCACGGCTCGGCGCCTGCTCAACCATGTAGTCGTTGAGCAGCATTTCGTTACCGATGGAGGCCGACTCGGCAATGAACGTCGGGTAGTGGGACTTCTCATAAGGCTGCGCCTTGTCCTCGAGCAGTGTGTGCATTGCATGACCCCACTCGTGGGCAAAGGTCGAGAGCGAGTTGTAGTCGCCGCTGTGATTCAGCAGCAGGTAGGGATGCACGTCATAGGCGTCGCCTGCCATGGAGGCGCCTGATGTCTTGCCCTCGTGCGGATAGACGTTCATCCAGCGTCCGGCAAATCCGGTGCGCAGCAGCCCCAGGTATTCCTCGCCGAGTGGCTTGAGTGCCTCAAGCGTAATGCGCTTGGAGTCCTCAACGCTGAATTCCGGTCGGTGCGCGAGCTCGAAGAGCGGTGGGTAGTTATCGTAGTAGTGCAGCTCGTCGGTGATGCCCAGCATTCGCTTGCGCAGGCGCAGGTAGCGATGCAGCGTCGGCAATCCGGCATGGGCTTCAGCGACCAGCGACTTGTAGACGCTCTCGGGCATGTTGTCGGCAAACAGCGCGGCCTGCAGCGCGCTGTCGAACTTGCGGGACTTGGCTGTAAATTCATCGCCAATGACCTTGGCGGCCAGCATATTGCCGACGGTGCCATCGAATTTCTTCCACGCACCCAGATATTCGTCGAACATCAGCTTGCGATCGTGGCGGTTGGCCGATGAGCGGTACTTTTCGTAGTTCGCCTGTATGAGTTTGGTGCTGGTGCCATCCGACAGTGTCACCGTCGGCAGCGGCAATTCGGCATTGCCAAACTGGTTGGCCATCGCACCAGGCTGGGCCAGCAGATCGCCGCTCAATGCCAGTACGCCCTCGGCCTCGTCACCGAGCGTATGCGGTGCAGCGCGCAGCGTGTCGTCGAGCTGAAAGCCAAAGCGATCGTTGAGCGTCTTGTTGGCCGCCTCGAAGCGCTTCACCTTCACCGCGCCGAGACGGATGATTTCCGGCGCGACCCAGGCGGTCTTCGCGCCCACAAGCGTTGCGAGCGATTGGGCGCGCTGGTTGAGCTCCTGGTTGGCGCTGATGCGCAGATCCTCATCCGACTTCAGGCCCGAGTAGATCGCCAGACGCGCGGCCTCGCGGTTCACATCGCTGATGGCAATCATCGCCTTGAGCATCGAATCGGCACTCTTGCCGAGCGTTCCGCGATAACCCTCCAGGCTCTCGGCCTGATGTTGCGTCCGGGTATACGACTGCTCCCAGGCTTCGGGTGTTGCATAGAGATCGGACAGATCCCAGGCCGCCTGCGTTTCCGCTGGCAGCGCCGCTGGTGTGGCCGGTGCATCCGCGGCCGACGCTGCATAACCGGTGAAAAACAGGACGGCGAAGGCTGCCGCAATCGATCTGCGCTGCTGCATAAGGCTCTCTTGTTGTAGGTGCCGGCGAACTGCGCCGGCGTAGGCGCGACACTGTAATCCGGGCTCCCGGGGTTGGGTAGCGGCGGCCCCTTGGGGCTTTTGGTCGGGAGTTGACCGGCATGTTGCACGATGGTACCTTTCTAATACAAGGTAGCTGTATAGAACATGAGCGCAGACCAGAAATTTGGGCCCATCCGCAAAGGACTGCTGGAGTTCCTGGTGCTGCGCATCGTCAGCGGCACCACGGTCTATGTCGCCGACATCCTGCGGCGCCTGGCGGATACCGAATTCGCTACCCAGGAAGGCACGCTATACCCGCTGCTGAGCAAGCTGCGCCGCGAAGGACTGGTCGACTACCAGTGGCAGGAGTCCGAGAGCGGACCACCACGCAAGTACTACCGTCTCACCGACGCGGGCCGGGCGCAGCTGGCGGAACTCGACGATTACTGGAGTCGCATCAACAAGACCATCTCGGATCTCGGAAGCTGAAGCCATGCAAAAAGTCATCACCGTAAGCCTTAACGGCAACGCCTATCAGCTCGACGAGGCGGCCTATACGCAGCTCGCCGCGTATCTGAACGAAGCCGCGCGTGCGCTGGCGGGAAACCCCGACAGCACCGAGATCATCGCGGATCTTGAGCAGGCCATTGCCGAGAAATGCGCCGCCTACCTCAGTGCCCACAAGAACGTCGTCACCGGTGCCGAACTGGAACAGATCATTGCGCAGATGGGCCCGGTCGACGATACGCACGCCGCCGGTGCCGATGCCCCGGCCGGCGCGCAACAGGAACCGGCGCAGGGCACGGCTTCCCCTCATATGAGCGAGGGCTCGGCTTCCGCGCCGCGACGGCTCTATCAGATCAGCGAAGGCGCAATAGTCAGCGGCGTCTGCAAGGGTCTTGCGGCGTATTTCAATGTTGACGTCACTCTGGTACGCGCAATTTTCGTCGTGCTGACTCTCCTCACCGCGGGACTTGGACTGCTTGTCTACCTCGCACTGATGATCGTGATCCCCTACGCCAGCACGTCCGAGGAGCATGCTGCAGCGCGTGGCCTGCCCTTCAATGCCCGTGCGCTGGTCGAGCGGGCTAAGGCTAAGTACGCCGAGTTCGCCCGCAGCGCCGAGCGGCACATGGCGGATGCGCCGTGGCGGCGCGAATGGCAGCGCGTGC
>JBEKOK010000210.1:0-6827 GCA_049521875.1 Steroidobacteraceae bacterium
GTGGGTGTGCGCCGTGTCTCGCCGACGTTCCTGCGCTGGCACGGCGAGCGCCTGAGCGCGGACAATCATCATTCACTGCTGATTCCCTCCGGCTTTGCGCACGGCTTTCAGACTCTCGAAGCAGACTGCGAGCTGCTGTACCTGCACACCGCGCCTTATACGCCGCAGGCCGAGGCGGCGCTCAACGCCCGCGACCCACGACTCGCGATCCTCTGGCCGCAGGCGATCGGCGCGCAGTCGGCCCGCGATATGGCGCATCCGCTTTTGAGTGGCGACTTTCAGGGGGTTGGGCTGTGAAGTGTCGTCACTGCGGGGCCGAGCTAGAACTGCCGCTGATCGATCTGGGCAGCGCGCCGCCGTCCAATGCGTACCTCAGCGCGGCAGCGCTGCGTGGGCCGGAGAAGTGGTTTCCGCTACGCGTGCTGGTGTGCACGACATGTTATCTGGTGCAGACCGAAGATTTTGCCCGTGCCACGGAGCTTTTCGATGCCGAGTATGCCTATTTCAGTGGGTTCTCGAGCACCTGGCTGGCGCACGCAGAACGCTTCGTCACGCAGATGATCGCGCGACTTGCCCTGGACCGGCACTCGCAGGTCATTGAAGTCGCCTCCAACGATGGTTACCTGCTCCAGTATGTGAGGGCCAAAGGCATTCCGTGCCTGGGCATAGAACCGACCGCGAGCACCGCGGCCGCGGCCCGTGGCAAGGGCATCGAGGTCATCGAGGAATTCTTTGGCAACCGTCTTGGTGCAAGTCTGGCAGCCCAGGGTCGATCAGCCGACCTGCTGGTTGCCAACAATGTTCTCGCGCACGTGCCGGACATCAATGACTTTGTCAGCGGCTTCTCGCAGCTGCTCAAGCCCACAGGGGTTGCCAGCTTCGAGTTCCCGCACCTGCTCCGGCTGATTGATGAGAATCAGTTCGACACGATTTACCACGAGCACTTCTCCTATCTCTCGCTCACTGCGGTCGAGCACATTTTCAATGCCAGCGGCTAGGCGGTGTTCGATGTCGAGGAACTGCCGACGCATGGCGGAAGCCTGCGGGTACTGGCCCAGCGCGCCGAGGGGGGAGGGCGTGAGCCGACGCCGGCGGTGGCCGCTTTGCGCGCGCGTGAGCTTGCTGCGGGACTTGCGGGCCGCGATTACTACGCTGGTTGCCAGCGCCGCTTCGAGGAACTGAAGGATGAATTCGTGGCCTTCCTGATCCGTGCGCGGTCGCAAGGCCGGCGGGTGGCTGCCTACGGGGCGGCAGCCAAGGGCAACACCTTGCTCAATTTCGCCGGGGTACGCGCCGATCTGATCAGCCTGGTCGCGGATCGCAATCCCGCCAAGCAGGGCAAGTTCATGCCCGGCAGCCGCATTCCGATTGTCCCGGAACAGGTGCTGCGCGCGGCGCGGCCGGACTATGTCGTGATCCTGCCGTGGAACCTGCGCTCCGAGGTTATGCAGCAACTGGCCTACATTCGAGACTGGGGCGGTTCGTTTGTCACCGCCGTGCCGCAACTCGAAGTCAGCTGAGCCCAAGCCCCTGGCGCAGCCCTCGCCGCACGGCTCGCCCCGGGCAGCAGTTTCTAGGCGCGCACGCGCTTGAGGTAGCCGTCTGGTGCCACCGTGATCAGCAGCTTGTCCGGAATGCTGGTGTCGATCTCGAACTCCGGATGCGTCTTGAGATAGGCCCACACCGCGGTCTTGGGATTGTCACCTGGCCCCCACGGCCGATCTGGAAAAGCCGATGCGGGCATGTCCTCTACCACGGTGTCGAAGACCACGCAGTAGCTGCCAAGGCTGGTGAGCGGCGCGTAGGCCCGCAGCTCGGCCAGCACATGCTCGTGCGTGTGATTGCTGTCGAGGCACACCAGGATGCGCGAATAGGCCGCCGCGATCGTTCGCACCTGCGCGACGATGTCGGGCGCGACGCTGGAGCCCTGCAACATCTGTATGCGTGAGCCCATCGGGTGCGCCTCGATGGCGGCGCGGTTGTGGGCGCGAATGTCAATGTCGATCCCGAGGACCTTGCGTTGCGATTTGGCCGGGTCCATCGGTTCACCGGCATCAATGGCATCGGACATATCCAGCAGCGCGAGCATTGAGGCACTGAAGATCAGTGAACCCCCGTGCGCGATGCCGGTCTCGATCACCAGGTCCGGGCGCAGCGACCAGATCAGCTCCTGCATCGCGACCATGTCCTGCGGGTACTGGATGATCGGCCGGCCCTGCCACTGGAAGTTGTAGGAGTACCGGGGCGCGATCGAGGCGCGCATGAACTGCGCCGCCGGCGCGCACAGTGCTTCATTGCCGCGGATCGCGGCGATCCGCTCGGCCATCTCGAGCTGAAAATCACTCATGGTCAACTCCGACGTACCGAAACTTGTTGGCTGACATTTTTCTGATCTCTTCCAGGTAGTGGGAGTTCATCACGAAGATGGTCGAGCCCGCAGGCAGATGGGCCAGCGCTTCGGCCGGCGCCTGGACCCTCAGCCCCGTGGCCGCCAGGTATTTTCCCTGTTTTGCCGGATTGATGTCGATGACCGTACTGACCGGCGTGCCGGCGCGCTCCTTGAGCAGCGCGAAAATGACCCCTTTGGATGCGCCGCCCCAGATCGCCGTCCGCGTCCCTGGCGCCCCCCCGGAGCCGTTCAGGCGCGCCATGAAATCAGGCGGAAACTCCACCGGGGCGCCCGCGTCACGCTGCGGCGGATGCAGCGAGGCCAGATCGGCTACCGCATACAGGTACTGCTCGCCAAACAGCCGGCCGCTTTCGAGCACCGTGCCGAACATGCGCTGGAAATCGGAAATCCGGAAATAGTTGACGTGCTCGTAGTAGATATCGAACCAGACCCGGTGCTGACAGATCCACTCGAAGCACGGCACCTCGATGTAGATCAGACCGCTGCCGCCATTGGCAATCCGCAGCTGATCCAGAAACTGGTAGGGATTCTGGACGTGCTCGAGTACGTGGCGCAGCACCAGGGCATCAGCACGCATGCCGACACCGGGTGCGAAGTAGTGGCGCCGCACGCGGGGATTGGTGCCTTCGTAGGTCGGATCAAAGCCGGTGATCTCAAAGCCCCGGGCCGTCAGCAGTTCGAGAAAGTAGCCCTTGCCGCAACCCACTTCGATCAGCGAACCGCGGCCGACCTGGCGCTCGATGATGTCAGCCACCGATTCCAGATGTGCGTGGAACAGCGGGCTCACGCCCTGCTCATTCTGGTAGTGATCATCGTAGTGCATCAGCTCGGGCCGGAAGGCGGCGTTGTAGACCAGACCGGTGGCCAGGTCTTCCACTAACTGCAGGTCGCCGCGGGGGCAGCCGCGCGCTTGCTCGATGCTGTCATACATCCGATTCTGGAAGATCGGCAGCTGGGGCTGCTCATACAGCAGCCGCGTGGTAGCCGCGGCGCTCATGCGTGCAGCTCGCTCTTCTGTCCGAGTACCCGAGGCGGGTCGGTCACATTGTCCGGCCGCACACCAAAACGCAGCAGATCGCGCCGACCGTACTCATCGGCAATCTGTTCGGCCAGCTCACGCACCGTAACCGCCACACCGGAGCAGATATTCACAGCACCCTGCACCTGGCCAAGTGCGCACTCGACGATCTGGCGCGCGGCCTCACGGACCTCGAGATAGTCGCGCACCTGCGTGCCTCGGGTAAGCTCGGCCGGTTCACCGGCGCTCAGGCGCGCGCGCAGGTAGGGCACCAGCCGGCGCGCGTCCTCGCCTTCGCCATAAAGATAGAACAGCCGGCACCACGCAAATTCCAGCCGCTGCAGGGGCAGCCAGCGCTCGAGGGCCAGGAACGCCGCGGCCTTGGCGGCCGCATAGGCCGTGAGGGGTCGCAAGGGTGTCTCGGGCGTCAGCAGTCCGGCGCGCAGGTCGTATTCAAAGCAGCTCCCGCAACCGATCCAGCGGCGCACGCCTGCGCGCGCGGCGCCACGGGCGATCTCCAGTGTGCCGCTCAAGCAATCGAGGTTCAGCGGGGATTCGAGGTATTTGCCAGGTTCTGCATACCACGCGAGATGTATCAGCGTGTCGATGCCCTGGCAGGCATGCTCCCACCAGCCGGCGTTTTCCTGGAACAGATCCGGCGTGGTCAGCAGTGATTCAATCCGGATCGCCGCGCTGAGCTGCGCCTGCCTGCCGGGGCGGATCACGAGTCGCACCTGCTGGCCCCGCCGCACAAGTTCCTGCAGTACCTGGCGCCCGACAAAGCCGGTTGCGCCGGTCAGCAGTACGGTTCCACTCATGCCATCTTCAGCTTGGTTGCTGTGTCAGTGCGCGCTAGTCTCACAGCTCGAATCGCAATGTCAATGGCGGCGCGGCGCTGCTCGCGCGCAGCGTCGGCCTGCTCGCGGCGGTCATTTAGGGTAGCGGTATCGTCGTCGGCTTGGCGGCAGCGTCCGGCGCGTCGCAGTCAAGCTCCGTGTAGCGGCTCTGGATGATGCTGATATTCCGATCGGCCTTTGCCTCGGAAGCCTCCGCGATGATCGGCGAGGTGGTTGTCGTAGGCGCCTCCTGCTCGGCAATCTGATTGCGCCTAAGCTCCGTGCGCAGGCGCGTGCACTCGGCGACGCGCTCATCGGCGGTGGCGGGTTCTGGCAGGTTGCGCGGCTCGGTCGCCGGCTGGCGCAATTCCGGGGCGTGCCAGGTGCTGCAGCCCGCAGCGCCAAGCGCCGTGAGGCTCAGCAGCGCAAGCAGCGCCGGTTGTACCGAAAAGTTGCGGTCTGCAGGGGTCTTGCGATCATGCCTCACGAATTTCTCACTTGTAGTTGCACAGGGGTTTAGCCGATGGCAGCCATCTCTGCCGGGGTGAAGACAGTCGCTGCTGCCGCGACATTCTGCTCCAGGTGATCCACCGAGGAGGTGCCTGGAATCGGCAGCATCCACGCCGAGCGTGCCAGCAGCCAGGAGAGCGCGGCCTGATGCTCGTTGAGGTTGTAGCGCGCTGCCAGTGCCGCCAGCCGTGGGGTCGCGGCACTGGCCTGGCTGCTGTTGGCCAGTGGTGCCCATGGCAGGAACGCGAGTCCTGCGCTTTCACAGTAGCGCAGCACGTCATCGGAGCCGCGATCGTCGATGTTGTAGCGATTCTGCACCGACACGATGGGCACGATCGCCTGCGCCTTGCGCACCTGATCGACACTGACGTTCGAGAGGCCGATGTGGCGTATCTTGCCGGCACTGCGGAGCTTTGCCAGTTCGCCGACCGAGTCTTCGAACGGAACCTTCGGATCGGGGGCGTGCAGCTGGTAGAGATCGATGCGCTGCAGATGCAGGCGCGCCAGGCTCGCATCACAGGCCATCCGCAGATGCTCGGGGCTCGCATCGTGATCCCAGCGCCCGGCCGAAGGTCGCGTCAGTCCGCCCTTGGTCGCGATCACCAGGTCCTTGCGATACGGGTGCAAGGCCTCATAGATCAGGTTCTCGCTGACGTCGGGGCCGTAGGCATCGGCGGTGTCGATCAGCTGCACGCCCAGTTCCACCGCCCGGCGCAGTAGCTGACGCGCCTCGGCCGGATCCGGCGGATCGCCCCAGATGCCGGCGCCGGTGATTCGCATGGCACCGAAGCCCATGCGATTGACGCTCAGGTCCTTGCCGAGGGTGAGGGTGCCGGCCTTGCCGGCGGGTCCGGGCGTCGCCACGCCGCTGGTGGCCCGGGCGGCGTGCTGCAGTGGCAGGCTGGCGAGCGTGGCGCCGGCACCGATCAGAATGTCTCGACGGGTAAGTTCCAGCATGGGTCCTCCACGGCGCGGTCGTGATGTGTGGGCGGGGTGCCACCAGTTTGCGCCACGGCCGTGGCAGCCGCCATCCAGGCTCGACCATTGGAGGGTCTGTAGCGCATCGCCATCGTGCAATTCCGGCACGCTGGGCAGCGCTTGGCCGGTTCCATCAGCGGAGCGCCTGCGACAGGCCGATTGGGTATAATCCGCGCCCCTTTGCGGGGGTGGTCCGCGACGGACGCCAATGGGCGCCGGCGGGCGCGCTGCCGGGCGAAAGTGGCGGAATGGTAGACGCGCTGGCCTTAGGAGCCAGTGGGGCAACCCGTGAGAGTTCGAGTCTCTCCTTTCGCACCAGCCCTAGCGGTAGATTAAACGTTATTAATCAGTAAGTTACGTGTAAATTAAGGATTGATCAAGCATGCAGGTCTCGGTGACGGCGGTGAACGGTCTCGAACGGCGCCTGGAAGTAACACTTCCAGGGGAACAGGTCAGCCGTGAGGTGGATCAGCGGCTGAAGAAGCTGGCACGTACCGTGCGCCTGCATGGCTTCCGCCAGGGCAAGGTCCCGTTGGCCGTGGTGCGCCGCCAATATGGCAGCCAGGTGCACATGGAAGCGGTCAGCGATCTGATGGAGCAGAGCTTCTCCCTGGCAGTGACCCAGCAGAACCTGCGTCCGGCAGCCGGTCCGCGCCTGGAGCCGCTCCAGGTTGAGCCGGGCACGGAGCTGCGCTACGCGGCAGTCTTTGAAGTGCTGCCCCAGATCACCGTGCAGCCCCTCGAGAGTATTGCGATCGAGCGGCCGACGGCGACCGTCAGCGACGCGGATGTCGATCAGATGATCGAGAGCATGCGCCGCCAGAAGCCGGTGTTCACCGCTGTCGAGCGCCCGGCGGTGGCGAGCGATCGCGTCTGGATCACGTATGAGGGCAGGATCGATGGCGAGCTGTTCCCGGGCGGCAAGGGGGATGATCTGAAGGTCATCCTCGGCGCCGGCAGCGTCCTCAAGGAGCTCGATGAAGCACTGCATGGCATGCAGGTGGGCGAATTCAAGACCGTCAATGCGCTCTTCCCTGAGGACTATGGCGCCAAGTCGGTGGCGGGCAAGGCGGCG
>JBEKOK010000211.1:0-6805 GCA_049521875.1 Steroidobacteraceae bacterium
AGCCGCCCCAAAGTGGCGCGTACGATCTGATCGTCGTCCGCCTTGCCGGTCCACTCGGACATCCAGCTGAACAGATCGGTCTTCTCCGCGAACTCCGCCTGCGGGTCCTGCGGCATGTAGCCGGCCTCCGCATTCTCCACCCACGTGAGGGTGCCGGCGGTAGGTTTCAGGTCCCCGGCGAGAACCCGCATCAGGGTCGTTTTACCGACGCCGTTCGGGCCGATCACGGCGATACGCTCGCCGGCCTCGACGTTGAAGTTGATGTTGTTCAACACGTCGACGTCGGAGTTCGGGTAACGGAAGCGCAGCTTCTCCACGTTCACCGCGGAGCGATAGAGTTTTTTCCCCTGCTCGAAGCGGATGTAGGGATTCTGGCGCGAGGAGGGACGGATTTCCTCGATCTTGATCTTCTCCAGCTGCTTCTTGCGCGAGGTCGCCTGCCGCGCCTTGGAGGCATTGGCCGAGAAGCGGCGCACGAACTCCTGCAGATCCGAGATCTGGTCGCGTGCCTTGGCATTCGCCGCTTCGGTGCGCTGGCGGGCCTGGACCGAGGCCAGCATGAAGTCATCGTAGTTGCCCGGATAGATCTTCAGCTGCTGGAAGTCCAGGTCCGCGACGTGCGTGCACACCTGGTTGAGGAAGTGCCGGTCGTGGCTGATGATGATCATCGTGGCATCGTAGTTGTTGAGCGCCCCCTCGAGCCAGCGGATCGAGCTGATATCGAGATTGTTGGTCGGCTCATCGAGCAGCAGCACGTCGGGGCGCGAGAACAATGCCTGCGCGAGCAGCACGCGCAGCTTCAGCCCCGGCGGGACTTCACGCATCGGTCCGTTGTGGCGTGCTTCGGGAATTCCGGCATCAATCAGGATCGCGGCGGCACGCGCCTCGGCATCGTAGCCGCCGTGCTCGGCGAAGGCGCCTTCGAGTTCAGCGGCTCGCATGTAATCGGCATCGGTCGATTCCGGATCAGCGTAGATCCGATCGCGCTCCTGCATCGCGCGCCACAGTTCGACGTGCCCCTGCATGACAACGTCGAGGACCCGCTCATCTTCGTAGGCGAACTGATTCTGGTTCAGCCTTCCCAGGCGCAGGCCAGCCTGCAGCATCACATCGCCGGCACTGGGTTCAAGCTCCCCGCCCAGCACCTTCATCAGCGTCGACTTGCCAGAGCCGTTGGCACCGATCAGCCCATAGCGGTTGCCGTCGGAGAACTTGACCGTGACCTGTTCGAACAGCGGCTTGGCGCCGAACTGGATAGAGACGTTGGATGTGGCGAGCATAGGGATCAGCGTACTGCACATCTCCGGACGATCCGGTAGGCGTGTGGGTTCACCAAGGGGGTCTGCCTGGTCGAGCTGCCGCACCGTTCGGGTGGGCGCCCGTTTCAATCAGCGGCGGCCCAGGATCCGGTGCCCTAGGGGACAGGCGACATCAATCCCCATGCAAGGCGGCGCGCATTTTACCAGAGGGCCGGGGCCGCCGGCCGCTCTTTTGCCCAGAAAAACGCCCAACCCGCCCGCAAGAGGCAGGGATTTCAGGTCGCCGAGTGCTGCGGGGCGCCTGCCGGGGGCGGCACCTGGTGCGATTCCTCATTGATCAGGTGTCGGCCGACCTTGCGGCCGAGCCAGCGCTCCAGGTCATCCAATATGGTGAACGCGGCCGGTACCATCACCAGCGTCAGGCCGGTGCTGGTCACAAGTCCGCCGATGACGGCGATCGCCATCTGACTCTGGAACTCGGCGTTGCCGGCCACCCCCATCGCTACCGGCAGCATGCCCGCAATCATTGCGACCGAGGTCATCACGATCGGGCGGGCGCGCTTGTGGCCCGCCTCCAGGAGCGCGGTCAGCTGGTCCTTGCCCGCGCGCATCTCCTCGATGGCGAACTCAACCAGCAGGATTGAATTCTTCGCGACAATGCCCATCAGCATCAGGATGCCAAGCACCGTCGAGAGCGAGAACGGGCTATGCGTGACCGCAAGTCCCAGCACCGCGCCACCGAGCGAGAGCGGCAGGGCTGAGAGGATTGTGATCGGCTGGAACAGGCGCGCGAACAGCAGCACCAGCACGGCAAACACCAGCAGAATGCCAGCGACCATCGCCAGCATGAAACTGACTTGCAGCTCCTGCATGTACTGCGCCTGGCCGATCTCGACGATCTGCACGCCGGTGGGCAGGTTCTTGAAGATCGGCAAGGCCCGGATCTTGTCCATCGCATCGCCAAGCTGCGCGTTATTCAGGTCTGCTTCGAGCGAAATGCGCCGGTTCTGGTTGTAGCGTCGCACCTTGGAGGGCCCCTGGCCGAAGCTTAGGTCGGCCACGGTCTTCAGCGGTACCGTGGTGCCGCTGGCCGTGCGCAGTGGCAGGTTCTCGATCGTCGCCAGATCAGAACGTGCTGACTCCTGCAGGCTGACACGGATCGGAATCTGCCGATCGCTCAAAGAAAATTTGGCATTGTTCTGCGGGATGTCCCCTAAGGTCGCCAGCCGCACGGTTTCGCTGATCGCCTCGACCGTGATCCCGAGCTGCGCGGCCTCATCGAGGCGCGGATGAATCACGAGTTCGGGGCGCGCCATGTCACCGTTGATGCGCGGCTCACGCAGTTCCTTAAGCGTGCGCATCTGTTCGATGGCCGTGTGCGCGACGCTCTCGGCCAGTACCGGGTTGCTGCCGACCACAAAGATCGTCAGGTCACGACCGTTACCATCGTTCTGGCTCTGGAAATTGATGCGTGCATCCGGGATCACGCGCAGTTCCTTGATCACCTGCTGCTCGAATTCCTTCTGGCTGAGCTTGCGCTGCGCGGGGGGCACCAGCTGGATGTAGAGGTTGCCCGAGCGCACCTCGCCATCCTCATCCTCGCCGACCGACTCGACCACGTTGGCGACCTCGGGGCGACGCTTGAGGATCTCGTAGGCCTGGCCTGCGGCCGCAGCGGTCTGGCTGAGCAGCACACCCGGGGGCAGCTCGATCATCAGCGTCGAGGAGGAGAAATCCGCATCGGGCGTGAAGGTCTTCGGGAGCATCACGAATCCGACGATAGAGAGCACCAGGAACACGAAGCCGGCTAGCACCGTCCACCAGCGACGCTTGACGGTCCAGCGCAGTGTCTTCAGGTACCACTCCATCAGAGGGCCGTCGGCTGAGCGCAGCTGGTCATGGGGCTTGAGCGTGTAGGCGGCCAGCAGCGGGCTGATCAGACGCGCCACCAGTAGTGACATGAACACGGCCACGGCGACCGTGATGCCAAACTGCACGAAGTACTGGCCGACGAGGCCGCCCATGAAGCTCACCGGCAGGAACACCGCGATGATGCACATCGAGCAGGCCACGACAGCAAGACCGATCTCATCAGCGGCATCCATAGCTGCACGAAATGCGCTCTTGCCCATCTTCATGTGGCGCGTGATGTTCTCGACCTCGACGATCGCATCATCGACCAGCACGCCGGTGATCAGCGACAGGGCCAGCAGGCTGATCTGATTGAGGGTGAAGCCGAGCCATTGCATTACGGCAAAGGTCGGCAGCGCTGCCAGCGGGATTGCCAGCGCCGAGATCGCGGTCGCGCGCCAGTCGCGCAGAAACAGCCAGACAATCACGACCGCGAGCAGCGCGCCCTCGAGCAGCGCTTCGATCGAGGCGTGATAGGAAGCCTTGGTGAAATCCACTGTCGTGAACACCTGTTTGAGGCTGATCGCCGGCGTTTCCTTGACGATCTTGTCGAGCTCGGCCTCGACGCGCTTGAGCGTCTCGACATCCGAGACGCCTTTGGCCTTGTAGACCCCGAACGTGGTCGCCGAGCGGCCGTTCAGACGCGAGATCGTGCGCACCTCGGCGACGCCATCGCGCACCTCGGCGATATCACTCAGGCGCGCGACTCGTCCATCAGCCATCGTCAGCCGCGTTTCGCCGAGCTGCTCGGCGGTGTGCGCGCCGCCCAGCACGCGGATCGATTGCTCGCCACCGCCGACCTGGGCACGGCCACCGGCCGCGTCGAGATTTACCGCGCGCAGCTGCTCGTTGACCTCGCCTGCCGTGATGCCATAGGACTCCATGCGCGCCGGATCGAGATTAACGCGGATTTCGCGTGTCACGCCGCCCGAGCGCTGGACCTGCGCGACGCCGCTGATCGCCAGCAGCCGCTTGGTGATCGTGTCATCGACGAACCAGGAGAGCTGCTCCTCGGTCATGCCCGTGGTGCTGATGGCGTAATAGACGATCGCGCCGCCATCGATGTCGACGCGGCGCACCTGTGGTTCCTGTATGCCCTGCGGCAGCTCGGGGCGGATCTTGGCCACGGCATCGCGCACATCGGTCGTGGCCCGGTCGACCGGCGTGCCGATCTGGAACTCAATTGTCGTGTTGGCGATGCCCTCGATGGCCGTGGAGCGGATGCTCTTGACGTTGCCAATGTTGGAGACCGCGCCCTCGACCTTCTGCAGCACCTGGGTCTCGAGCTCGCTGGGCGCGGCGCCCGGCTGGCTGATTTCGACCGTGACGAACGGTGCCGATACGTCGGGGTTGAGCGTGATTGGCAGGCGCAGGAATGCCACGACGCCGAAGAAGCACAGCACCGCGAACAGCACCAGCGGGAAGACCGGGTGCGTGATCGCCCACGCGGATATCCGCCTCACGGCGCGCTCGGGGAGTGCTCGGGGCGTGCTCCGGCGCCAGCCCCGGCCGCGGCCGGTGCCATAGGCACCGGCTGTGCAACCACAACCTGCTCGCCGATGCGCAGAAACGCACCTGCAATCGCGACCACCTGATCGGTATTGCTCAGTCCGGCGCTGACCAGCAGGCCCTCCGAGCGCGTACCCGCGACGGTCACGGCGCGCCGCTCGATCTTTTGCTGCGCGTTGACGACCATCGCGTAGTTGCCCTGCTCATCACTGAGCACCGCGGTCTGCGGCACGATCGCACCGAGCGTCGTGCCGCTCTGGATGTCAGCGCGCGCAAAGGCGCCGGGGCGCAGATTCTGATCGGCGGCCGGCAGTGCGATGCGCACCATGCCCTGGCGCGTGGTCGGATCGATGATCGCGCCGATCTGCCATACCTTGCCGGCAAACGGATGGGCGATGCCATCGAGGCGTACCTCGGCGACCTGCCCGACTTTGAGCAGCGGCATTTCCTGCTCGGCCACCTGGCCGCGCAGCTCGATCTCGCCATTGCGCGCGAGGCGGAACAGGATCGTCGTGCCGGGCACGGCCACCTGGCCGACCTCGGCGGTACGCGTCAGCACGATGCCATCCTCGGGCGCGAGCACCGTCGTGTGCGCCATGCGGTTCTGGGCATCGGCCAGCTGCGCCTCGGCCGCCTTGACCTTGGCCTCGGCGGTGACTGCGCTGGTGCGACGGCGCTCGGCTTCCTCGACCGAGAAGGAATCGCGCGCACGCTGGGTGCGGGCCCATTCGGCCTCGGCCACTGCGGCGGTCGCTTTCAGCTCATCGAGCGAGGCCGCCGCCGAATCCACCTGCGTCTGCGCCGTGACCGGATTCAAACGTGCCAGGACCTGGCCCTTGTGGACCCGGTCGCCGGGCTCGGCCAGCACCGCGGCGATGCGTCCTTCGTCGCCCTCAACGCCGATCGGCACATCGTTGCGGGCACTGATCTGTCCGGTCACCGACACGGTCGTCGGCACCGGCCCGAGCTGCGGCACCACGACCGTGATCAGCGGCGTCACGCTGCCATTCTTTTCAGTCGTCGCCGCCTGCGCCGCGCCATGGGGCCGCAGGATCAGCCAGCCGACCAGCGCCACCGCCAGCACCCCGCCGCCGATCAGCGTCGGGGTACGCCATCGGCCGCCGCCGGCACCTGGGGTCTCGGGATCTGTCATAACCGGCTGATTCATATACATTTCTCTGACTCTTGGTCGCGCGCGCCTCGCGAATCCCACCATCCACGGGGCGAGGCGGCCTCGGCCAATGCACTTCCTATGAGGCTATATACCCGCGCGCGGCCGCAAAGTTTCAGGCCCGGGCCGGCAAAAGTCACGGCCAAACGGGGCTGCAGACCCGCTGCGCGCCCGGGCCTTCGGGGACAGGGCGGGGGCCGATGTCCTAGGATCCTCAACCTAGCAGGCAATTCTTTCAGGATGTAGGCGCATGGTGAATCGAGTGGACGAAGGACTCTCCCGCGGCGCGCGGCTGCTGATGGGACTCGCGGCAGCGCTGCTGCTGACGGGCCCGTTGTCGGCAGCGCCGTACCGGACCAGCGCCGAGATCATCGCGGCGGCGCAGCCCACGGACTGGCGCAATGTCGATCCGGAGCACACGCTTTATATGGAGCTGCCTGCGGGCCGTGTCATTATCGAACTGGCGCCGGCCTTTGCGCCGCACACAATCGCCAACATCGAGGCGCTGGTGCACGAGCATTACTTCGATGGTCTGGCGGTGATCCGCGCGCAGGACAACTACGTCGTGCAGTGGGGCGATCCGGATGACAAGCGCAAACTGGTCAACGCGCTGCCGACGATCAAGGCCGAGTTCGCAGTGCCGATCGCCGGGCAGCCGTTCACGCCGCTACCAGATGGCGATGGCTATGCGCCACAGACCGGATTCAGCAACGGCCTGCCGGCGGCCCGCGATCCGAAAGCGGGCCTGACCTGGCTCACGCACTGCTACGGCATGGTCGGCGTGGGCCGTGACAACGATTTCGACAGCGGCAATGGCAGCGAGCTGTACGCGCTCATCGGCACGGCGCGCATGCTGGATCGCAATGTCACCCTCGTGGGCCGGGTGCTGCAGGGCATGGAGCTGCTCTCGACGCTGCCGCGCGGCGAGGGCGCGATGGGCTTTTATGCCAAGCCC
>JBEKOK010000212.1:0-6775 GCA_049521875.1 Steroidobacteraceae bacterium
CGCGTGGCGCTGTTCATTGGTGCCGATCCGGCACAGATCGAGGCTTCGGCGCAGGCCGGCGCACCGATCATCGAACTGCACACCGGGGAATATGCCGAAGCAAGCGGCGCCCACCAGGCGCAGGAACTGGAGCGGCTGCGCCAGGCGGCGCGACAGGCCTCGCAGCTGCGCCTCGAGGTGCATGCCGGCCATGGCCTGCACTACCGCAATGTCCAGCCGGTGGCCGCGATCCGCGAAATCGTCGAGCTCAACATCGGACACGCGATCATCGCGCAGTCGATCTTCGATGGCCTCGCGCCCGCGGTGCGCAGCATGGCCGCGCTGATGCGCGAGGCCCGCCGCTAGCGGCGGCGCGCTCGCGGCGCAGGATCGGGGCCCCAGGATGATCTTTGGCATTGGCGTTGACGTGCTGAGCGCCGATCGCATGCGCAAGACCTTCGAGCGCTTTGGCGAGCGCATCGTGGAGCGGCTGCTGATGCCGATCGAGCGCGAGCAGCTCAAGCGCACAGCGCGCGTCGAGCGCTTCCTCGCGATGCGCTTCGCGGCCAAGGAAGCGATCGTCAAGGCGATGGGCACCGGCTTCGCGCACGGCATCTGGATCCGCGATGTCGGCATCATGCAAAACGCCTGGGGCAAGCCGGAAGTGATTTATTCAGAGCGCGGCGAGAAGGTGCGGCGCAAGCTCGGTATTGGCGCAGGCCACGTGACCCTGACCGATGAGGCCGGGCTCGTGGTCGCGGTCGCCGTGCTGCTGAACGCGCCGCGCGCCAGGCGCAAGCCCAAAGCGCGTGCGCGCCCCAAGCCCAGGGGCGCGGCCAAGGCCAAGCCACGAGCGAAATCAAAGCCCGCCCGCAAACCCGCCAGGCGCCTCCGATGACCTGGCTGGTGTTTGACATCGAGACGGTTCCGGACGTGGCGCTCGGGCGCCGCATGCTGGGCCTGAAGGATCTGAGCGATGGGCAGGTGGCCAAGGCGATGTTCTCGCTCGCCCGCCAGCACAGCGGCAGTGACTTTCTGCCGCTCGAGCAGCACCGGATCGTCGCGATCTCCTGCGCGCTGCGGCAGAAGGATCAGCTGACGGTGTGGAGCCTGGGGGATCTGGACTCGAGCGAGGCCGAGCTGATCCGCCGCTTCTACGATGGCATCGATCGCTACACACCCAACCTCGTGTCCTGGAATGGCGGCGGCTTTGATCTGCCGGTGCTGCACTACCGGGCGCTGGCGGCCGGCGTCCAGGCACCGCGCTACTGGGAAACCGGCGATGAGGATACGACCTTTCGGTACAACAATTACCTGAGCCGCTACCACTGGCGGCACCTGGATCTGATGGACGTGCTCTCGAGCCACAATGCCCGGGCGCGTGCCTCGCTCTCGGACATGGCCTATCTGCTGGGGCTGCCTGGCAAGCTTGGTTTCTCCGGCGATCAGGTCTGGGATGCCTATCAGGACGGCAAGCTCGAGCAGGTGCGCCGCTACTGCGAGACCGACGTGCTCAATACCTACCTGATCCTGCTGCGCTTCGAGCTGATGCGCGGGCGGCTCGATGCGGCCGGTTACGAGACCGAGCTCGAACGCGTGCGCGCGCTGCTGCGCGCCTCGAGCGAGCCGCATCACGTTGAGTTCCTGCGCGCCTGGGCAGCGCCCGCTTGAGGGAGCGTCCCGCCCGCGCCAGCGAGACTGGCGTGGTGACAGCGCTATCGCACGATGGCGAGGGCATCGTCCCGGCCGGCAAGACCGCCTTCGTCGCCGGTGCCTTGCCCGGAGAGCGCATCCAGTTCCTGCGCCGGCGCCGCCACGCCCATCACGATGAAGCCGAACTCGAGGCGGTGCTCGAACCCTCGGCGCTGCGCATCACGCCGCATTGTCCGCATTTTGGGGTCTGCGGCGGCTGCGCGCTCCAGCATCTTGATGGCACGGCACAGATCAGCGCGAAACAGCAGCAGGTGCGCGAAGCGCTCGAGCGCATTGGCAAGGTCGAACCCGAGCAGTGGCTCGAGCCGATCACCGGGTCGCTGTGGGGCTACCGGCGGCGCGCGCGACTTGGGGCGCGCTTCGTCACGAAGAGAGATTTTGCGGCGCTTGGTTTTCGCGAGCGCTACTCGAGCATGGTGGCGCGCATTGGCAGCTGCGCGGTGCTGGGCGCTCCGGTCGGCCAGCTTATCGAACCGCTCGCGGCGCTGATCAAGTCGCTCTCGATCCGCGAGCGCTTGCCGCAGATTGAAGTGGCGATCGGCGAGGATGCCGTGGTGCTGGTGGTACGGGTACTGACACCGCCGAGCGCCGAGGATGAAGCCAAGCTGCTCGCATTTGAGCAGACGCACGGCGTGCGGCTGTATCTGCAGCCGGGCAACCTGAGCACGGTGCGGCCGCTGGCCGGGGCACCGGCGACGCTCGAATACACATTGCCGGAATTCGATGTGCGCATTGCCTTCGAGCCGACCGACTTCGTGCAGGTGCATGCCGAGGTCAACCGCGCGCTGATCAGCCGCGTGATCGCGCTGCTGGAACTGGACCCGCAGGCCCAGGTGCTCGACCTGTATTGCGGGCTCGGCAATTTTTCATTGCCGCTGGCGCGCCGCGCTGCCGCGGTCCTCGGCGTCGAAGGCGATGCGCAGCTGATCGAGCGGGCCCGGGCCAATGCCGCTCGCAACGGTCTTGCCAATGCCCAGTTCCTGGCCGCTGACCTGAGCCTGGCGACCGCCCGGCCTCCGTGGCCAGCGCTCGCTTATACCCATGTGCTGCTCGATCCACCGCGGGCCGGGGCGCTGAACGTGCTGCCGGCGCTGGCGGCGATCGGCCCGAAGCGTCTGGTGTACGTGTCCTGCCACCCCGGAACGCTGGCGCGGGACCTTGCCCTCCTGGTGCATCAGCACGGATTCCGGCTGCTTGCGGCCGGCGTCGCTGATATGTTTCCCCATACGGCCCATGTCGAGTCGGTGGCGGTGCTGGCGAGCGCTTGAACGCCATCCGAAAAAGAGGCCATTTAGGGGTGTCATGGCGATCGAAATTGAACGGAAATTTCTGCTCCGGAATGAGGACTGGCGGAGCCAGGTCCGGGAGCGGACACTGTTGCGCCAGGGGTATCTGGCCAACACCGCGCGCTGTTCGGTGCGGGTGCGCCTCGCCGGGGATCAGGGGTGGCTGTCGGTGAAGGCGATGACCCCGGGAATCGCCCGGGCCGAGTACGAAGTGGCGCTCAGTGCGGTCGATGCCGGTGCCATGCTCGAGCGGTTGTGCGAGGGACCGCTGATCGAGAAGTGGCGCCATGTCGTGGTTTATGAGAACCATGAGTGGGAAATAGACGAGTTTCTGGGCGAAAATAGCGGTCTGGTCGTCGCGGAAATCGAATTAGCATCGGAGAACGCCGAGTTCGCCAGGCCTGCCTGGCTGGGGGCGGAGGTCACCGCAGACGTGCGCTACTACAACTTCAGACTGGCTAGCGAGCCCTACCGCCACTGGCGCTCTGATGCCGCGGGCGCGTCATGAGCTTAGGGCCTCTGATGGTGGATGTCGCCGGGACCGATCTTGACGCCGAGGATCTGGATGTACTGGCCCATCCGCTGGTGGGCAGCGTGATCCTCTTTACCCGCAACTACCGCAATCCGGCCCAGCTCGAGCAGCTGACGGCGCGGATCCAGGCGCTTCGCAGCCCGGCGCTGCTGATCGCTGTCGATCAGGAAGGCGGGCGCGTGCAGCGCTTCCGCGAGGGTTTTACCCGCTTGCCGGCGGTGCGCCGCATCGGTCACCTCTACGATCAGGATCCGGAAGCCGGCCTGACGCTGGCGCGTCACCACGGCTGGCTGATGGCGGCCGAGCTGATCAGCCACGGCGTGGATTTCTCCTTTGCTCCCTGCGTGGATCTGGACTACGGGCTCTCCGAGGTCATCGGGGATCGCGCCTTCCATGCGCGCGCGAGCGTGGTCTCGCAACTGGCAATCGCCTATTGCCACGGCATGCGCGATGCCGGCATGAGCGCCACCGCCAAGCATTTTCCCGGGCACGGGGCGGTCGTTGCCGACTCGCACCTTTCGCTGCCGGTCGATCGGCGCGAGCTCGTCGACCTTGATCAGGACCTGATGCCCTACCGGCGCCTGATCGACAATGGCCTGCCGGCGATCATGGTGGCGCACGTGCAGTTCCCGGCGATCGATGCGCGCCCGGCGAGCTTCTCGCACCGCTGGGTCAGCGGCTTGCTACGTGGCGACATGAATTTCCAGGGCGCGATATTTGCCGACGACCTGTCGATGGGCGGCGCCGCTGGCTTTGGCGATATCACTTCGCGCGCCGAGCAGGCGCTGGCCGCGGGCTGCGATGTGTTGCCGGTGTGCAATGACCGGCCGGCAGTGCGCAAGCTGCTGCGCGAGCTCAAGCGCGCGCCCGATGCCGCTGCGGGCCTGCGGCAGGTGCGCATGCGCGCGCGTCGCAGCGGCAGCCGCGCGGCGCTCTCCGCCTCGAGCGAGTGGCGCAGCTGCCTTGAATCCATTGAACGCTGCATGGCCACACCGGAGCTGCAGTTATGAGTGCGAATGCCTTCGTGCCGATCCGCTGGACTTCAGGCGCTGCGATGAGCGGCTGGAGCGTCGAGTTCTTCCGCAGCATCGTCGACTCGGCCCCGGAAGGAATCGTGATCTGCGAGCGTAAGGGCAGTGATTATCTCGTGGTCTATGCCAATGCGGCCTTCGAGCGCCTGAGCGGCTACAGCCTCGCCGAACTGATCGGCTCGGATCTGCGCCGGCTGCAGGGCAATGACCGCGAGCAGCATGGTCGCCAGCGCCTGCGCCGCTCGCTCGAGAAGGGCGAGAGTTCACGGGCGCTGCTGCGAAATTATCGCAAGGATGGCACGCAGTTCTGGAACGAGATCTTTGTCGAGCCGCTGCGCGATGCCAGCGGTGCGATCACGCACGTGGTCGGGTTCCATCGCGATGTTGGCGAACGCACCCGCGATCCGATCGAGCGCGTGCGCGAGGAGAAGCCGACACCGGGCCTGCCGACCTGGATGCGCGAGGATCGGACCTCGGGCCTGTACACGCGGGCGTATTTCGAGGAACTGCTGCAGCATGACTGGCGCATCGCGCAGCGCGAGGCGCGCGTGCTGACGATGCTGATGTTCGATATCGATGCGCTCGCGGCCTACAACGACACCTTTGGCCGTGCGGCCGGGGATACCTGCATCCGCCGCGTCGCGACCGTGATCGCCGGGGGCTTCCGGCGCGGCTCGGACGTGGTGGCGCGCTGGGAGGGGGGCTGCTACTGCGCCCTGGTGCGCGGTGCGGATGCGGCCCAGGGCGTGACCTACGCGGCGACCGTGAGCCAGCGTGTCCTCGAGCAGCACATTCATCATCCGCGTGCACAGCGCCAGCGCTTCGTGACCGTGAGTGCGAGCCTCGCGAGCCTCGTGCCGCTGGCCGACCAATCCTGCGACGTGCTGGTGCAGGCGGCCACGCGCGCCCTGAAGCGCTCGCAGGCGCAGCCGGGCCATATCGCGCTGGCGACCGCCGAGGATTACGCGACGCCCGGCTGAGCCACGCCTGTTGAAAAATAACCATCGGGGGTATCACGCATGATCAGAACCACGACTAGCGGCATCTGGCGGATCAGCGCAGGCTTCGCGCTGCTGCTGTCGCTCGCGGCAGCGGCGGTAGCGGCCGATTCACCGGTGCTGGGCATCTGGATGACCGAGCCCAAGGATGGCCTGGTCCAGGTCAGTGTCGGCGCGAACGGAGTGATTGAAGGACGCATCGTCGGTGGTGCGCATCCGGCGCGCAAGGATGAGAAGAATCCGGATGCGAGCAAGCGTGATCAATTGCTGCGCGGTCAGCTGATCCTGCATGACATGCACGCCGATGATGAATCGCACTGGAGCAATGGCACAATTTACGATCCGGACAGCGGCCGCACCTACAGTGCCAAACTGCAGCTGCTGGATCCCGAGCATCTGAAGGTCCGCGGCTACATCGGCTTCTCGCTGCTGGGCCGCACGCAGGTATGGACGCGCTATCACGGCACCTCGATGGATCTGCCGGCGCCGTGACGATGCACTCGCCAACCGCGAGTGATGCCTCCGGTGGCGAGGAAGAGGCGGTTGCGAGCAGTGCCCTTCGCAGAAAATCCCGCTGGGGTGGCTGGAGGACGCTTGCATGGCTGTGCACGCTCCTGGGCTGGAAGCTGGCCCACGCGGGCGATCTGATCGTTGCGATTGCCGACCGCGCCGGCAAAGCGGTGCCCGAGGTTGCCGTCACCGCTGCGGCGCTGATGCCGCGGCCGGCGGTACGCGCGACGACGCCCGAGCCTGCGATCATGGATCAGCGCAACCTCGCCTTCGTGCCGCAATTGCTGGTGGTCGGCGTCGGCGCCGAGGTCCAGTTTCCGAACAACGACACGGTCAGTCACCAGGTGTACTCGTTTTCACCGGCGAAGCGCTTCCAGCTGCCGCTCTACAAGGGCGCCCAGCACCGCCCGGTCACTTTCGACAAACCGGGCCTGGTGGTCCTTGGCTGCAATATCCACGATCAGATGGTCGGCTACATCTACGTGACCGATGCCGGCTACTACGGCAAGAGTGATGCGCAGGGCACGCTGCATTTGAATAACCTTCCGGCCGGTGACTACACGCTCACCTGGTGGAGTCCGTATATCGCGGACCCGCCCGAGAAGATGATGAGCACGGTGCATGTGGCCGAGCGCGATCCGGTGACGGTGCGTGTGCAGCTGAGCCGCGATCTGCGCGCGCGGCCGGAACCCGGAGCGCGACAGACCGACTGGAGTTACTGATGGT
>JBEKOK010000213.1:0-6755 GCA_049521875.1 Steroidobacteraceae bacterium
GCGGTGCGGCTACAGTGAAATGCTCGAGAATGGCTGGCGGAGTGGCGCGCCACACCGGCTGTTCGCGCCGCTTTGCGAGGTACGCGAAGGCATCATCGACCGCCCGATGCGCCAGCGCCCGCAGCGGCGCCCAGTCCTCGGGATCCAGTGTCTCTTCCGGGGGTGCGCCCATGTTGTTGTTACCCGTGCGCAGCATGCGCTGCCGGCGCCATTTTAATCGATTGCGGGCCGGAGCGGGCGCCTCCGGCCGCGCAGGCGCTCCTTCAGACGAGTTGCAGATCGAGCGGCGTGGCGCCTGGGAATACCTGCTGGAGCGCATCGGGGGACAGTGACCAGATCGAGCGGAACATGCCTCCCAGCACACTGCGATACTCGTTGAGCACCGGGTAGTCGCGGTTCTGGAACAGCGTGTTGATCGCAACGCGTTGCTGGCGTCCTGCGATCTGGCCGCCATGGATGCTTCCGCCAAGCACCCAGTACACCGAGCCATGGCCATGATCCGTGCCGCCGTTGCCATTTTCGCGGAACGTGCGCCCGAATTCCGACACCACGACCACCACGGTGTTGCGCCATTCGCTACCGAGCGTATCGGCCAGGGTCGAAAGACCACCGGCCAGATTCTGCAGATTGTTGGCGAGGTTGCCCGAGGCCGAGCCCTCATTCACGTGCGTGTCCCAACCACCGATGTCGACAAACCCCAGGCCATACTTGTCCCGCATCATCTGCCCGATGGTAGTGGCTTCGGTTGCGAAGCCTTTGGTCGTGATCGCGCCGCGGTTCGCGGAGGTCATCTCCTCCTGCATCGTCTGGGAGACCTCTTTGCGCAGTTCCAGGCCATCGGTCACCGCCGCCTCGAGATGATTGCTCGCATACATGCTTGCGAGCAGGGCACTCTGCCGATCGTCGAACACCGGCCTGCCGACCGAGCGCGCCGATTGGTTGGGAATGTCCACGCTGCCCTTGAAGGACAGGGGCAGGGCATCGGTAAAGGCAATCGGCATCGGACCGGTGAGCTGGCTCGCCAGGCGCGCCAGGAATCCCGAGGTGTAATCGCGGGTCGCACCGAGCGGCTGGCCGAGTTCGATGCTGTCCTGCGTTTCAAAGTGACTGCGCGTCAGATCCTCGGTACCGGCGAAGGGAATGAATGCCAGTTCGCCGCGCTTGTACAGGGCGCCGAGCGGATCACGTACCGCGGGTGCCAGCGCCCAATTGGAATCGAGCGCCAGTGCCCCGGTCGTGCTCTGCGGGTCGGGCCGCGCGATCGCTATTTTCGGTCGCGTCGCATAGTAGTCGCTGCTACTGTAGGGAACCAGCAGGTTGGCGCAGTCATAGCCGCCGCGCAAAAATACCAGCAGGAAGCGCCCCTTGGCGGGATCGGCAGCCCACAGCCGGCCGGCAAAACTGCCGGCAGCGGCAGCGGCGCCTGCGGCGCACAGAAAATCGCGGCGTTTCATAGGCAGCTCCTGATCGGGTAGCGATCTGGATTTTGTTGGTAAGTGTGTCCGCTCGCCGTCTTCATCGGTAGTTGAACTCCGGTGAGGCCAGCAGAAAGGTGTTCCACTCCTGCGGCGAAGTGGTCTGTGCCAAAGCACTGAGCGTCGTTGGCGAGAGCAGTGGCTCGATGGCATCGAAGTAAAGCCGGTTCGACAGCTGCGGGAAGCCCCCGGGCGCCGGCGCGCTGCCATCCTCTGGAACAAACAGCCCGCTGCTGCCCGAGCCGATCTGACGCGCTATCTCAAGACGCTTGCTCATCTGCCCCGAGCTCGCCCAGCCGGTCTCGGTCAGCACGTAGCCATCCGGCGTCTGATGATTGAAGCTGCGCTCGCCCATGCCATTGACCCATTGGACCGCGGGTTTGGCATTGATGATCGGGCGCGTGTCGTAAGCCAGGCGCAGCGCGGAGACGACGTAGTGCTGCGGGTCCTTGAACTTGGTGCCGAGCGATGCCGTGAACTCCGGTGAGCTGAACATCGTACGCAGCACCGCGGAAATCTGGCCGTCGGTTGCCTGGAAGGTCTGCGCCATGCGATCGATCAGCGCCGGTGGCGGATTGTCCGAGACGAAGTAGGCCGCAAGCTGGCGCGAAATGAACCGTGCACAGGCCGGCTGTCGCACCAGCAGGTCGACCGCCGACTCGACCTCACCGAAGCCGCGCCCGCTGAATTCCTTGCCCAGCAGCACCTTGGTGCCAAAGTCATGTCGCGCCGGATTGAATTCGAACGCGCCCTGGTGCACGTAGAGACTTTCCAGGTCGCGGCGCAGCTTCGGGCCTTCGGGCTTATTGCGCACGCCCACGCCGGTGAGAATGCGCGCGAGATTCTGCACATCCTGCTGCGTGTAGCCGGCATCGACACCGAGTGTGTGCAGCTCCATCAGCTCGCGCGCGTAGTTCTCATTGATGTGACCGACGGCGTTCTGGGCATTGTCCAGGTACTCGAGCATCGCCGGGTGCTTGAGGGTTGCCATGACCAGGTCGCGAAAGCGCCCCAGCGCATGCGGGCGAATGGCTTCCTCAGCATAGTCACCGACCAGCCAGCGTAAATTGGCCTTGTAGACGTAGACATTGAAGTGATTGAGCCAGAACCACTCCATCTGCTCACGCAGCTGGTCCGAGGCGTAAATGGCGCGCAGTATTTCACGCCGCTCAGCCTGGTTGTCGAGGTTGTTGCCCTCATCATCGAGCGCCTTGCGGGCCTGCTCCTTATCCGGCGGATTGGGCAGCGCATTGATGTCCTTGCGACGCTGCTCCACGTCATACAGTGCGGTCTCGGCCTCGATGTGGCTGACCGGGAACGCGGCGATCTGGGCGGCAATTGCCGGCGGCAGCGTGCCGCGATCCTCGAGCTGTGCGTTCAGAAAGCCCTCACGACCGAGCAGGCGGTACTGGGCGACAGTGGCTTCATCCAGGCCGAAGGTTACGCGGTTGAGCCACAGCGCATCCTCGCGCGTGAGCACCGGACCTTCGGGGCGCAGATCCGGACGTGCCGGCTTCTGGGCGCAGGCGGCAAGCAGTACGGCGCTCGCGGCGAGGCTCGCCACCAGCCACGGCCTGGTCCGATTGGTATGCCCACGCTCTGGCATGGCACTCATTGTCCTATTGCTGCTCACGAGGTCCATAAGATGGCGCCAAACCCGGGCACTTGTCCCGTGACAATCCCTTCATCCGGCACATTTAACACTGTGCGCAGGCATGCGTGGAGCGCACCGGGCATAGCGCACAGTTTCCAACGTGAGCGGGCCCAGCTCGTTGACAGGGTGCCTGGCTGACAGGTCGGGCAGGGGTTGATATAACTGCGCTGCAACGCAGGGCAGGGCACGGCAGGCGCAGCATGCATCGCAACGCAACTCGAAGGCGCTCAGCCAAGCCCAAGGACCGCCAAGCATGAGCCACGAATATTCGGCGCCCTGGAGCCGGGCCCTCAAGTTCGCGACGCTGTTCACGGTGCTGCTGCTGTGTGCGGCCTCGGTGCTTGGATACCACTTCGGGCCGCGTCAGTGGCTCAGCTGGCGAGTCTTCACGCTCGCGGTCCCGCTGCTGTCGCTGGTGCTCGGCATACTCTTTATGGTGCGTGGCTACCGCGCCACCGCGCAGGGCATTGAGATTGAGCGTTTCGGCTGGGCGACGCAGTTGCCGCTTGCCAAGCTGCTGGCCGTCACGGCCGATCCACTCGCACTGACCGGCTCGATACGCCGCTTCGGAAACGGCGGTTTTTTTGCCATCACGGGAATCTACTCGAACCAGCGCCACGGCCGTTTTCGCGCGTGGGCCACCGATCCGTCGCGCGCCGTGGTGCTCAAGTATGCCGATCACACGGTCATCCTGACGCCCGATGATCCGGGGCGCTTTGTTCAGCAGGTGCAGCACCTGGCCAATCTTCCGGGTGTCGGCGCGCCAGCATCGGGATAGCTCGAACAAGCCGATGGCCGTCTCCACGCAATACAGCGCCTTTATCCTCGAGCTGCTGGGCGCCGTGCGCCCGGTGGTCGCGCGCCGCATGTTCGGTGGCGTGGGCTATTATGCGGATGGACTGTTTTTTGCTTTGTTATTCGAGGACGCGCTCTATTTTCGTGTCGATGCGCAGAGCGAGCCGCAATATATCGCTGCCGGAATGACGCCATTCAGACCCATGGGAGCGCGGGCCCGGCCAATGCGCTACTACACGGTGCCGGCGCGCCTGTTCGATGATGAACAGGCGCTGCGTGAATGGATGGCAGCGGCACTCGCCGTGGCGCGGGCTGCCGCGTATAAGAGCAAACCGACCTAGCTTTAGTGTACGGGGCGAATCATGGCCAAGAAGAAAACCAATCCGAAGAGCAAGAGCGCCGGCGCCAAGCGCACGCAGTCGCGCCGGCAGCTCAAGCCGGCCGCCACGGAGCGCGGCCTGAGCAGCGCCGAAGTGGCACTGTCGCGAGCCGATGCCGAGCTCGCGCCGCTGGCGGCGCAGGTTGAAGCGGCAGCGGGTGCGGTACTGGGCAGTTATCGTGATCCGCTGGGCGGCCGGGCGCTGCTGCTCGCTACGTTGCCGCTGCGTGCCATCCTGCCCACACCGTTTCAGCGCGACCTCTCGCCCACGCACACCAAGCGACTGGCCGAAAAGATCGAGCAGGCCGGGGCCTTTCTGGATCCGCTGATCGTCGTGCGCGGGCAGAATGGCCTGTTCTGGACGCCTAACGGACGACACCGCCTCGCGGCGGCCAAGGTGCTGGGGCTCAAGCAGATCACGACGCTGATTTCACCCGATGAGACGCTCGCCTACCGGATTCTGGCGCTGAACACTGAGAAAGCCCACAACCTCAAGGACCGCAGCCTCGAAGTCATACGCATGGCGCGCAACCTGGCTGCCACCCAAGCCACAGCGCGCGAGATACGTTTTGCGGATCAGTTCGAAGCGGCCGAGCTGCTGACGCTGGGACTGATGTATGAGAGCAATCCGCGTTTCGCCGGTGGCGCCTACAGCCCAATGCTGAAAAAGGTCGATCAGTTCAGCGAGCGCACGCTCACGGCGAGCTTAAGGGAACGCGAGGGCTACGCCTCCAGGCTCGCGCAAGTCGATGCCGAGGTGAAGCGGATCATCGCGGCGCTGCAAACCCGTGGCTTCAAATCGCCCTACCTTCGCAACTACGTGGTCGCGCGTATCAACCCGGTGCGCTTCCACATCGCCAAGCGCGGCGAGCGCAAGCCGCTGATGCCGATTGGCCAAGCCCTGACGCGCATGATGGCATCGGCCAAGGGATTCAAGGTCGAGTCGGTTTCGAATGCAGATCTCGCTTGGGTTGCGGTCGGCGCCGGTGCTTCGGAGTGATGTCTCTGGCATCCGGGTCGAGTAGCGGGAGCACGCTCTAGCCAAACAGCAGCCGGCGCCGCGCCAGGCTCTCCGCCGGCCAGTGCTGCTTGCTGTCGTAATACTCGGGCACCTGCGGCGTGCCCGGCGGCAGCAGTACCCACGGTTGCTTCGAGGCGGTAAAGATATGGATGTCGGGTGGTGACTGATCGGGATTATCGAGCGTGCCAACCCGGATGAAATGCAGCTTGTTACCGGCGCCGGCGTAGTTGCTCCACAGCGCGATGTGGCAGCTCGGGCAGCGCGTGATCTGCTGCCCGCGTCCGCTGTTGGAGGGCGTTGCAATGGCCACCGGTTCGCCTGCGAGCAGCAGTACGCGATCGGCTTCTATCAGCGCGTTGAGCGCAAAGGACGCACCGGTCTCGCGCTGGCACCAGCGGCAATGGCAGCAGTGCACGAACAGCGGCCGGCTGGTCAGCCGATAGCGAATCGCGCGGCAGGTGCAACCACCGCTCAGATCCGAGTCCATCGCGGCAGTCATCGGTGGGGCCTCCTCAATCTTGCATCGCCAGGGCGCACGGCGCAGGATCCGCCGGTGCGCGTGCTCAGACGATGAATCATAACAACTACTGGTGGCAGTTCGAGACGCCGATCGGCCCGCTGCTGCTCGTCGGTGATGCGCTGCATCTGCGGCGCATCGGTCTGCAGGGCGGCACACATCCGGATGTGGTCGCTGCGGACTGGATCCGCGCGGAAGATCCATTCGGTGCGGCCATAGCACAGCTGCACGAATACTTTGCAGGCGTCCGGCAGCACTTCGAGCTGCCCCTGGCCCCGCAGGGCACCGACTTCCAGCGCGCGGTCTGGCGCGAACTGCAGGCGATACCCTACGGGCACACCGTGAGCTATGGGGCACTGGCGCGCAAACTGGGCAACGCGCAGGCTTCGCGCGCCGTCGGACTCGCGAACGGCGCCAATCCGCTGCCGGTGGTCATCCCGTGTCACCGGGTCATTGGCGCTGACGGCTCGCTGACAGGATTCGGCGGGGGTCTGGCGATCAAACGCTCGCTGCTCGCGCTGGAGCAGGCCGAGTGCGTACAGGATCTGTTCAGCCACGGTTGAAGCAACATTTCGGTGCCTTGTGAGCCTCGCGCGCGCGGGACTAGGATGCCCCGGACGCTTCGACAACTCATTCTCTTGAGGGGATCCCACACGTGAAATCCACAATCATTTTGGCGGGCGCGGGCCTGCTGGCGATCGCCGCTGCCACCGGCCTGTACGCCCAGGCACCTGCTCCTGCGCCAGGCACTGGCATGGCGCCGATGCCGGCCGCCGCAGGCGATACTTCAGACACGATGCTGCCGGGTGATCGCATCATGCGCGGTCCGCCGCCGGGCGGTGGACCGGGCGGACCGGGCGGTCCTGGCGGCCCGCCCCCGGGCGGTCGGCCGCCGCCGGAGCAGGGCACTAACG
>JBEKOK010000214.1:0-6754 GCA_049521875.1 Steroidobacteraceae bacterium
CGCCCGGCAACCCGCAGTTTTTCCTGCTCTTCCGGTGACTTGATCAGGCCCTGGGGGGTACGCAACATGGGGTTCGGGACCTTGCCGGCTAAGGCATTGTTTGGCTGGGAAGTTCATGGTATAAAGCGCGGCGTTTTTTCGCAAACAAATCCACACGCACATCAGTAACTTGCGGCCGGGTGTCTGCCGGGCTGGATCCTAACAGCATCCCCAAATAACAGGGGGCGGGATTCAGACCAAACAGATCGCCGTCAAGGATGTGCGGAGGCCCACAACCCAAGATGTAGAGGAATAGTGCATGTCCAGCGTGTCAATGCGACAGATGCTGGAAGCGGGCGTCCATTTCGGACATCAGACCCGCTTCTGGAACCCGAAGATGGCCCCTTATATCTTCGGCGAGCGTAACCGGATCCATATCATCAATCTGGAAAAGACCCAGCCGCTATTCGCGGATGCGGCCACCTTTATCAAGCGCGTGGTTGCCGATGGCGGCCGCGTGCTGTTCGTTGGCACCAAGCGCTCGGCGCGCGATGCGATCGCGGCCGAAGCCACGCGCTGCGAGATGCCGTACGTGAACCAGCGCTGGCTCGGCGGCATGCTCACGAACTTCAAGACCGTGCGCCAGTCGATCAAGCGCCTGCTGGAGCTGCAGGAGCTCACCGCCAGCGGCCAGATCGAGAAGCGCGGCAAGAAGGAAGGCACCCAGCTGCGGCGCGAGATGGTCAAGCTCGAGAAGAGCCTCGGCGGCATCAAGCAGATGGAATCGCTCCCGGACGTGCTGTTCGTCATCGATGTCGGCCATGAGCACATCGCGATCCACGAGGCCAAGAAGCTGGGCATCCCGGTGGTCGCCATTGTCGACACCAACTGTTCGCCCGATGGCATCGATCACATCGTGCCCGGCAACGATGATGCGATGCGCGCGATCCGCCTGTACGCCTCGGCTGTGGCCGATGCGGTCATCGATGGCCGCGCCTCGGTACCGCAGGTCAGCGTCGGAGAAGATGAGTTCGTGGAGCTGGATGCCGAAGGCCAGCCCCAGCGCCGCCCGGGCGGCGGCAAGCCTGCCCGTGGGGGCCGACCTGGCGCCAACGTGCGTTCGCGCAAGGCCCCGGTGCCGGTGCGCCGCCGACCGACTGCCGCGCCGGCGCCTGAGGCCGAGCCGGGCGTGGAAGTGGTGGCTGCCGAGGCCGCTGTCGCTGATCCGGTCGTGGCCGAATCGGAGCTCGATGAGCTGGTCGATGTCGGTGATGTGGGCGAAGTGACGACGGTGTCGGCCTCCGCGCCGGCCACCGGTCGCCGCCGTACCGGTGGCGGCGCTGCCGGCGCCGGCGCCCGTCGCCCGCGGGGGGCCTGAAGGCCCCTTGCGAGCCGCAGCGCGCGCCTCCATATAGAGGGCCGGCCGGCTGCGCCTCAAGCGTAGCTGCCGCCGGACGCTGCAAGGCGGCGTGCGATCCAACCGAATCCGTTTGAGGGCAAAGTCATGAGTATCTCTGCAGAGGAAGTCCGACAGCTTCGCGAGCGCACCGGCGCCGGCATGATGGAGTGCAAGAAGGCACTGGTTGAAACCAGCGGCAATCTGGATGCCGCGGCCGAGCTGATGCGCAAGCAGGGCCTGGCCAAGGCCGACAAGAAAGCCACGCGCGTGGCGGCCGAAGGCGTGATCGCGATCGCGCGTTCGGCCGATGGCAAGAGCGCCGCAATGCTCGAAGTGAACTGCGAAACCGATTTCGTCGCGCGCGAGCAGGAGTTCGTGAAATTCGCCGCCGCGGTGGCGCACGAGGCGCTGGCTGCCAGGCTGAGCGATGTCACCGCTTTGGGCGAGCGCGTGCTCCATGGCGAGAGCATTGATGTGCGCCGCCGGGCGCTGATCGCCAAGATCGGTGAGAAAATCTCGATCCGCCGCGCCACGGTGCTCGCGAGCAGCGATCGTCTGGGCAGCTACGTCCATGGCACGCGTATCGGGGTGCTCATCGCCCTCGAGGGTGGCGATGAGGCCCTGGCACGCGACCTTGCGATGCATGTGGCGGCGGCCAACCCGCGCTACGTGAGCGCGAGCGACGTGCCGGCCGCCGAGCTTGCCAAGGAGCGTGAGATCCTCACCGAGCAGGCCACGCGCGAGGGCAAGAGCCCGGAGATCGCGGCCAAGATGGTCGAGGGGCGCCTGCGCAAGTCACTGGCCGAGATCACGCTGCTCGGGCAGCCGTTCGTCAAAGACCCGGAGCAGAGCGTCGAGAAGCTGCTCAAGGCCGCCGGCGCCAGGGTGCTGCGCTTCGAGCGCTTCGAAGTCGGGGCCGGTATCGAGAAGAAACAGGAAGACTTCGCCGCCGAAGTGATGGCGCAGGTCAGCGCCGCTAAAAAGCACGGCTGATGCACGCTGCGGCGCGCACTTGGAATCAAGACCCCGCGCGAGGCGGGGTTTTTTTTAGGTACACTTCCCACACCGTTCAGGCGAGGCCTTGAGAGGAAGCATGGACAAGGCGAGCGCAGCGACCGTTTCATCAGTGACCCCCAAGGAGCGACCGCACCGCATTCTGGTCAAGCTCTCCGGCGAAGCCCTGCTCGGGCAGGCCGAGTACGGCATCGATCCGCAGGTCATCAAGCGCGTGGCCGCGGAGCTGCGCGACGTGCAGGCCTTAGGCGTGCAGGTGGCCGTGGTCCTCGGTGGCGGCAACCTGTTTCGCGGCGCCGGCCTGGCGCGGGCCGGGATGGATCGGGTCACCGCCGATCACATGGGCATGCTGGCCACGGTCATGAATGCGCTCGCACTGCAGGATGCGCTCGAGGGCTTAGGGATCTTTGCGCGCGTGATGAGCGCGATCCGCATCAACGAAGTATGCGAGGACTACATCCGCCGCCGTGCGGTGCGCCACCTGGAAAAAGGCCGCGTGGTGATCTTCGCCGCCGGCACCGGCAACCCCTTCTTCACGACCGACACCGCCGCTTCGCTGCGTGCGATCGAGATCGAGGCACAGCTGCTGCTCAAGGCCACCAAGGTCGATGGCATCTACTCGGCCGATCCGGTCACGGATCCGAAGGCCATTCTGTATCCGCACCTGACCTTCGATCGGGTCTTGAGCGAGCGGCTGAATGTGATGGATGCGACCGCGATCGTGATGTGCCGCGATCATGACCTGCCGCTGCGGGTCTTTAACCTGAACGAACCGGGTCAGCTGCTGCGCATCGTCAACGGCGAGAATCTGGGTACGCTGGTCACGAACAAGTGAAGGCGCCGCACACGCGCAGCCGATTACACGGGGACTGAAGGGGAAGCTCATCATGCTCGAGGATTTTAAGAAGGATGCCATTTCCCGCATGCAGAAGTGCGTCGTGGTATTCCAGGCGGATCTGAAGAAGATGCGCACCGGCCGGGCCCACCCGAGCCTGGTCGAGGGCCTGAAGGTCGACTACTACGGCTCGGACGTGCCGCTGCAGCAGGTCGCCAACATCGCGGTCGAGGATGCGCGCACCCTGGTGATCTCTCCTTGGGAGAAGAGCATGGTGCAGCCGATCGAGAAGGCGATCTTCAAGTCGGATCTGGGGCTGACGCCGATGACCGCCGGCCAGGTGATCCGCATCCCGCTGCCACCGCTGACCGAGGAGCGCCGGCGCGATATCACCAAGGTCGTCAAGCACGATGCCGAGAACGCGCGCGTTGCCATCCGCAACGTCCGGCGCGATGTGCTGACCGACGTCAAGGAAGCACTCAAGGAAAAACTGCTTTCGCAGGATGATGAACGCAAGTGCCAGGAAGAGATTCAGAAGCTCACCGACCGCTTCGTGGCCGAGATCGAGCAGCACCTGGTCGCGAAGGAAAAGGAGATCCTGCAGGTCTGAAGGGCGCGGGCCGCGCTCAAGCCTTGGCCCGATATCAATCCCTACAGGTCCCTTAAATGAACCGCATGAGCCTGCCGCGCCACGTCGCCATAGTGATGGACGGCAACGGCCGCTGGGCCCAGGGGCGCGGCCGCGAGCGCGTGGCCGGGCACCAGGCCGGCATCGAGCCGGTGCGCCAGGTGATTCGTGATTGTGTGCGCCTCGGTATCGGGGCGCTGACGCTGTTTGCCTTCAGCAGTGAGAACTGGGGGCGCCCGCCTGAGGAAGTGGCCGCACTGATGAGTCTGTTTCTGGAAGCGATGGCCGCCGAGATGCCCGAGCTGCACAGCAATGGCGTGCGACTGCGCTTCATCGGCGAGCGCGCGACACTTGCTGAGGATCTGCGCGCGCGTATGGGCGAGGCCGAGGCACTGACCGCGGCCAACGTGCGCCTGCAGCTGCAGGTGGCCGTGAGTTACGGCGGGCGCTGGGATCTGCTGCAGGCGGCGCGGCAACTGGCGCGCGCCGGCAGCGCGCTGACCTCCGAGGCCGAGTTCTCGCGCGCGCTGGCGCTCGGGCCGCTCGGGGAGCTGGCCGATCCGGACCTCTTTATCCGCACCGGCGGGGAGCATCGCATCAGCAACTTCCTGTTGTGGAACCTGGCCTACGCCGAGCTCTACTTCACCGACACGCTGTGGCCGGACTTTGACAGCGCCGCCTTCGAGCAGGCGCTGGCGGCCTTCGCCGGCCGCACGCGCCGCTTCGGCCTGACCGACGCGCAGCGTCAGGCGCACTGAGGGCCTGCATGCTACGCACCCGCATCCTGACCGCACTCGGCCTGGCGATCGTGTGCATCGCCGGCTTCCTCTATGGCGGCGCGCCGATCGCGCGCGCGCTGCTGAGCGTCGTGGTGCTGCTCGGGGCGCTCGAATGGTCGGCATTCTTCGGCGGCGGCAATCGCCTCGTGCGCCTGTGTTACGTGCTGCTGGTCGCGGCCCTGTGTTATTTCGGCCAGGATCTGTCGACAGCGCAGTTCCGGGTGCTGCTGCTGGCCGCGCTCGTGTGGTGGTGCCTGACCTTGCTGTGGATTGCGCTCGCCTCGATGCGCGTGCCGGCGCCGCTGGCGGCGCTCGCCGGCTTGTTCGTGCTGGTGCCAACCTGGCTGGTGCTGGTGCGCATCGATGCCTATTGGGTGCGCGGCGCGCAGTGGACACTCTTCATTCTCGCGCTCGCCTTCGCGTGCGACACCGGGGCCTACTTTGCCGGCCACCGCTTCGGCCGGGTGAAGCTTGCGCCCAGCATCTCCCCGGGCAAAACCTGGGAAGGGGTGTTCGGGGGCATGGCGCTCGCGACCGTGTTTGCGATCGGCGGCGGGCTGTGGTTCCAGCAGCCGCTCGACGTGTTCGTGCCGCTGTGCCTGGCCGCCGCCGGGTTCTCGATCGTCGGGGATCTGCTCGAGAGCCTGCTCAAGCGCTCCAGCGGCCTGAAGGACAGTGGCCGCATCTTCCCGGGACACGGCGGCGTGCTCGATCGCATCGACAGCGTGACCGCGGCAACGCCGATCATCGCGCTCGGCCTGTTGTGGCTGGGGGTCGGCGCATGAAGGGCGTCGCGGTGCTTGGTGCGACCGGCAGCGTCGGCGTCAGCACGCTCGATGTGCTCGCGCGCCACCCGCAGCGCTTCGAGATCGTCGCGCTCGCGGCGCGCAGCGATGGCGCGCGCCTGGCCGAGCAATGCCTGCGCTACCGCCCGGCGCTGGCGGCGCTGGCCGATCCGGTCGCGGCCCGGGAACTGCGCGTGCGGCTGCGTACCGAGGGCTGTCCGACCGAGGTGCTCGAAGGACCCGAGGCCCTCGAGGCGCTCGCGCGTGATCCGCGCACCGACATTGTCATGGCGGCGATCAGCGGCGCGGCCGGCCTGCGCTCGACGCTCGCGGCAGCCGCCAGTGGCAAGCGCCTGCTGCTCGCGAACAAGGAATCCGCGGTCATGGCAGGTCCCCTGCTGATGGCCGCGCTGCGCGCTGGCGGCGGCACGCTGATCCCGATCGACAGCGAACACAACGCGATCTTCCAGTGCCTGCCGGCCGATGCCCGGCCCGGGGAGGCGCCACGCGGGGTGCGCCGGGTGCTGCTGACGGCCTCGGGGGGCCCGTTTCTGCTCTGGGAGAGCGCCGCGATCGCCGCGGCCACGCCGGAGCAGGCCTGCGCCCATCCGCGCTGGAAGATGGGCCGCAAGATCTCGGTCGACTCGGCGACGCTGATGAACAAGGGCCTGGAGTGCATCGAGGCGGCGGTGCTGTTTGGCCTGCGCCCGGAGCAGATCAGTGTTGTTGTACACCCACAAAGCCTGGTGCACTCGCTGGTCGAGTACGAGGATGGCTCGCTGCTGGCGCAGCTGGGGAGCCCGGATATGCGCACACCGATCGCCCAGGCGCTCGGCTGGCCCGAGCGCATCGGCTCCGGGGCAGAATTTCTGGATCTGATCCAGGCTGCCCGGCTCGACTTCCAGGCCCCGGACCCGGAACGCTTTCCCTGCCTGAGGCTGGCCGCCGAGGCTGCGCGGAGCGGGGGACTGGCGCCGTTGTGGCTGAATGCCGCCGATGAGGAGGCCGTGGCCGCTTTCCTCAACAAGCGCCTGCGCTTTGGCGACATTGCGGCCTGCATCGAGCAGGTGATGAGCCGTTTTCGCGGCGGGGAGATGCTGGATCTCTCATCGGTCCTGGCGGCTGATGCCGAAGCCCGCGCCTGCGCGCGGCAGGTGCTCGAGGAACTCAGTGGGGCACCTCGCAACGCGCTGGCCGGAGGCGATATCCACTGAGCGTGTCGCGCGGGCTGCGGGCGACTAGGCAGGAATCCCTTCCGGCGGCCGGGCGAATGGATTGCTGCAGGCCCTCAGCGGATCGAGCATACCCAGGAAATGCACCACGCGGCCTTCATCC
>JBEKOK010000215.1:0-6750 GCA_049521875.1 Steroidobacteraceae bacterium
TGATACCCGATGCGGTCTGGATGTCGCGACCTTGTTTGAGTGGCCCGTTCGTACCAGTGCTGCTTACGATCCGATCGCGCGGCAATCGCAGCCACGGCACCAGGACCAGTAGCGAGAGGAGCACGACGGCTCCCAGAAACCAATAGCCAGCCTGCCAGCCATGATGATCGATCAGGGGCCGTACGATTTGAGGAATGATGGCGGCCGCAACGCCGTAACATGTCGAGAGAAAGCTTAGGACCAATCCCCGGTGCCGTTGGAACCAAACCGAGGCGAGCTTGTTATACGCCACCATGTTTTGCACACCGGCGGTTAGGCCGACCAGCACATAACAAAGGTAGAGCTGCCATATCTGTCCATGTACCAATGTGACGCCCAAGATAGCCAGCCCGAATAACGCCACACCAGGCAGCATCACGCGACGCACACCCAGCCGGTCGACGGCGCGGCCCGCGAATGGCGTAACGAGACCGCCAGTTACCGCACACAACAGGATGACTAACGAAAACGAAGTCCGGCTCCAGCCATATTCTTTGCCGAAGGCGCTTTGCAGAATGCCAAAGGTCGATACGACCAGCGGTCCAATGCTGACCATGACCCCAACGCCGGCTGCCACCATCGCACGAATCGAGTTGGCCGTGAATTCGCGCTCGCTATAGGTTTCGCTCACAAAATATCCTTGCGATGGAGGCTTCACTCTTCGCCTCCTTCGGTTCCATAAACGGTTTAGCGCCCACCAAGTCCGGCGAACCGGCTCAACGTCTAGTTATGAGATCCATCTGTCGCACAGGGCCTCACGGCTGTCAAGGCGGCCCTTTCCACGGCAAACACATGCGGCGCATCAACGCGTGAATGACGGGTTTTTATTACGGGCGTATCGCGATGCGGTGCAATCTCGTTGACCGCTCCATCTAGCGTGGGCTATATGGAGGCTCGGCATAAGGCAGGGGGTGATCGGTGATGCGAACGCAAAGGCCGGCAATATTGTTGGCGTTAGCCGGATGCGCCCTTGCCAATGGCTGCGCTACAACAGCAGTGAAGCCGGCGGCTGTCGCCGGGACTACTTGGATCGAAGCCAACCACACAAGTCTTCGCTACGAGCTCAAGGGGTCGGGAGCCAGTACCGTCGTGTTGCTGCATGAAATGCAGATGACACTGGAGAGCTGGGACGGAATCCTGCCCGCGTTGCAGCCGGGCCGGCGGATCCTGCGCTACGATCTTAGAGGCTTCGGGCTGTCGGAGAAAATCCGTGGCTCAGTCAGCATCCAGGATGAAGTGGAGGACCTGCATGCGCTCCTGGACGTACTGCACATTCAGGGACCGGTGACGCTCATCGGGGGCGCCGTAGGTGGCGCGGTCGCGCTGAAGTTCGCCGCGACTTATCCGGGCCAGGTGCGGGCGGTGGCTGTTACGAGTCCGGCCGCCTACATGAAACCCCAGCCCGAGCGTGTAGCCGCGATTGGCGGGAGTGCAGATGAGCCAGCACGCGCAAGCGTCGATCGAGCCATGGACGCTGTGTACCCGCCAGCATTACGAACCGATCCGGCGCGCTTTACGCGCTTTCGCGACATAGTCCTCTCGACCGATCCGGGAAGCCTGGTCGCGACCACACGCATGGTCTACTCGACCGGATTTGCGGACGTGCTGCCGCAGATCCAGTGTCCAACGCTTGTGATCGCGACCGCGCTGTTCCCGCGCCCCGTAGCCTCCTTCAAGGAATTGGCTGACGCATTGCCCAAAGGGCAGTTTGTCGTGCTGCAAACGGGGCACTTCGCATCGCTCGAATCGCCAGAGCTTGTAGCACCGGTGCTGTTGCAATTTCTTAAATCTGTTGGCGGCTGATGAAGCCAGTTGCCGCAGCTGCCTCTAAGCCTGTCGCGGCGCGCCTGGTGCGGAATATGGTGTTCTTCGCGCTGCCCCTATTGCTTTGGCAAGGTGCACAAGGTGGCAGCCAATGGATCGAGGTCAATGGAGTCGATCTGCACTATGAATTAAGCGGGCAGGGGACGCACACCTTAGTATTACTTCACGAGATGGGCATGACGATGCAGAGTTGGGATGAGCTCGTCCCAATGCTGGCAACAGACCATCGCATATTGCGGTACGACCTGCGCGGCTTTGGGCTCTCAGAGAAAATCCGCGGTCGGATAGAGTTCGCAGACGAGATTTCGGATTTGCGCGCATTGCTGGACGCGCTCGCGATCAAGGATCCGGTCTCGCTTGTCGGTGGCGCGGCCGGGGCCTCGATAGCCGCGAAGTTTGCGGCCGACTACCCCGAACGCGTCTCCGCACTGGTACTGATCAGCCCGATAATGAGTGGCGCTGCGCGACCGACAATGCCGGCAGCGGTCGGTGTCGACAATTCGCCAGCGGCGGTGATCGAGCGGGCTGGTGTGCGCGCTTATCTGGATGCGCAGACCGAGAGCGTATTCCCGACGCAGCTCCAGACTCCCGAGCGGCTCGCGCGCTTTCGCGGCATGCAGCTCTCCAGCGATCCAGTGGGACGAGTCTTGACAACCCGGATGATCAGCGCCGCGGATCTTTCGGGAGACCTGAGCCGCATCCGCTGTCCGACATTGATCCTGGGTACGACGCTTTTTGCCCCGGGTGGTAGCGCCAGTCGCCTGGTTGAGTGGATTGCGCAGTCCACGTATCAGCCGCTGCCGACGGGGCACTTCGCCGCGCTGGAATCACCGGGGCTGGTACTTGCCGCACTACAGCCGTTTTTACGGCAATACGGAGACTGAATGCATCGGTCCATTTTCTGGGGAGGACGGTCCACTGCAGCACACGAGCGTGAGCTCTCGAGTGCTAAGGCGACTGGCCCGCTGACAGGGGGCGTTATGAGTAGAGGGCGTGTGAGCGCTTACGTTGCGGTGAGTTTGGTGGCCGCCGCGTCCACAGCGCGGCTATGGGCTGCAGAGGAGCCGCACAACACCTGGCCCGGTGAGCAGGGCCAGAGCTGGGAGTCAGTTGCAAAGCTCCCCGATTGGCGCGGGGCCTGGGGTTTGGACGCTGAGTCGTTCAGGCGCGGCGTGCAAATCGCAACCAGTCCGGACCCGAACAATCCCTACCACGCGCCGCTGACGCCAGCTTTCGAGGCCAAACGGCTCGCCAATGGCGCTGCCAACGGCGGCCACGGGCCTGCCACCGGCACAATCAATAACTCGGCGAACTGCATACCCAATGGGATGCCGGGTCTGATGCAGGCTCCTTTTGCCTTTGAGTTCGTGATGGCGCCCGGCATGGTCTACGTACTGCCGGAAAACAACTCGGTTCGGCGCATCTACACCGATGGCCGACCACATCCGGAGGATCTTGATCCGAGTTTCAACGGGCACTCGATAGGACACTGGGAAGGCTCCGTATTGGTGGTGGACACCGTGGGAATCTCAAAGCGCGCCGAATATTTCATGGGCCTGAAGACCAGCGGCCAGGCGCATGTTATCGAGCGCATGTTCAAGCGGGACGCCAAGACCTTCCAGATCGACACGACTGTCGACGATCCGGCGGCCTTCACCAAGCCCTTTGTATATACCAAGACCTACCAGCTCTCATCGCACGGCATGATGGAGTATGTGTGTGCCGAGAATAATCGCGACAACAACGGCACTCTCGACCTGACACCACCGGAGTGACATGCAGATTATCCGTGGGGCGCAGCCACCGGGTCTAGGCACAGGAGCTTGCTTGAATGATGAACCCACAATGTAAGTGTCCGTTGATGCTGGCGACGATGCTATTGGCAACTGCCGGAATGGGCGGGGCTGCTGTTGCGGCCGACACTCAGCCCATACCGAGTCCGCTGCGCGCGGCGGTGCTCGGCGCCCCTGGGTCAGCCGGGGTCGGGCCGGTTATCGATCGAGTGGACTTTACCGGCAATTCCAGCGTTCCAGTCGCGGAACTCAATGCCGTTGTAAACCTGCCTATGGGCACGCCGCTCTCAGCCACGGTGGTCCAGGAGCAACTCGACCGAATCAGCGCTTACTACCAAGGGCACGGGGGGGCCTATGTACAGCCCAGCATTCTCGAGACGGCCCTGAACCACGTGCATATCATCTTCCAGATCCACGAGGGCGTCACGGCGATGGAGGAAGCGGATGCGGCGCCGGCACCGGCGTTCCTGGATAAGTATTTTGGCAACACGCTGGTGTGCGCGGCGGCGCAGACCAGCAACGACCTGTGCCATATGTGGCTGAACAAGGATGGTACCTTCATCATCTTCGACCCCAATGGCGCCCACACCGGACATTGGCGCGCGGGCAAGGTACGTGCCGACGGCCGCGTTCCAATCTGTCGCTACTGGGATCTGTCGCAGTTCGTGCTGCCAGTTGAACTGCAAAGCAGGCCCAGCGCTCCGCCACCGAGCATATCGGGATCAAAACCGATGTCTCGCATCTGCGAAACGCGCAACTTCCGCACCACCTGCACGGCCTATCCGGACGTCACCCAGCTCTCCCCGGAGCTTCAACGTAAATCGCGACTGACAATGATCGAGTCGCGACACGAAGAGGGCATCTGCTACGCACACGGGCCCCATGAGGTGGGCGACGTCTGGTTTGAATGGGACGATCCACTTCCCGGCCAGATTGGGCTAGACCGCGAGATGCTCCTGCCGGGACAGCAGTAATGACTTCCGCCTCTGGAGCGTTATCAAGACAATGAACACCCATCTCAACAGGTTCATCCAGCTGTTCACCGCAGCGGCGCTGGTCACGCTCTCTTTGGCGGCGGCACAAGCTGGCGAGGCGAATCCGCTGGCGGCCTATTTTAATGCGACGCTCCTGTGCAAAGATCAAACGAGCGGCGTGATCTGCCATCTGTGGTTGGATCCTGACGGCCGCTACTTCGTCTATTTTGACCGCGGCGCGCAGCAGGTGATGCCAGAGGCCGGCGGCAACTTCCGACTTGAGGGCCGGCACGGGCACTACCAGTTGCGTGGACGCGGCGCGGCGCGTCAGTTGTGCCTCAAACCAGATGCCACACCCGGCAAGACCTTTCAGGTCGAGCAGAGCGGTGAGCAGTATGCCGGCAAGGGCTGCTACAGCTTAGAGCTTCATCAACCCGGTGAGCATTGGTCGCAAAGCGGCGCTTCCGGGAAATCCTATCAGATGTGGTTGGTTGACGGCCGAGGGTGATCCGTCCGGCCAAAACCTGGTTAGCGGACGGCAACGCTCGCCTAGGCCGTACCGATCCTCGATCAGGCCTCGCATGAATTGACGGCGACCTTGCGGAGGCAGTCCCTTCGGATGCTGAGTCGGCGAGCGAGCCCGCGAGCACTACAGTGTTTTCAAGAGATGCATTTCAGCTGCGGAGAACGGCCTTGGCGAGCAGGACACTGATCACGAATGCCTGGATATTTGACGGCAGCGGAGCGCCGGCATTTCCAGGCGAAGTACTGGTCGAGGGCCAAAGGATTGCTGCAGTGGGCCGAGGCGCCGAGCGGCTGCCGCGCGACTCGGTCGAGCACATCGACGCCGGCGGCGCGATGCTTATTCCGGGGTTGATTGAGGCGCACGCGCACCTGGGCTTCGGTGCCACCGTGGATCGACCGCTCCGCTGGCGCGAACTGGATGTTGAACGCCAGCGATTGGTGGCCGCCGAGGCGGGGCGGACCATGCTCGACTTCGGCTTTACCAGCGCCTACTCGGGCGGCGCGACAAACGCCCGCTGGGAAGTGGCGCTACGCGATGAATTTGCCGCTGGCTGGCTGCCTGGACCGCGGCTGCGGGCTTGCTCATTTGAGCGCAGCGCCTCGGCGCTGTCCGGCACGCGAGGTAGTTATAGCGGTGCCGGGGCGCGGATGCCCGATAGCGCAGGGGTTGCCGATTTCGTCCGCGAGATGATCGGGATCGGCGTCGACGCCGTGAAATTCGTGTTGTCTGGTGAAAGCGCCATTCGCCCCGGCACGTCCAGAATCACACAATTCCATGATGAGGAGCTTGCTGCCGGCACACAGCTCGCGCATGAGGCGGGTGTGTGGTTGAACGCGCACTGCCACTCGACAGAAACCATCAAACAGGCGCTACGGCATGGTTTCCGGGTCCTGTATCACTGCACGTGGGCTGATGATGAAGCGACTGACCTGCTCGAGGCACATAAGGAGCAGATCTTCGTTGCGCCAGGTCCGGGCGTCAATTACGCCGCCATTCACGAGGCGAGCGCGTTTGGCATTACACGCGAGATGGCCGTGGAACAGGAACAGGTTGAGACGCTTGAGCGCGTTTCAAAATTAATGCCTGAACTTCGCCGGCGCGGGGTGCGCGTGCTTCCCGGCGGTGACTACGGCTTCCCTTGGAACCCGATTGGCAGGAATGCACGTGATATGGAGCTGTTTGTGACGCACTTCGGGTTCACTCCTGCCCAGGCACTCAGCGCCGGCACGATGCTCGGGGGACAAATTATGGGCATGGGTGATGAGCTCGGCTTAATCCGCCCCGGGTACCTGGCAGATCTCCTGCTGATCGATGGCGACCCGCTTAAAGATATTCGACTGCTTCAGGATCGCGCCCGCCTGTTGTTGATCATGAAGGACGGCGGCATACACAAACGTAGTCAACGAACCCAAGACAACCGTAATACCGAGATGGCTTCCTCAACATAGCTGTGAAGGTAATCAGGTGAATCTCCAGAAAGTGATAACTGGGCTGCGCAGCTTGCTGGGCGCGACTTTACTGTGCGGTGCACTAGGCAGCTGCGCCGCGGCAGCCGCCACGCCGACCGTTCCGAAGTCCGGGGCCGAAACGTACT